>JAFGES010000110.1 GCA_016931455.1 Desulfobacterales bacterium | reverse complement strand
TCACCCAGTGGATGCAAGTTCCACGTGATCACCGTGTAGCCAGAAACATTAAAGTTATTCTAAATATCAGACAAGTAATGTGAAGCAACTTTTAACTGGTTGCAGGAGTCCTTACAAGGGAGACTTTCTCAGAGGCTTGAGCGGATGAGGTGAAACTGTAAAGTACGGTTCTGAGGGGGGTGAGGATTGGCAACAGCCCTCGGCTAGTCGACCTAAAATAGAACTATGAAAATAAGTAGATTTTATTAGTTTATGCTCAAAGAAAATCTTGAAAAAATGCTATTCGATTAGAGGTGCGATGAAGGATTACCAAAACGATATTTCATCAAGAATTACTATTGATCCGAGGATTATGGTCGGTAAACCTACAATCAGAGGGCTAAGAATAACTGTTGAACAATTACTTAAAGCTCTTGCGAAAGGCATAACTGAGGATGAATTAATCACTGATTATCCTGAGCTTGAAAAAGAAGATTTCAGAGCTATCTATGCCTATGTAGCCGACCTTGTAGAATCTGAAAAAGTATTTCCTTTAAAATTATCCGCATGAACGAATCGGAGATTAAATTTTTAGTTGATGTTGGTGTCGGTCATCTTGTTGAACAGTATCTCAGCAGCAATGATTACGACATTAGATCAGTTCGTGATCTTGATCCTAGAATGCCGGATGAGGAAATAATTCAAATTGCCTTAACGAAAAACGCATCATTATCACAATGGATAGAGACCCGTCCGAAAGTCCCGTCAGGTTAAGGGTCAGGGCCAAGCAATAGGATGAGAGTAATCAAAGCTTTGCAAGCGTCGTCAACTTGCAGCTGACCGAGACGAATAGGTCATTGCTGTGCCGCCAAGCTGGCACAGATGGACAGGTTACATGTTTTCAAACTGCCTGTATGGAACTGTCGAACGATCGGCGTAGAGAACTCATCTATGTTGCTATCTCCCCAAGAAAAAATCCTGCTTTACAAAAGCTTGTTCAAAGGAAGAGAAGACGTTTTTGCTATTCGCTGGGAAAAAGCGGATAAATCCGCGAGTGGTTATGTGCCTGTATGCCTGAATGAGTGGAAACCAGGATTTTGTATAAAGCTGAACAAAGGTAAGTGCAAAGACTGCATCAATAAAAATTATGCAAAATTTGCTGATTTCTATATTGAGCAACATTTGCGAGGGGAAAAGTTCTTTGGAATTTACCCCTTGCTAGATGATAATACTTCTTTCTTCATTGTTGCTGATTTTGATGGTGAAAAATGGACAGGGGATGCGACAAACTTTATGAGTATATGCAAAAGCTCGGGATTCTCTACATATTTGGAAAGATCACGATCTGGTAATGGGGGACACGTCTGGCTATTCTTTGCGGAAAACTATCCCGCGTTTAAAAGCAGAACCATTATATTTCATTTATTGAAAGAAGCGAAAATAATCGGACAATTTGATAAGGAAGATAGTTTCGATCGATTATTTCCCAATCAAGACTATCGGAGTGGAAGAGGATTTGGCAATCTTATAGCTTTGCCATTGCATGGTTTGGCAAGAAAGAAAGGCAATACAGTCTTTGTCAATCCGGAAATTGAATATATGCCATATCCGGATCAATGGGATTTACTAGCGAATATTTCTCGCATACCGACTGACATATTGGATAAATTCTTTCAGGATATAAAACAACGGCAAAATTCTGAACCGATAAAGAAAAATTCGAAAATTGTAATCACATATAAAAATCAGCTAGATATTTCGAAAAGCTATTTGCCTAAAAACCTGATAACCTTTTTAAAGGAAAATTTGAACTTTATAAATTCTGACTATATAATCAAAAGAAGACTCGGACTAAATGTCTATGGTTTAGAAAAATATTTTAAAATGATTGATGGAGATGAAACCTCCGTAATTGTTCCCCGTGGTTTTCTGACAAATTTGACAAATTTTTTACAGGAAAATGAAATACAATTCCAAATCAATGACATGAGGAGCATGCTTAAGCAAGTAAACTTTACTTCAGAGATTACTTTATTTGGCTATCAAAAAGACGCATTGGAGATTGTGTTAAAAAGTGATCAAGGAATTCTTGTCGCTCCTCCAGGTACAGGTAAGACTATAATTGGGCTCGAATTAATCAGCCGCCTGAAACAGCCCTCCCTAATATTAGTCCATAAAAAGCAAATTTTCGATCAATGGCTGGAGAGAATTGAGAATTTTTTAGTCATACCGAAACGGGAAATAGGTCAATTTTCATCAGGAAAAAGAAAAATTGGCAAAAAAATAACTGTTGGGATGGTTCAAACCTTGATTAGAATGGATGATCTTCAAAACATGTCCAATAGTTTTGGCCTCATACTTGTCGATGAATGTCATCATATGCCCGCAAAAATGTTTAGGAATGTTATAACAAAATTCAATCCTTACTATCTGTATGGCTTGACAGCTACGCCAGAAAGAAAATCCAATGACGCGCAATTGATTTTTATTCATCTGGGAAAAGTCCTTCATGAAATAAAAGAACATGCTGCTAAAGATGAAAATTTAAATGAACAATTTTATAAAAAACCAATTGTATTTATAAGAAATAGTGATTTGTCAGTTCCGTTCAATGTAATGACAGATAATTTCAATATTCTATCAAAAATCATTTCTTTTGATTCGAAAAGAAACGATATGATAAAAGCAGATATAGAGATGGAAGCGAAACGAGGCAATAAATGTCTTGTTTTAACTGAAAGGAAGGAACATGTAGAAGTATTGAGCTATTATTTAAAAAGAAATTTGGAGATCATAATATTAACTGGAGATCTATCACCGAAACAGAGAAAACAGAAAATCAGGCAAATTGAATCTGGAAATTTTCAAGTCTTGCTCGCAACCGGTCAATTAATTGGCGAAGGTACAGATTTTCCAAATCTGGACTGTTTATTTTTAGTTTTTCCATTTGCTTTTAGGGGCAAATTAATACAATATATTGGAAGAATTCATAGAGGAACAGAGAAAGGCGTCGTGTACGATTATAGAGACCTGCAAATAGACTTTTTGGAAAAATTATTTAAACAAAGATTTCGCTATTATAAAAAGAACTTTGAAATTAACGAAAAACCCATTTTATAAATGCTCATTTGCATATAAAAAGTGTCAGCGAAGAATATTGATGGTACTGATTCGCTGCATGCCAATGGTTATTCTGTATATCAGACAAGTGATGTGAAGCAACTTTTTAACCGCTCGCGGGAATTCCGGCAAGGGAGCCTTTCTCAAAGGCTTGAGCAGATGAGGTCATAGCCAAAGTCCATTTCTGAGTGGGCTGAGGGTTGGCAACAGCCCTCGTCTCCCCGATCCGAAGATTCGAAAGGATTATTGGTCAACCTCTGATATGAACGACTTTGAATGAATTGCCGTAGCATTTAAATATGCATCACCATATTCCAGGCTTGGTTCAATTTCAGTG
>JAFGES010000109.1 GCA_016931455.1 Desulfobacterales bacterium | reverse complement strand
TTATGGTCCCATCGTCTAGTGGCCTAGGACATCGGCCTCTCACGCCGGAGACAGGGGTTCGACTCCCCTTGGGACTACCAATTAAAACAGGGAGTTGGCATACAATTGCCGACTCCTTTTATTTTATCAATCTGTTTTCCAACCCTATTTCCAACCCCAAAGAACCAAATGGGGCTTTTTTGCCATTCTAAAAAATATGTCTGTTCAATGCCTATAACCCCCACCCTTAATTTCGCGACGGAGAAAATTTAGCGGCCTGTACGGTCATAAAGCCTGTTCACTGGAAATCTAACACCCCTTACCACCCCAGGGGGTGTATCAGATCTTCCCAAGCTTGACTTGACTACCCAATGCCTCGCTACATGCGAATATTCGCGAAAAGAATGGGAGGGGGGCATGACCAAGTTTGTAATTTCTATTGAAGGCAAAAGCGAGTGTAGGGTAATTCTAAAACTTCGACAAAGATAATCAATTTACTTGTAAATACTTTCCTCCGCATTATTATGTTTGATAGTTGTATTATACGTTTAGTGTAATTTTGATCATCATTTGTTCGTATTGAAAGAGCATTGGGGGAGGATATTATGGAAAGAGTTGTCCGCTTCGCCCTTTTACTAATTATCACTGTCTGCATGTCCGGCTGCATTATTTCGGCTTCACCGGAAGAGACAAACATCTCGATGAGTGCCGGAGATGCGCTTACCTTTCAGGTTGAAGTGTTCCCTGCATCGGCATCAATCCAGTGGTATCTGGATGGAGATCTAATTCCAGATGCTACTGGAACAGCCTATGAGTATTCCCCAAGGAACGAGGATGTAGGGCAACATGAAATTACAATCAGTGAGACATCCGGTTTAGGTGCGGACAGTTTTTCTTGGAATGTTCAGGTTGCTGATGTCTGGGCCATGGTTGCAGGGGGAGTTGATCATACGTTGGCAATCAAAAACAATGGCTCGCTGTGGGCCTGGGGAAGAAACAATCAAGGCCAACTCGGTGACCCGGATATTGGTGATAATGTAACAACCCCGACCCAGATCGGGACGGATACTGACTGGTCCACGGTTGCTGCAGGTTATTGGCATTCATTGGCTATCAAGATTGATGGCTCGCTTTGGGCCTGGGGAAGGAACATTGAAGGCCAACTCGGTGACGGGACATGGATAGGTAAAAACACCCCGACCCGTATCGGGTCTGATACTGGTTGGTCAATGGTTGCAGCTGGTCTTCTTCACTCCCTGGCGATCAAGACCAACAGAACGCTTTGGGCCTGGGGGTGTAATGGTTATTTCCAGCTTGGTGACGGGACAGGAGTAGATAAAAATATCCCGACCCCGATCAAGTGCGACATCAACTGGGTCATGGTAGCAGCGGGTTGGAATCACTCTCTGGCAATTAAGACCGATGGCTCGCTATGGGCCTGGGGAAGGAACATTGAAGGCCAACTCGGTGATGGGACAACGATTTGGAGAAATACCCCGACTCAGATCGGGACCGACACCGATTGGGCCGTGGTTTCAGGAGGTGAATTTCATTCCCTGGCGATCAAGACCAACAGAACACTTTGGGCCTGGGGATATAACGAATATGGTCAGCTTGGTGACGAGACTATTGGCAATACAAATATTCCAACTCACATCAAGACTGACACCGACTGGGATACGGTTTCAGCAGGCACTAGTCACTCTATGGCTTTAAAGACTGATGGCTCGCTTTGGGCCTGGGGATATAACGGATATGGACAGCTCGGTGTAGGAGATAAATCGGATAGAAACGCTCCGACCCAGATAGTATCTGCTAACGACTGGATAAAGATTTGCGGGGCATATCATCGCACGCTTTCAATTAAGACCGATGGCACGCTCTGGGCTTGGGGAGATAACTATTATGGACAGCTCGGTGATGGGACAACGAAAGAGAAACTAACTCCGACCAGAATATATTCGGATTGAGAACCCGGACAATTGAAGAGCCTAAATTCAAGGAGGATATTAATGAAAAGAATAATGCCAATTTTTATTTTACTCTTGTTCCTCTTTTCATGTGCGAGCACCAAAATGTCCTCATTCAAAGATCCTGATTTTGATGAATTCGTGCTTCATTCTATATTGGTTTGTGGCTATTGTGGTAGCATTCAACAAAACAGGTATATAGAAACACTGTTCGTGAATGAATTTAAACAACAAGGGATTGAAATATTGGCAGGTATGGACGTTTTTCCACCGACAAGAGGGTATACTAGCGAGGAGATGGTTAAAATTGTCAGGGAAACGGGAGTTGATGGAATACTTATTATTGGATTGACTGATGCGTGGATTGATAAAAAATATATACCCCCAAGCTACCATACCGAAGGCACATTTAATAAGGTTGGTAATTCTTTGAATTATTCGGAGCAAACGACAAGTGTTGGGGGTGGTACCATTACAAAGCCAAGGGCCACCTATGATATCACATTGCTCGATGCCGGTTCCGGGAAAAAGGTTTGGATTGCTGATGCTTTTTCCCGGGGAAATGCATTTGCGGATTTTAATATTATGATGAATTCGCTGGTTGTTAATACGTTGAACGCCCTTATAAGAGATGGATTGATAATACCCTTGGAACCAACCGAGGATTTGATTGATAAAGAGCAAGAGGAAGAACGGTGAATATTTTTGAACTTGTCTCAATCTTCGTTTTCCCCATATCATTGGGTAGCTTTCAATTAGCCATTAAGCAAGGCAAACTTTCTGGATTTGATAGAATCGGCATGTTCAGGAGTGAGGATTTCATAAATGTCGTGTTCTTTCCATCGCTCGTTCTTATGGTCATAACTGGGATACTTGTATTTCTATACTCCTGGATATTGCTTATTATACTGTTTGCTTGTACAGCCATTACTTTTCCACTGTTTGGGAGATCCATTTTGGTTCATCTATGGGCAGTGCCCTATAGAATTATTGATAATTGGGCACAAAAAAAGATTAACGATGGATAGAATACCCAATATGATCAAATTGTTAAAACCACAAGTTATATCAACAAACTAGCTTCACCATTATGCCGCTACTAAGAAAAACAAACTTCTATTTATGCCCTAATATAACTATGACATTAAGTGTAACTTAGGACATGATAGTTGACTGGCAGTGGTCAAAAAGGTGGGATATTGGCATGGATGCGTCCTTACAGGGGTAAAACCTCAGTTTCAGGGAACATGATTTCAGCCTGAGAAAGTCCCCCTTTTATCTACTAAAAATCTATATAATGCTTGAATAGTGGTTTACAAATAGTTCACTAATGGGCAAAAAACGAACAACCAAAACCGGCATAAGACTCTATGTTTACATGTTTTTCCCGCCTGTTTCGGACTTATCCAGGCGAACCTTATTCAAGAGATGATATAGGAGCGGCCAGAATGCCGGAAGCCTATTGGAAAAATTGGGATTATCTTACGGGATGAAGCATACGGAGGTGGACTCATAAACGGGGTTTTTCTTACATGCCAAGCATAATCATTGCAAAACCATTACAGATACCGGCATTTCATAAAGGCCCTGAAGATAAGCAAAGCATTTGTGGGCCTGCTTCTAAACAGCGTCAAGGGCTCGACCTGTGCTAAGTACGAATATTAGAGCAATAGGGGTGTTGAAAAATGTTGAAAGCTAATCGGTGATGTTGCTAAATGTTGACATTTTTCGGTTAAAAATCAGCAATAGCATAAAAGCAGGCATGGGGTTACATATAGACTCAATGCGGATAGGCAGGCAGTCCTTACTCGAACCGTACTGAAAAGCCAGCAAAGGGTTAACCACGGGTTGAATAATATCAGAGTCCTGCAGAAAACAAAAAGCGGGTAGAACGGCAATAGGCCGATGTCTCACCCGCTCTGGTGTCTGCCCATTCAGGTGCATAGATGCTAACAATTGCTAACATTTTCTACTTATCAAAACTTAACTTTTTCGACCTCACAAAACTTCACCTTTCGACCTGTCAAAACTTGGTTTTTGGAGGTAATAAAGTGACACGATAAAAAAGGCTACCGATGCCAAGAGCCTGTTAAGGAATGTTAAGCTTTCATGCTCACATCTGGCCGGAGTTTTTTGACGCATAAAAAGGTATATGCGGGGAGGGTTTATAAACGCTATAAAAGGTCTAAACGGATGATAAGCCATTGACCGGCAAAAAAGCTCCGTATGGCCCTCTGGTGGTTATAAAGCGGGTATTCAGGGACACTATCAGAACTTATTGATTGGATCTTCCCGGACCTGACAAAACCTGACATTTTGAAGGTAATATCCCGACACGAGAAAAAGCCTTCCGGACTAGAACGCATTAAAAAAACGTGCTGGGTGGGTTTGTAAACGCAGCAAAAAGCATTGGGCAGACATTTATTTGAGCTTGCACCCAGGAGTCTTTTTAATATGCAACTTATTCAACCTTAACCCTAGCCTAAAAAAACACTCCCCTATGGCTATATATATAAACAGTGTAGTTTTTAACACTCGTAGCGATTTCATTAAGAGATGATGCTCTTTTATCTGCAAACGTACTTGCATGCAGGCTTTGGGGATTATTTTTTGTAATCCGCTTCGTTGTCATTTTTGAATACACCCCCAAGCCTGATTTAAGCCTTACGTTGTCAAAAACGACAACGTACGAGTGCAGAAAAGTACACTGCAAAATGTTTTTCATTGGATCGGATGATTGGATCTTTTGCTGGTACTTCTTTGGTGGTTGTATGTTTTCAAGGCATCGCTATATTGAACGCTTTTCGGTTTGTTTCTTTTTTTAAATTCGGGAGTTCCGTATTTCTTCCAATCTTCGATAAGTTTATATCTTGACCAATCCTTACCATTGCCTATGCTACCGCCCTGATGGACAATCTCAATAAAGCCCTTCTCGTAAAGCTCTCCAATAGCCTTATGGAACGATGATCTGCTGATGCCGTAGCATTTCGCCTCGTGATAGGTGAAAACCATTGGATCGGCATGGTAAACAATTTTTGTGCTATTCCCTCTGCCTTCTCTATGAAAATCCCTTTTCTGGAGAAACCGTATCAATACCCTGATGGATGACTTTGTCAGGCTTGCAAAGGCATCTGAATAGATCAACTCGGCATCAAGAACCGCTTTTTTTCTGATCGCGTAGTTGTTCTGTTGCATCTGGTGTATTATTCTCTGCACGGCTTCACCCCAGCATTGAAGGAAACGGGTTTTTCTCTTTGCTGTTCATCATGAGCAAAAGGATAATCTTGGCTTCATTCGAAAGCGACAGGTAAGCTTTTGAGGTTTTCATTTCTTCGGTTATATTTGTCTCATCTTCGAGCTGTTTTATCCTTACCGGTATGTTTGTATTGTTTTTCTTTTCCATGGGTCATTCGCCCTGATTATGAGGCTTGTTTTGTATGGTTCGTTGTGTAAGATAAGCCGGTTTTTTTAACCTCGCCTCCCGCACTCTACGCATCATTTCCTTTTTGGCTTTCACTGTTTCCGGAGATGGTGTTTTTTTCTCCGGGTGAGCCTTGATCCATTGCTGTTCTGCTTGCAATGATTGATTGATTTCCTGATCGGGGTCAATGCCTGAAATCCCCTTGCGTATGGTTATATCCCGGTCAAGCATGGCATGGGTGTAGTATGTGGTTTCATCCTTTGCCTTTTTCTTGATGGCGCGTTGCTTGCGGATAAATGTCTGCCCGGTGAATTTACGGTTTCTGCAGATTTCCTCATCAGGATACCAGACACCGTTGATCAGGCTGTCCCTGTCCTGCGGGCAAAGCGGCGCGGAGCAGGTTTCAAAATGATTACAGCTATCTTTGCCTTCGATTTCTGTTGTGTATCCCGAATCGCCTTCTAAAAATTTCATTTTTGAACCTCACTGTCATATGTCTGGACTTTCCTGGCCTCCATGTAATTGATCACATCGCCCATGTGATAACGTACCGCCCGGCCTTTCTTGATGTACGGCATGCCCTTGTGTGTATGGCGGTCATTGCGAAGCGTGGATAAGGCAAACCCGGTTAAATCAGAAACTTCTTTTTCGGTAAGGTATCGCTTGTCCATCTTGTCCCCCTGTTAATCAGCGTTAATCGATAAATAGCAGGGGACTGTAATGGAATTCAAGAATTGAATTGGAAAAACGTGTAGTTACGGCTAAACAGATATATGCGTTTAGCCATCATTATGCGTTTAGCCATCATTATTCTTATAGCCGAAATAGCTAAGCTTGGATTCTTTTGATTCGCGTTTCTTTCTTTTATATTCTCTGTTTTCTCCACTTTCTATGCGCCTGCGGTTATGAAAGGCAAGGCGGCATTTATCACCATGACAAAAGATTGATTCCCTAAGTGTTTTTGATATGTAAAATTTTCCGCAATTCTGGCACTTATGAAGTAGCTTCAGGTTATCTCTATTTTTTAGAAAATTAATTAAACAATAAGAGATTGGCTGACAATAATATTCTTTAAGATACAGGGGTGTTTGTTCAATTTTATCTCTTTGAAAATTTGATTCAGTAAATGGCAACTCTTCAACCAGCAAACCATCTTCTGCAAGATATACTTTGCCCCATGAAATAAGATTATAAAATACTAAAAAGAAATTTAAGAAACTGGAAGGAACAATCTTTTTGTTATTGATAATATCAATAATAACTTCTCTTAGTGTTGTACTTATTGAAAGCATTTCCTTGTGTTCAATATAATTTTGAGAAAATATATTGGCAAACTTTTCAATTGTAGAAAATTTTTCTGGGTTAATTCGTTTTTTATGCTGGATAAGCTTTGCATCAAGATACTGAAAATCAGCAAGTAACGACTTAACTTCTTGAACACCATCCCCTCTTCTTTCCTTTCTAAGAAGTGGTTCAATTTTATCATGAATGTCTTGAAGATTTGCGGTAATACTTAATGAATCTCCCCAATTTTCCACTATAAACCGCTTAATGAAATGTGACGCTTCTTGTTTAGTTATCGGAACTATTTGAGTATATAGAGATTCTCCTGTTGTGTTACTGAATACTTCCTCTGTTTCAACACCGGTTACTCCCAAAACAAAATATTCATCTAAAACTATATTTGCTACTAGATCTTTCTGCACAATGCATTTTAATGCATCAGTCTCTTCTTCATTCAATACCGATTTGTAATTATATATTCTTGGAAAATTTCCTTGAGCCTCTTCAACAAAATCTTCTGGGAAATCAAAAATCTTTTGAAGATTGGCAAGATATGTTAATCCGGCCTCATCACTATTTTCTGCATTCACAAAGTCTATGACAAGCTGTCCCATCATCCTTGTTCTTTCATCAAGTTTATTTCTTCCCATTGATCAACTCCCCCGCAAGATTAGAAGCCCTCTTCAATGTCTCATCTCTAAGGTGCGCATATCTCTGGGTCATAACAGGGCTTTTATGGGTTAAAAGCCTTTGAAGCGTGTACATATCAACCTGTCCGCTTGAAGCAAGCATGGATGCATATACATGACGCAGGCCATGCATTGCCCTGAAGTCCTTCGGCAACCCTGCCCGTTCTTTTATCCGGTTTGCCTGCCTGGTAATACTCTTCCTCTTATTGCCATTTTTATCAGGGAAGACATACGGACTCTCTGTCTGTGGATGATTTTTCAATATCTCTCTTGCCGCTTCATTGAGCGGAATGCTCTGATCTCTGCCGCCCTTTGGATCGTGGATATTTATGAACCCCCGATTAAAATCTATGTCGCTCCATTCAAGCTTGAATAACTCACCGCGCCGCATGCCTGTCATAAGGGCCATCTTCATCAGGTGAGCGATTTGAATATCTTCCTCTTCATCAATGGCCTTAATCAGTGCATTCAATTGTTCCTTGGTCAAATCCTCTGTTTTAATATTATTGACCTGTGGTACTTGAACATGAAACGAGAGCCCTTCGCATAGATTTCTTTTCACCCCATAATTCACGATACGTTTCAACAGGCTGAGTACATGCTTTACGGTCTGGGGTGATCTGCTTTTTAAAAGCCTTCGTCTCAGCCTTTCGACATCCAGCAGGATAATATCCTTGGGTTCCCTGCTTTTGAATACCGGTTGTATATACTTTTCGTAACGATTCCTATCAGTGATAAAAGAATGATTCTCTTCCTTGTCAGAGCTGTAAGAATTCCATAGCCTGCCAATTGTCCACTTGCCAGCTTCAGCCTCTTTCCTGGCCTTCTCCTGCTCTCTAATCTGTTTTTTAGACTTGCGCTTACCCTCTATACGTTCTGCCCTGATAGAGTTGGCCTTCGCGGGAGTCATGGCATCCGCATATTGCCGCCCCGCTTTTTCTTCGTGGACTTTGCCATCCTTCTTGAACACGACGTAATAGACCTTTTCTGTTCCATTCCTGCCCACTCGCCTTGCTTCCCGGTAAAACACGCCCGGGTAATCAGTTTTAATGCGTTTGCTCATTTTCCAACCTCTAAAACCCTTTCCAAGCAAAAAGCCGGAAACGTTTTTTTGAAAGCCGAAAACATTTTTTCCAACCCTATTTCCAACCTTTAAATAAATTTAGAGGTATGCCCAAGGAAAGTCAAGTATATTTATGCTATTTATTAACATGCACTTATACAATCTATAAATATCCAGGTATTTTCAGGTAAATGCTTTTTATCGGCCTCTCACGCCGGAGACAGGGGTTCGACTCCCCTTGGGACTACCAATTTTGAAGGAGTTGGTAAAGCCATGCCAACTCCTTT
>JAFGES010000108.1 GCA_016931455.1 Desulfobacterales bacterium | reverse complement strand
GGGGATATCGGTGTCAGGTCTTGTAAATATCCGAATGTCTCATTTCAAGATCTGACACCTATGTTCCCATTTCAAGATCTGACACCTATGTTCCATTATGATGGATGTCCGATAGGTTTCCCAATGGCAAAAAGCAAGAACTGACCCCCTCGAAATTCCATTGAAATCAAGTCATATTTACCTGAAAAAACTTCCCCGACAAACTTATCCACTGATATGGCCAATTAGCAAGCTTTCTAAAAGTAATTGGAAAATGTTAACCTGCTTCTCGACTTCTATGTCCTGTGCTAAACCCCAATAGAGGATGCTGAGGTAATGGGAAATAACGCCCAAAGCCAATATTTCACAATTACTGTCAGCGCGTAACTGACCATTATTTTTCAAGTCTTCAAGTACCTTTTGGGTCAATTCAATAGAACGTTGCAGCTGAATATCAACCCGCTTTCCCCATGGGCCTTGCATAAATAAAGTTTCTTTTAGCAGCGTTTTTGATAATTGAGGCGTTTTGGCAAAATGTTCAAAAATCATGCGCACCGGATGAACCAGCATTTCGATGATAGAACTGTTTGGCGGCAAGGATTCAAAGGCCTGATTAAGTGCATCTTCGATATCATTATACAGGGTGGCTGCCAAAATCGATCTTTTATCGGGAAAATGCGTAAATGCGGTCCCTGTGCCAAGGCCAGCTTTATTCGCTATGTCCCTCATGGTAGTTTTTTCATAGCCCCGATCAAGGAACAATTCTCTGGCGGTTTTTAAAATTAAATCGCGAGTTTCTATTTTTTGTTTCTGACGGTTTGTTTGGGTTGGTTTCTTATCCATGTTTAGACTTTCGATCCTTTAACATTTTTATTTTGTCTTTAATGTGACCATCAGACGTGTTTACTTATTTTTTTGTTTCAACCACTTCCGGCTTAAAGTTTTTCCATGGTCTCACCTCTTCCAATTGGGCCGCCAGGCTAAAAAGCGTTTCTTCATCTCCATAGCTCCCGATAAAATGCGTACCGATAGGCAGGCCTTCTTCGTTCCAATACAAGGGAACCGACATTGCGGGCTGCCCTGTAATATTGGCGATCACAGTAAATGGAGAGAATATCCCGGAAAACTCAAGGCCATATAATGGATTTTCCTTTACGGCATCAAAACTTCCCAGTTTTGGTGGTATGAGCGCCAGCGTCGGGCTCAATAATATATCATAGGATTCCGCGAAGAGTTTACCGATTTCACGGCTGAACCGCTGAAAAATAAACAGAGCATTCATCAAATCAACGCTTTTTTTCAGTTCTCCTTTCTCACCATATGCCCACGTCAATGGTTCAAAATGGCTCTGCTTTGCTTTTTTGCCGACTATATATTCCATGGCAGTAATCTGCCATGCAACGCCGGAGCTGTAAACAGTATCAAAAGCAACCGGGAGATGGGCCAAGATGGAAACATCAAATGTATCGAATTTTGCTTCTTCAACCGTATGCCCCAGTTCCTTGCAAAGTCTTGTGGATGCATCCAATGCCTGTAAACAATCATCATCTATCGGCATACCGCTGGGCGAGTAGGTAATGACCCCGATCTTCAAATTCCCGGGATCTCTTCCAACAGCTTTTAAAAAGGAAGCTTTTGGAGGCGGAGCATAATAGGGATCACCCGGCGCTGACCCGGCTGTGGCATCCATTAAGGCCGCACTATCACGCACTGATCGTGTAATTGCGTGTTCAGAGACAAGACCGAACAACAGATCGCCAAACATAGGCGCCAGCGTAATTCTACCCCTGGTTGGCTTCATGCCGAATAATCCGCAGCAAGATGAAGGAATTCGAATAGACCCCGCACCGTCGTTGCCATGGGCCATGGAGACCATGCCGCAAGCAACCGCTGCTGCAGATCCACCGGATGACCCTCCCGGCGTCCTGCTTAAATCCCAAGGATTTCGTGTGGGGCCGAAACGTTTTGGTTCGGTGGTCGCTAAAATACCAAGCTCGGGAACATTGGTTTTGCCCAAAATGATCAAACCCGATTTTTTATACCTCTTCACCAGTTCACTATCCCTGGGGGATACAAAATCATCCAAATAGTTCGTGCCGGAGGTTCTTCGAACCCCCTCCATTTCCGCCAAAATATCTTTTAACAAAAACGGAACTCCTTTAAATTTACCATTTGGAAGCTTATCAGGCTGTTTTGCAATACCACGTGCCATTTCAAAGGTTGACGTAATCACTGCGTTAATCTTCGGATTCAACTGTTCAATTCGATCTATGGCGGAATCAACAAGTTCAAGGGGAAGGACTTCTTTGTTCCGAACTAGGTCCGCCTGTTGCGTCGCATCCATGAATGCAAATTCGTCATGCTGTGCCATGAGTTCTATCCTCCCCTTTCAATTTTTTTGGGTGTGCATCTACCATCCATCGCATGTCGCACATCTCATCGCCATGGGAGAGCGTTCGCTGCCGCTCATGTTTCCCCCCTTTTACCAGGTGTTCGGCAAAGGGAAAGTCAAATGTGCACCAGGTCTTCCGGAAGAATTCCAACTCCTCAGGACCAAGAGACTTAAAATAATCATGTACCGGGCAACGATATATATCATAGGCAAATGCATCTGGTGCCTGGATAACCAACAGATCGTATCCAGGTTTCTCCAAGATCTTTAAAAAAACCTCTTGCATCCGGTTCATCTGTTCTTGGGGCTTACGGCTTGACAAGCGGGCTTTCAAACGAACCCGCCAGACACTTCTTTGGTAATTTTTCCAAAGTACATCGCCACACAATTCAATTGCATACTCCTTTTCAAAAACTATCTTTAAAATGGCCCTGTACATGGCAAGAGACCAAACACCGTTTTTCAGCATCATCCGGCTCCCGAGAGTATCCCCCTTTGGTGCCGTTTTGCTTAATTGTCGATAATTTTTCCAGCTTTCTTCCAGAATTGAATAAACATCGTCATTGGTGATACGTCCCAGTTCCGGTCGCTGACGACTTCGATTTCTGCCTTCCAGTTTTTGAAACGGAATGCGTATTCGATAACTCCATCTGAAAATAAAAATCAGCCATCTCATCTTTATATCTCCTTTTTTATTGACATTTCGCTTAATATCCAAAAACGCAAATGCGTCCCGTCTCGTGCGCCTAGCCAACCTCCTTCGGTAGATCTCAACAAAACAATTTAAATAGAACATGTTCAATGAACATGTTCATTGAACAGAATATTCCAAAAACTGTCAAGTATTTTCTGCAACAACTTTTTTAAAACGCGTAGGGGATGTCCATAATATTATAATATTCTCTCCATCAGATCATGCTAAGGCCGAGGCCTCAACAATTGACAAAACAATATTTAATGTTGAGACCTGGCCATCTTGTCCTTTTTAGGTATTTCAATGTTTATCTGACTGTCATATAGAGAAGAACACCTGCTTATTCTTCAAGCAGGGTCATACCCGGGATATCGGTGTCATGGGGATATCGGTGTCAGGTCTTGAATCTTGAATTAAATGGGGATATCGGTGTCAGGTCTTGAATCTTGAATTAAATATCCGAATGTCTCATTTCAAGATCTGGCACCTATGTTTTTGGCACCTATGTTTTGCAAGAAAATATACTTGAAAATGAGTGACGATAGTGTACACTATTTATAACACAACTGGAGGGTGAGAGCCATGAAGTTTATCAGTGTACGCGACTTGCGAGGAAAATCGGCTGAGGTCTGGAAGAATCTTCCTGGAGAACGGGAGATGGTTGTTACCAGCAACGGACGGCCCATAGCAATTCTTGCAGCAGTCAGCGAATCAAACCTCGAAGAATCTATTTCAGCCTTTCGTCAAGCACGCGCTATCGAGGCGGTGGTAAATCTTCAGCGTAGATCTTTTGAGCAGGGAACCGATAGTATTGAGGCAAAGGCGATTGAAGCTGAAATTCAGGAAGTACGAAAAAAGCGCATACGATGAAGATCGTTCTCGATACCAATGTTCTTGTAGCAGGCCTTCTATCGCCCTTCGGTCCATGTGGTGATAGTGTTCGTATGGTTTCCTCGGGTGAATTAGTATTATGTCTCGATGCCCGCATCCTATCTGAATATCACGACGTATTGCGTCGTCCCAAGTTCCAATTCGAACAGGACAAGGTTGCGGCCCTTATGGATTATATTGAATACCGAGGTCAGATCATAGCATCCTCACCTCTTTCCCATCCTTTACCAGACCCTGATGACGAACCATTTCTTGAAATTGCCATCTCCGGTGATGCCGAATATTTGATCACCGGTAATCATGCTCATTTCCCTCCAGATCTGTGCAAGGGCGCCAGAGTACTTTCTCCGGCAGACTTCCTTAAATACTACAGCAAGAGACAAAAACCAAAGAAAAGATCACATAACCCACTAATCCACCGGACGGCTTACAGCCGCCGCTGATCAGTACGTTATGCGCAGGAGGGATCAGTCATGCTAAATTTTTTAAAACGGTTTGAACGGTTTCTAATTCAAGTACTCATGATTATGATGGCCCTTGTCTTGTTGCTGGCAACTGTAGATCTGGGCTGGACGATCATTAAGGACATAACACAACCACTCTCCTTGATCCTGTCCATTGACCAACTGTTGGAACTTTTCGGGCTCTTTATGCTCGTGATTATCGGAATTGAATTGCTGGAAACAATCATGAAAACCTACCTGACTCAAGGCATACCACATTACGAGGTTGTCTTGTCAGTGGCGATAATTGCCATTGCCCGG
>JAFGES010000107.1 GCA_016931455.1 Desulfobacterales bacterium | reverse complement strand
GGATCTGTTCCTAGTACGAGAGGACCGGAATGGACGAACCAATGGTGTTCCAGTTGTCGCGCCAGCGGCATAGCTGGGTAGCTAAGTACGGAAAGGATAACCGCTGAAAGCATCTAAGCGGGAAGCCAACCTCAAGATAAGATATCCCTCTGTATGGAGACATACAGACTGAAGACCCCTTGAAGATGACAAGGTTGATAGGCCGGGTGTGTAAGTGTGGTAACACATTGAGCTTACCGGTACTAATCGGTCGTGCGGCTTGGCCACAAATTTTGACATAGCTACTTAAACGTTTTCATGTATTGATAACCCGATTGTAAGCAACGATTTTTCGGTGGCAATAGCGAAGAGGCAACACCCGTATCCATCCCGAACACGGAAGTTAAGCTCTTCAGCGCCGATGGTACTGCTCGGGAAGCTGGGTGGGAGAGTAGGACGCTGCCGAAAATTTTTATACAAACCCGAACCTTTTTATTTTATT
The DNA here is from genome assembly GCA_016931455.1 of Desulfobacterales bacterium. Classification (GTDB taxonomy): domain Bacteria; phylum Desulfobacterota; class Desulfobacteria; order Desulfobacterales; family JAHDSC01; genus JAFGES01. The sequence goes on along the minus strand of JAFGES010000107.1, from coordinate 5,720 downwards.
GAAAGGTTCGGGTTTTTTATTGGTGAAGATTGAGATAAATTGTCCGAAATTAAATATTTTAAAATTCATTCCGGAAAGTCTGTTGTACAAAGCTGAAAAAAAATGACTTTTTAAATTTCTTATAAATGACTTGATTTTTAAAATAATTCATGAAATACAAAATTTTCATATATTTTGTATGAATTAAGTAAGAATAGGGTTTGTTTTATCAATGTGGCAGTTCATATGTTCAAGCAATCTAATGATATGGAGGATTAAGACCTCGAACAGAAGGTATATCCAAATGATAACCAATCAATAAAGGAGAACCGAGAAATGGTAGAATTTGCGTATCAAGAGATGTTTCCCCTGGGAGAGGATACGACAGAATATCGTCTCCTAACAAAAGACTTTATTTCAGTAAAATCGTTTGAAGGTAAAGAAATTCTAACGATTGCTCCTGAGGGGTTGACGCTTCTTGCTGAGGAGGCATTCAGGGATGTTGGGCACTTGCTGAGATCTGACCATCTTAAACAATTAAAAAAAATACTTGATGATCCTGAAAGCTCTGAAAACGATAAATTTGTAGCCTTAGATATGCTTAAAAATGCGGTGATAGCTGCGGAATTTGAATTTCCACAGTGTCAGGACACAGGTACTGCCACAATCGTTGGAAAGAAAGGTCAGCAGGTTTGGACCGGTTTTAATGAGGAAGAGGCGCTTTCAAAAGGTGTATTTAATACCTACACAAAATGTAATCTCAGATATTCACAAAATGCTCCCTTGAACATGTATGATGAGGTAAATACGGGTTGTAATCTACCGGCTCAAATTGACCTATACGCTACGCAAGGCGATGCTTACAAATTTTTATTTGTGGCCAAAGGCGGAGGATCCGCTAACAAAATGTATTTGTACCAAGAGACCAAAGCCGTTTTAAATCCTGAGACACTCGAGAAATTTGTTCGGGCAAAGATGAAATCACTCGGAACCGCAGCCTGCCCTCCCTATCACCTCGCCTTTGTTGTTGGTGGAACTTCCGCGGAAGGAAACCTCAAAACCGTAAAACTTGCCACCACTAAATATTACGATAGCTTGCCGACAAAAGGTAATAAATTGGGACATGCCTTCAGAGATCTTGAGTTTGAAGAAAAAGTTCTCAAAATCGCTCAAGATACCGGAATCGGTGCTCAGTTCGGTGGAAAGTACTTTATTCATGATGCGCGGGTTATTCGACTGCCGAGACACGGTGCATCATGCCCCATCGGCATTGGTGTGAGCTGTAGTGCCGATCGGAATATCAAAGCTAAAATCACGAAGGATGGTATTTTCCTTGAAAAACTTGAAAGGGATCCAGCCAAATATTTACCGGAACCAACTGCAAAGGAAGATGAGGCCGTGAAAATTGACCTGAACCAGCCGATGGATAAGATTCGAGCCATACTGACACAGTATCCGGTTTCAACGCGATTATCATTGTCCGGCAAAATGATTGTCGGTAGAGACATTGCCCACGCGAAGCTAAAGGAACGATTGGATCGAGGAGAAGACCTGCCGGATTATGTTAAGAATCACATCATATATTATGCCGGTCCGGCTAAAACGCCTCCCGGATATGCATCGGGAGCTTTTGGTCCGACAACTGCCGGAAGAATGGACCCATATGTACCGATTTTCCAAGCCCGTGGTGGCTCAATGGTCATGCTTGCCAAAGGAAATCGTGATAAAGTGGTGACGGATTCATGTAAAAAATATGGCGGATTTTACCTGGGATCAATTGGCGGTCCTGCAGCCCGGTTGGGAAAAGAATGTATTACAGACGTGAAAATTCTTGAATATCCGGAGCTTGGCATGGAGGCTATTTACGAAATTACTGTAAAAGATTTTCCAGCTTTTATCCTTGTTGATGATAAGGGCAATGATTTTTTTGAAAATTTACTTTAATGAAATTAAACAAATAGATTAAACTTACAGGTTTTAATACGGATGTTAAAAGCATAATGAGTTATGCCATGAATATAAAATTTGTGGCGCATAATTTTTCTACCTTCAAGAAAGGAGCAGTTTTATGGCAAAAACAATGAAAACAATGGATGGTAACACAGCGGCAGCATATGTAGCATATGCCTTCAGCGATGTGGCTGCCATTTATCCGATTACGCCTTCTTCGCCGATGGCGGAATTGCAGGATGAATGGGCGGCAAACGGGCAAAAAAACCTGTTTGGACAAGAAGTGTTGGTTCGTCAGCTCGAGTCTGAAGCCGGTGCGGCGGCTGCGGTTCACGGATCACTGGCAGCTGGATCTTTGACTTCGACATTTACGGCGTCTCAGGGACTTCTCCTGATGATACCCAATATGTATAAAATGGCAGGCGAACTTTTGCCTGGAACGTTTCATATTTCTGCGCGTTCAGTTGCAGGGCATGCACTGAATATTTTCGGTGACCATACGGATGTTATGGCAGCAAGACCGACGGGGTTTTGCCAAATTGCTTCCGGTTCCATCCAGGAAATTATTGATCTTGGAACTATTATGCATTTGTCTGCAATTGAATCCAGTCTGCCGTTTATTCATTTTTTTGATGGTTTTCGCTCATCTCATGAAATTCAGAAAGTCGAATTGATAGATTATAAGGACATGGCCAAATTGCTCAATTGGCAAAAAGTTGCCGAATTCAGAGCACGACAGCAAAATCCCGAAAAACCGGATCTTAGAGGCACGGCTCAGAATCCGGATATTTATTTTCAGGGTATGGAAGTTTGTAATCCATATTATGCTAAAGTTCCCGCCATTGTTCGCGAAAACATGAGAAAGGTCAGCGAACTGACCGGGCGTGAATACAAGCCGTTCCAGTATGTAGGACATCCCGAAGCCGATAAAGTCATTATAGCCATGGGATCGTCAACCGATACCATTGATGAAGTCATTCAAAAAGAAGTGGCTGATGGCGAAAAGGTCGGTATGATTAAGGTTCGCCTGTACCGTCCGTTTACGCCGGATTATATGTTCGAAGCCATTCCGGCTTCGGCCAAGACTATTACCGTTCTTGACCGGGTCAAAGAAAAAGGTGCTGTAGGCGATCCGCTGTTCGAAGACGTGTGTACGTCATTCTATGAAGCAGGTAAGTATCCGACGCTCGTAGCGGGTCGATACGGCTTGGGATCCAAAGATTTTGATCCGGCGCAAGTCAAGGCCGTTATTGAAAACATGAAGTCCGCTAAACCGAAAAATCATTTCACTGTCGGTATTATCGATGATGTGAGCAATACATCCCTGGATGTGCCGAAAGATTATGTGACGGCTCCCAAAGGAACCGTTCGATGTAAATTCTGGGGTCTGGGGGCGGACGGTACGGTCGGCGCCAACAAAGAAGCCATCAAAATCATCGGCGACAACACCGATATGTATGCGCAGGCTTATTTTGCATATGATTCTAAAAAATCCGGTGGGGTTACCATTTCTCATCTCCGTTTCGGTAAAACCCCGATTCAGTCCACGTATCTGATAGCCAATGCGGATTACGTTGCCTGTCATAACCCGGCATATGTCAACATATATGACATGGTTAGTGATGTGGTCAAAGGTGGTACATTTGTTATGAATTGCCCTTGGACCGTTGAACAGATGGAAACCGAATTTCCGGCTGAAATGCGACGAGCCATTGCCAAGAAGAAAATTAAGTTATATGCTATAGATGCCGTTAAAATTGCTGCGGAAGTAGGCCTCGGCGGACGGATCAATATGATTATGCAGTCCGCTTTTTTTAAGCTGGCTAATGTAATTCCGGTGGATGAGGCAATCGGATACTTAAAAAAATCAATTCAAAAAGCATACGGAAAAAAAGGCGATAAAGTCGTCAATATGAACGTTGCTGCTGTGGATAAAGCCCTGGAAAGCGTGGTTGAAATAAAATATCCGGAATCTTGGGCTGAAGCTGAAAGCATTGCTGCCCCTGAAAAAGATGAGCCCGATTCTTTTAAAAAGGTTCTCCGTCCTATGATCGCTACCAAGGGTGATAAATTGCCCGTCAGCACATTTTCCAAAGATGGTATCTTTCCTATAGAAACTACAAGATACGAAAAGCGTGGTGTAGCCATTCTGGTTCCTGAATGGATTTCTGAAAATTGTATCCAGTGTAACCAGTGTGCTATGGTTTGTCCGCATGCGGCGATTCGGCCGGCATTGCTGACCGATGAAGAGGCGTCCGCGGCTCCATCTAACTTCAAGACTGTCAATGCGATCGGAAAGCAGTTGAAAGGATACAAGTTCCGGATGCAGGTATCTACACTGGATTGTACAGGATGTGGAAACTGCGCCGATATCTGCCCGGCCAAGACGTCTGCTCTGGAAATGAAACCATTGGCGACGCAGACCGATGAGCAGGTACCCAACTGGGAATTTTTTGAAACCTTACCGGTACGCGATGAATTCTTGGATCGTTTTAGCGTGAAAGGCAGCCAGTTTTATCAGCCGTTGCTTGAGTTCTCCGGTGCATGCGCAGGTTGTGGTGAGACTCCTTACGCTAAGTTGCTGACGCAGCTGTTTGGTGAGAGGATGGTGATCGGTAATTCTACAGGATGTAGCTCCATTTGGGGTGGATCGCCTCCGATTCCCTACTGTACCAATAAGGAAGGCCACGGACCTGCTTGGGCCAACTCTCTGTTTGAAGATTCCGGTGAGTTTACCTATGGTATGTTGCTGGGTCATTTTCAGCAGCGATCCAGGTTGGCGGGTTTGATTCAAAATGCCCTGGCAACCGATATCGATGCGGAAGTCAAGCAAGCGCTTCAGGGATTGCTGGATAACTTCAAAGATGCTAAAGGCTCCAAGACCTATGGTGATCAGCTCAAGGCCCTATTGCCGAAATATCCGGATAATGCCTTGCTTCAGGAAATTTTGGGCTACAAGATGCTGTTTACCAAGAAATCCTACTGGGTATTTTTGGGTGACGGTGCGGCCTATGATATCGCGTTTGGTGGCCTTGACCATGTTTTGGCTTCCGGTGAAGATATCAATGTGATGGTATATGACACCGAGGTATATTCCAATACCGGCGGTCAATCCTCTAAAGCAACCCCGACCGGTTCCATTGCTAAGTTTGCCGCTTCCGGTAAGAAGACAATGAAGAAAGATATGGCTGCTATGATGATGACCTATGGTTATGTTTATGTAGCCAATGTGTCCATGGGCGCCAATAAACAGCAGCTTGTCAAAGCATTTACCGAAGCTGAAACTTATGCCGGACCTTCGATTCTATTTGCTTATGCACCTTGTATTAACCATGGAATTAAAAAGGGTATGGGCAAGGCTCAGGAAGAGGCGAAGCTGGCAGTAGAGTCCGGTTACTGGCCGTTGTTTAGATATAATCCTGAATTGAAGAAAGAGGGTAAGAATCCGTTTGTCCTCGATTCCAAGGAACCCGATGGTACTCTCCAGCAATTCTTGTCCGGTGAAGTTCGTTACGCAGCCCTGGAAAAACTGTTTCCGGAAGAATCGAAGAAGCTTCGTGCCCGGATTGAAGATGAATACATGGCACGTTACAACGCATATAAGAAAAGAGCAGAAGGCTAAATAGACATCTATTAGTAATGCTGAATAGATAGTTATTTAAGCTTAGAAATACAAAAAGGCCATTTGCTTAATGCAAATGGCCTTTTTTATATGTAACACTCACACCTCCCAAGACACAGCAGTAGTGTTGAGGTTTGCCATCTCTTTTCATATTTCAAAGAAGGCATTC
>JAFGES010000106.1 GCA_016931455.1 Desulfobacterales bacterium | reverse complement strand
TTTAGCCGAACCGGAAGTATAACAACTTCCAAAAACTTGGAGGACTACCTCTCCTCTAAAATGTGCGAAAAATATTTTACGTTATCATTGAGCGCAATCCCACGATTCCAAGAGTTGAGCTGGGCTATGCGGAATGGAAAAGTATTAATGAAAGCCCCGACACGAAGGCAATGGCTAAACGCCAATTGCTGGCTGATTCCGGTGACAAAAACCAATCATGATAACTTCACAATTGAGACCCCTTAAGTCCTATAAACTTTAAATCTGAAGCGTTTATCATCTTGAAATGTGAATGCAATCAATATTGATATTGCCAGAGTCTCCCTCATCATATTTGTAAGCAATCGTATTTTGACCTGATTTTAAAGCAATAAGTTCGATTTTGTCTGCCCAATTATCCCAACTATCCATACTTGGTAAAATTGTCTTTTTCACTTTAGTTCCATTTACATAAATGCTTACAGTCATATCTGAACCTCGCGCATTTGCATATCGCAAAGTTACCTTATATATACCATCAGAAGGGATTCGAACAGAAAAAGTGGTCTTTGAGCCTAAACCCATATAGCCATATCCGTCGACGTATCCCCTGCCAGAAAATCCGTAATGTTCAGTATTCACTTTCGCTGATCCTGTAATTATTGCATTTTCCGCTTCATAAATAGTTGAGAGGGGCGATCTCGCAGGTTCAGGACTTGAACTCTTTTCAATTGATGATTGATTTATTTCGGAACCAAGCGTTTCATTTAAATTATTATCAGCCTGATATTCATATGCACCCAAATCTATTTTCCCGCTTATTATTCTTGTCTTCCCGGCAAGATCGCGCATTGGAATTTTTACCTTCATTTTAAATTCTCTTCCATAGCTTTGATTGATAGACTCGATTTGATCAGAAATAATTGTTCCTGCATTTACACAAGGAGAATCCAATTGAAGCTTAAAATTGCCGCTCTGTGGATTAATAAATTTTGGATCACCTTTAATATTATGAGAACCATAATTTGCAGATCCCGATAGATTATTGACTAAGGAATAATCAATCTCAAGTTTATCTCCCGCAGTAATATCATTAGCATCATTTCCATCAATATTTTTCCAAAAAATGGAATTAAATATTTTGCCACTTCCATAGAAAGCCCCCCCTCCTTCTTTCGATTCATTCTCATAAAATGTACACCCGATAATTATGTATTCTCCTAAAGCTTCTTTTTTTAAACTTACTGCTCCTCCATTTTGAGCCGCAGAATTATTCTTAAATAAACAATTTGAGAAGTAGTTCGCAGATTCCCCTCCTTTGACTGCCCCCCCTGAACCCAATGCCGAATTTTTATCAAATACACAGTCTTCAAAGTAACCTACCCCTGTATATTCTGACCCAACAGCGCCTCCATCTCCCTCACTGGTATTGTTTTCAAATTTACAAGATTTAAAAGTCGCATCATATGAAAGCATGACCACTCCTGAATCTGAATAATTATTCCTAAATATACAGTCGTTGAAGTTGGAGCTACAGCCGACAAAAATAATCCCGCCTCTAAGTCGAGATGCCGATTTTGTTGAGTTGTGATCGAAAATACAGTTTGAGAAATAACCCCCTTCAAAAATAGCAGTTCCGTTATTATCAGAAAATGTGCAATCTGTAAAATTACCGCTTCCATGGACGCATACACCTGAGTTATTTGTAAAAGAACAATTTGCAAAAGCTCCTCCACCACTAACGGCTATGTCCGAATTTGAATTAAATGTACATTTTATAAAATTTCCACCATCTTTCACGGCATTTAAATTATTCTCAAATGTACAATTTATAAAATATTTATTCCCTCCACAAATAAAACCATCATATCCAGTTTTGTTATTGAAGAAAGAACAATTTAAAAAAACTACCACATCTGTTTTATTTCTTGGCACTGAAATTCCGCCACCCTTAATATTTCGAAATATTATATATTCAATTTTTATTCCATTTTTTGCAGATTTAATGTTAAAAAAGTAATCTGTATTATCTGCGCTAATTTGTTCATTTAATTCTGTATAGGTATTACGAAGCTGCCCATCCTGGGTAAATGAGGAATTCCAACCACCACTAATTTTTATTCCATGTTCCCAAGATTTCGTTTCAACAATTTCAATTTTATTTAATTTATATTCGCCTTCTTCAATGCAAATAGCATCCATATCCTCCGCCGAATTGAAAGCCATCTGCACCCCATCCTTTCCAGTGTAATCTCCATTCGCACCCACCGACAAAATACGATAGATCTTAATTACTCCCAATAGTTTACCTTGGATTTCATTTCCGCCAGATATTTCAAAAACTAAATTCCAAACTCCTTTTTGAATAGGTGTTCCTTCAAGTGCATTTGTTTGGGAGTTAAAAAAAAGCCCTGGGGGAAGGGTATTTTGGTCAATTGAGATTTTGTAACTAAGTGTTTCAATTATTGGTTTTATAAGACAATTATAGGGATGGTTTAAATAGCCGTCACGTATATTATTTATCTCAAATATTTTTTCAGTAGGCTTTAATTCGTCAAGAGCATCATGAGACCTATTTTCTTTCGACTCAATTGAGTTCCCTCTCCTGATATTATTTGCATTAATCATTTGTTGCAATTCTTTTTTTGCACTTTCGCCGGCAGCGACAATACTAAAATATTGAAATCCGGATACCACGGTTCCAATAAGCCCGATTGTTAAAGCAACTATAGCAAATGATTTTTTCGCTTTTTGACTATTTGCTATCATCAACGCAATTCCTGATATAATCGAAGATGGAATGCTTATATAAAATGCCAACGAACCGATACAGGGGATGAATGAACCCAGCATTCCGATTAAACCAAAAACAAATCCAACAACAGCAATAGCCGTTACGGTCCCAGACTCTTTTAATTCATCTGCCATGTTTGCCTCCTAAACGAAGAAATATATCTTGAGAAAAACAAATGATAGGATCAATTGACTTATATCAAACCATGGTACCCATTTCTTTTTAAAAAAGATAGGGATGAATCGCAATAATGTCTGAAGCAGAAAATAAATAACCAATAATATTCCGGCTTTATTATAGTAAAGAGATGAATGGAGGTTCTCATGATACAAGGCTGAGATGCTTCTAGTCAAACCGCAAGTAGGACATTTAAATCCCGTTGTTCTATGGATTGCACATTCCGGCAATTGGACGTTGAAAAAACGGACTTTATCCGATTGTTTTGAAAAGCTAAATCCAAAGGGAAGGAACAAGAATAGAATAAAAACAATTAATAATAAATAATTTACAAATTTATATTCATGAGAAATATTAAATTTGAACTTCATTTAGTTTACCTGGGATTGATACCTTTTGGGTGAATAAGTCCCGATTGCATGCCTGATCCCATACCATTGACTATTCGGACAACCCCTCGATCTTTTTATTGATGGGGAAGGTGCCCAATGGGGATTTGCCGTCCATGTCTAAAATACCTTCATGATACTTGGCCATGTATATCTTGACTTTGACGCTTTTCCAATTCGCTTTATTCTTGATGAATGCTTGTTTTGAGGACGCCCGAAAACCGAAATAGCCCTTGACGAAAATCTCTTCGCTAATCTGACCAGGTGGCAATGGGTTTTTAATTGCTATGACATCCCCGTCGGTCAGGTTCTTTCCGCTTTCCTCAAAGACAAAAATGCAATAAAATTTTATGTTTTGTAAAGGTCGGCCGCTGGTATTTTTGATCTTGAAACTAATTGCCGGAACGATTGTAACTCCGTCAGTTTCGACATTCTTGTCGACCCAAATAGAGTCATACCATACGATTTGAATGGGCTCAGCTATTTCTTTGTTAGTAGAATTTGATTTCCTGTATGTTTCAGCTCTTGTAAATTGATCCGACATTCTTGCCAAATTTCTTCTAGCGCTCTCACCGGCCGAAATAATACTAAAATACTGATAGCCAGATACGACTGTCCCGATCAGCCCGATTGTTAAAGCAACCACAGCAAATGTTTTTTTCGCCTTTTGACTATTTGCTATCATCAACGCAATTCCTGACAAAATCGAAGATGGAATACTTATATAAAATGCAAGCGACCCAATGCAGGGAATGAATGAACCCAGCATGCCGATTAATCCAAAAACAAATCCAACAACAGCTAAAGCCGTTACGGTCCCAGAATCTTTTAATTCATCTGCCATGTTTGCCTCCTAAACGAAGAAATAGATCTTGAGAAAAACAAATATTAGGATCAATTGACTTGTATCAACCGGGATTTCCCATATGACTCAATAGAAGACATCCGATCCCTCCTTTTTTGATTGGATTCTCTCATTTTGGATAATATTTTTCAAGAATCCCAGTCCAGAACCGATCTTTAAAACCATCAGTATCAGGTCTTTCATTATTGCTTTTCCTATTCCGCATTCAGCTACGCACAATTTTTAGGATCATCAATCTGGACCAATTGCCATTATTTTTGTGGCATAGTCAGTCAACCGATCTTAAATATTGGTATAAGGTCTCGCGGCTGATGCCAAACTCGCGGGCAAGGGCGGCTTTTTGTTCGCCGGCAGCGGCCCGCTGGCGCAGATCGGCTACTTGCTCAGGCGATAGGGCTTTCTTGCGGCCACGGTACGCTCCACGTTTTTTGGCCAGGGCGATTCCTTCGCGCTGGCGCTCGCGGATCAGGGCCCGCTCGAATTCAGCGAAGGCGCCCATGACCGAGAGCAACAGATTGGCCATGGGCGAATCCTCGCCGGTGAAATGCAAACCTTCCTTGACGAACTCGATCCGGATCCCCCGCTTGGTCAGCATTTGGACCAGCCGCCGCAGGTCGTCCAGATTTCGCGCCAGGCGATCCATGCTGTGCACAACAACAGTATCGCCCTCGCGAGCAAAGGCAAGGAGCGCCTCGAGCTCAGGCCTCTTGGTATCCTTGCCCGAGGCTTTGTCGGTAAAGACCTTATTGAGTGAAATATTCTCTAGTTGCCGTTCGGGATTCTGATCGAAACTGCTGACCCTGACATAACCAATGCGTTGACCTGGCATTTTACCCTCTCATTATGAAATGTGTCAGGATATAGTCTATGACCCT
>JAFGES010000105.1 GCA_016931455.1 Desulfobacterales bacterium | reverse complement strand
TTATACAAGAACCAAAGCGGCATTGAACAGAATTTTGGATTTCTGAAGGATCCGGTTGTCGTTAACAGTGTTTTCTTGAAAAAGAATTCCAGAATTGAAGTCCTTGGAATGGTTTTATTGATTTCCTTGCTGATATGGCGCCTTATCGAGAGATCTATGCGTATTTATGTTGAAGAAAATCAAACTACAATAACAGGTTGGGTAAGGCGAAGAACCAAACGGCCGACCTCATTTATGATGTCTACAAAATTTCACACAGTCATTGTTATTAAAAACGGCGATCGGCGCCAACTTGCTAAACCCCTCAAGCCTGTCCACCTAGAATATCTCAAAGCGCTTGATGTGAAACCTGAGGTTTTCGTCACGCCGTGACAGCGGTGGTCAAAAAATTACTCGCATTTTGCCATGTTAGGGTGCGGAAAATAAGTAACAAGCTGAAATAAGGTATTATATTCATAACCCTGGCCATTTTATATGTTTAGCGTAACATAGAATTTAGTAATTGATATATGGAGCAATGGTATTGGCAATCCATGAACAGCAAGATATTTTAGCAATCTGAGGCCAAGTTGAAATAAAACCAAATATTGCGTTTAAATTTATAGATTTGCTACCTTTTACAAGATTATCAGATTTGACTCAATTAAAGTGGAGAGAGACAGAGTTAAAGCGGGGCTTTTTTGAAAAGCCATCGAAATCCCAGTGCAGCAGCATTCAACCTTTTTTACTTTTACTGACATTCTGTCTCGCCTCTCACTTTCCATTTAGACCAAGAAAACGCAACAATAGGAGGGAGCTAAATGAAACGGTTTATGATTGCACCAAAAAGTTTGATCGGACTGCTTTTTTCGATCTCATTATTATTAATAAGCCAAGTGGCCTTCAGTTTGCCGATAGGCGTTAGTAAAATCAATGATGTCTCTGATATAAATCAATATCAAGATGCCTGGGGAAATAATTGGTGTGCACCTGTAGCTGTAGCAAATTCCATGATCTATTTACGCAAACAGTATAAAATCGATGCACTTACTCAAAAAAATGGAACAGATATGAACGAGCAACAACTCGTTGAAGAAATAGCAGCAACTTTGGGACTGACAAAAGGCGGACCAGGAGTTACGTTCACTACCCTGGTGAATAAGAAGCCTGATTACTTCAAAGACAGAAGTTCCCTAGTAGTTCAGAAGTCAAAAACGGCTAATAACAAATTTCAAAATATTGGGGGTGCCGGAAGTAAAGATTATGTGTTGGTTTCATCTGATACAAAGGATCTGGTGAAGTGGGTGAAAGCGGAGTTGGCTAAAAGTGAGGACGTAGAATTAGCAAATTTTTGGTTGGTCTACGGTGAAGATGGCAAATGGCATGTAAACGGCGGGCACTGGATAAATGACTTTTTAAGTGGACCATATGATTCCTTTGGAAATCTGGTTACTCTTACGGGTTATGGTGAACCTTGGATAGATGTCAATGGTAACCATATATTAGATCCAAATGAGGAGTCTTCCTATATTGATCTCTTCACAAACGGGGTCTATGATACCGACGTATTCGCGTTTCATGATCCGGCGTTGGATGTAGGGACTTCACACACAGAACTTTTCCCAAATATTGGATATCAGACTGTTTATGATGATTACTATAAATTAGGAATCCTTGACTTATCAGATTTTGGAGGAATCGGCGAAGCTGTCTATCTACAGGGTTACGCTGGAAGCATAACAGGAGATATTATTGGACTTGGAGCGGGAAAGACGACACCCAATGTGGGCGATAAAATGCATGTGCTTGTTGGAGCTGTTTCAGAATCGGTTGTTCCGGAACCTTCTACTTGGCTTTTTTTAAGCTTCGGTCTGTTTGCTTTGATTTGGTTTAAAAAGAGGCAATTTATGAAAACTTAACAACCTTAAAAGAAAAGGTTTGGCTTGTGACTGACTTTGGCCTAATAAATAAGGATAAATTGTGCGCAGCCTCAATCTTATCGAATTAGTTGAACATGCCCGGAGTGTCTTAAATATCTTTTTTTGAACAAGGATAGCAAGTGCACTTTTTTGGTTCCCTACCCCTGTTCCCAATTAGGAGATATTTTTATTTTTAATATCATTTCCAAGCAAGGAGGATAAAAATGCAATCATTTTTGAGCAAAGGTTTGACCAAGTTGTTTGTGATGGTATTGTTTGTTTTTAACGTTTCGGCTACAAATGCGACCCTCCTAGAATATATAATTTCTAATGCTGATATTTTGTTATCGACTGATCCACTTAATAATACAATTACTGACATAGAAGGAGTAGTAGGCACCGAAGGTAGAAAAATAAGAATAGATAGCTTCCATTTATCAATGCTGTCAGGACCACTTAATAGAGGTATATATGATTCTTATACTAACACTATAGAATTTTCCGTTGATTTGAAAGCCGATTACGTCTTTCTCGATAACGAAACCGGTGATGAAATTCAAACTGATTCATTTTCTTTTCTGTTCAACGAGTCTGGAATTCTTGATTCCTTTACCCAATACGCAATGTTAGATGGATCCGGGCCTGCAAGGGAAAATGAAGATACAGTATTTGCTGGATGGATTAAAAATTTAATTAAGGAATTGGCGTCTGGAACCACACTTGTCTATTTCCCTGTTGACGACCTCTTGAATTATGGAACTGCTTTGGCCCAATACCAAGGAAGCTTAATATCCGATTTTTACGAAATTAGTATTGATGTCGCCCCTGAGTTTGGAGGAGATACTATCTGTGGCAGATTAACAGGGGAGATTACATTGGCTGTCATACCCGAACCAAGTAGTGTTTGGCTCATAGCATGTGGCTTTGCTTTTCTGATTAGACAACGCATCAATAAAAAAGAGATTTCAATAGATAACAGACTGGTAGTCTGAATTCCCACTGGGTCATCATTTTAAAATTAAGGATTCCGCAGCTCTCAAGACCAATTAATCCTACAATTTAGACATAGCTCTTTAGTAAAAAAATGAGGGACCAACACTTTTAACAATCACAGACCATATGCGAGACACAGGAGAAAATAAAAAAAACAGATATACACAAATAACAATCAAAACTCCTGTAATAGGGTGATGAAAAAATGCCATCCCTATCAGAGGAGCATACTGTGCGGTGCCCCCCCCGGATTAGAAAGAAGAACAGATTTATTCTTCAACTTATGAATTGGCCTAATTTTGTTCAGACCTTATTTTATTGTAAGTACAGATTAAAAGATCCGAACAAATATTATTACATTGAAATTTATTGATTAATAAATGAGGGAAATCCACTAATGGAGGTAAATATGAAAAAGGTGCAGTTCATTTTTTTTCGAGGACTTTGTTTGCTTCTGTTTTTAATTTGGCATACAGATGCGCAAAGCATACCAATAAATGGCACGCTAACTATCTATTATCATCAATATAGTGGAACAATTAATCCAATAGACGTGCAATTAGAAAATGGAAATATAGAAAATACCGGCTTAATAACTTATTATTTGGATTATACAAATCCAGAATTACAGGTAATGATGTTTGATTTCGACAAAATGAAGATTGAATCTCACATAGATGTTCTAGTAGATAACAGTTTATCTATCCAGCAAAGACTTCATCTTGATTACTGTGCAGATATATTAGAGGTTATCCCCAACGATCTAGTTCCAGGGGAAATCCAGGACCTTAACATAAAAACAGGACCGGTCTCCGGCTATGGAATATTTGGACCAAACCAACCGTTCGCAGGATGGACTTATTCTAATATCCTTATGATTGTTCCCCTCCCTCTGCCGGGGAAACCGGATGATGGTGGCCAAGTGGCATGTGCTGGACCTTCTTCAGGTTGGCGCAGCGGTGAAATTTTGGGTACGTTGAAGAGTCCTGATGGTTTAGCTGTTACATCATTTAATACAACAGGGTATGGGTTTGCGGCGTTAGATTGTACCCCTGTTCCTGAGCCCTCGTCGATCGCATTGCTTTTAGGTGGAGTCATCCTTATGCAAGCGCTCACTATTTTTAAGCGCAAGAGGGAAACCGGGGGAAACGGTAAAGTCCTCTATCCATCATAAGCCAAACAGGTATAATCGGTACTCATGTGCCGAAATATATGTGTTCACTCCGGGAGATTTGTCATGATGCCTTGTACTGGAGGCCCAAGCAATCGTGCCTTGATCGCATGCCTAAGTGGTCAGAAGGAATAGTAGTCAAAGGCCAATTCAACGTGTCTTTCCGGCAAGCCTGCTTGAGGTAAAAAAAGTTTTCGGATATAGTCACGTTCAGAATCTACGAAGGGATCTTGATCCAATCCGTTCTTTGATAATCGAAATCAGGATGGAAATTCAGAAGCACTATCCTTATAATTCCAGGGAAGCCAGTTTTCCGGGGTGGCAAACAGTTCGGCTTTGTGGAGTTGAAGCGTTTTGAGATAGTCGAAAGGATTGGCACCGCAAAGATTGCAGGTATGAATTAGACTCATAAACAGATCACCGATATAAGCACCGTGCTGTGTTTTGTAAAACAGGGAATTTTTACGATGAAGAATTGCTTTTTTAAGCGCTCTTTCGCAAATGTAATGCCGATTGCCGGATTATGCCGTATTGCGAGATATGGGACGCTAGATAGACGCTAGATATGTAGATATGGGACGAGTGTAGATATGGGACGTTCGTGCAGAAAGTTCAATACTCCAAATCGTTTGCAGCGATCGCCGCACTGCTGAAATAACAAAATCCGCCGAAAATCCGATGCTCGGCATGGTGGTCCGGCGGCCGTACAAGGGGGTAAGCGGCATGTGCGCCTTCCGTCAGCTTGAATGCGGCCGTCAACGCGCAATCCACCGCTCTTCGGGCGGTGGTAAATGCATTACGGCTCAAAGGAATGAATGTGTCGATGCAGTAATATCCCGCTCGAACGGCAAGTTTCTGAGGTGGTTTGGCTACGTTTCGGATTGGAAATACATATGGATATATTGGACGCTGAGGTTCTATGGTCGCGCATACCCGTTTGAAGTATTTAAAGTAGCCGGTATCGTGAACTGCCAGAATGTGTTTGTCGGAAATTTCCTTCGGTGGGACACACTCAAAGATGTTCACTTTCTCAATGATTTTAGAATCGATTGGATTCGAATCGGGCTTTGAACATAACCCCGCTCGTGAACATGATGGTGCTCTGTTTCCTAATATATCAAAGTCCCCGCAGCCGAACCGGGTCATCATTAAAAGAATCGACGACCATTTTCACATATTCCGGGCTGCACAGGCCCTTGTATTTTTTGTTTAAACCGTTGTCACCACCTTTCGGTCCGGATCTCAGCTCAGCGGCCGATTTTGGCCAGATTGTCAAATATCAGATACGGCGGATTATCACTTTCCGGACTTACTGATTAAACTTCCGGTTTTGACGGGAATGCAGCATTATGTGTTTGAGAAGAAGAATTCATGTGAAAATGGTATAAAAGCCTCCTCCGACCCGATCATCCTTCTCTCCTTCTCCAAGCTGATGTTCGGCAAATCTATATCCGATCCTTCCAGTAATTAGGTTTTCTATGAAGATTTGCGATTGCTACGATAAGGATTTCTTTTTCTCGTATTTGGTAAATAATTCCATATGGAAAGCGGCGAGTTTGACATCTCCTGGTTCGTTTTGAACAGGCTTGCCAGGCTTTGGGAAATTCACCAATCCTATCCAAAGCATTCAAAATCTCGGTAAGAAACGCATCGCCAAAACCCGGCACCTCATAATTGTAATACTCAATAGCATCGTTCAGCTCGATTTGGGCAATCTCAAGAAAATTGATCTTCATTTCTAGCTTTACCTGTATTTTTGAAGGACTTTTTCTAGAGATACTGCCTTGAGTTTTCCTTGATTATAAGCATCAATCCTATCCTCGACCTCTTTTCCCCATAATTTGTCAATTTCCTTATCGGGCTTGTCAAGACTCGATATAAGCTTATCGATGAGTTGTGCTTTTTCGAAGGGGCTAAGTGCCGATGCCTCCTCATATATATTCTCTGTTTTGGTCATTTTTTACCTCCTTGACGTGTACCGAAGTTCACCCATAAAAATATTATACTTTTCAGACACCTTTTTGGCAAGCGCTTCAATATCGATTCGCCGACCGGACAGCCGTAAATTCTTTTTAACACGTTCATCAAGACCCGATACGATTTGCTCGACAAAATCTCCGTCACCCAGGATCCGCTGGGCAGCCAGCTGTCTTTCACCACGCCTTCGGCTCACCGGAACCTCCGATCAGCCGCCCATGCTCCGTATCAATCAGGGTAACCGCATTTGAGAATTAGCCTTTTAAGACCTTTAATAGATAATTGTTATCCCATCCTGCCCTGAGCCGTTTGGATTTAAT
>JAFGES010000104.1 GCA_016931455.1 Desulfobacterales bacterium | reverse complement strand
GTGATTCCGGCAGTTCTGCAGATTCGTATTTTTTCAAAGAACAAGAACACATTCGGTCAGATGCAAAAACCTAACCGGACATTACTGGATTCACTTAAAACATTGACTTTCTTTTTTAAACATTCCTGAAGCGGGTTAATTTTTACTTTGTTTCAAATTATTAACATAGAGGATTTCCGTCACCGGCAACCGTTGTTTGACCCTTTTCATAAGCGACATCAGTAGGCAAATCTTTTTTTAACGCCGCTTTAGTAGCCAATTGATCACAACGTTCATTTTCCGGATTTCCGGCATGACCTTTCACCCACTTAAATTCAACATCATGGGTATTGCACAGCTTAAGAAGTTTTTTCCATAAATCGGCATTCTCGGCAAACTCCGTCTTGTTGCGCATCCATCCATTGGCTTGCCATCTTTTCGCCCAACCTTCTTGAATACCATTGACAACATATTTTGAATCACTGTGAATGATTACGGCGCATTTTCGTTTCAAAGCATTTAAACCGATGATACAGGCCATCAATTCCATACGATTATTCGTCGTTTTTCTAAACCCCCCCGACAATTCTTTTCTATGCTCATTATATATCAAAACAGCGCCATACCCTCCCGGACCGGGATTATTCATACACCCTCCATCCGTATAAATAATCACCTGATGGTTTTCCGGTGAATTACTCCTTCCCTTTTTCATGATTCCACTCTTGCAGTTTCCTATTAATAAAATCAATAATTACCTAATTTCGTGTGATGAATTGTGAAATGTTTTTCATAATTTCACGATTATATTCTTAAATTTTTGCAAGCAATTTCATACGTTATATCGCATTATAGACCACAATAATTGGTAACTTATCGTAATTAATTATATTATTATATTTTTTAAACTTTTGCATTAATTTTGCATGATGATTAATATCTTACATGAATTTAAAATAATTATTCACATTAATCAAAGGAGAAACCATGAAAATTAAAATGTTTTTATTATGTTGTTTATTATTATGCGGCATCACTAAAACAGCAAATGCCATTACCCTAATTGATAATTCAACAATGGGATACTATAATTCCAACCTTGGTGCGATGTTAAACGGAACCAACCCATACGGCGGAACATTTCTTTTCCCAAATAATAATAGTGACCCCAACGACCCGTTAATAAATCCTGCACCGGAGCCGGATCTTTCATCCGCATCATCTATATTAGGTGATTGGCTCAATGATACGGGCAACCTAAACAGTAACTGGAGCAGTCTGCAATCGATTCCCTCGACATGGGCGGTTAATTCTGAAACGGCAATTGTTTATGAGTTTGATGCCGGTACAGGTATGGAAAATGTTCAGGGGTTATTTGGTGTTGATAACGGATTATTTGTTTGGCTTGACGGCACCTACATTTCCGGTGCCCTGGCACCCGGCGGTGCTTCTCAGTGGGAATATACGTTTCTTTTTTCCAATCTTTCCGCCGGTACCCACTACCTCCAGGTCCTGCGTGAGGACCATGGTGGGAGCACCGGATGGGCCGTCAATTTTTCCGGGGATAAAGTCGCCCCAATCCCCGAACCCGCCACAATGCTCCTCTTAGGCATCAGCCTTGTCGGGCTTGCAGGATTCGGAAGAAAAAAATCCAAAAAATAATCTCAACAAATTGTCAAAAAACATCAGCAGGGCTGATTCCAGCCCTGCTTTTTTTTGGTCACTCCAATGTATCAATATCCGGTTCTTGACAAAACAACTTATTATCTTGTTCTAGCTTGGGGTGTAGCACTTGTCTCATTAGACTGACAAAGTTCAGAGCCGGTTGAAGCAACAGGTCTTACAACATAGAAGTAGGTGGTGCCATTGATTACATTCATGTCAAGATAGGTTGCATAAGTCGATGTTGTATTTGCAATAAACATATAAGGACCACCGGATATAATACTTCGGTAAACATTATAGCCGGCAGCACCGATGTCCGTCCAGGTTAATTGTATCTTACCGCTCTTGGGCCTGGCAGCCAAATCATCGATACACCCACAAAATGAAACAAATTCCGTGCAGCACTGATTATTGGATTCATTGCATTCATTCACGGATTCAGCACCTGTTCCGTCGTCATCAACCACAGCGCAAATGGTTAGCGGTCCCACCAGCGCCGGGGTGATCGTCAAGGTCACATCTTCAAACTCGCCGGGATTGAGATTTTGTGTTGTCTGAACCGTTCCCAAAAGGACGCCACCGGCATCCGCATCACCATTATAGATGGTCACATGAATCGGAGCTGCTGCAACATTAGCCCCACCATTGCCGACTCTCACTATAATTCCAACAGAGGCGGGGCACCCGGCATTATCAAGCTGCAAAAACGAAGCTGTCAAATCCGGAGCGGCAAAAACAGATCCCTTTGTCTGAACATTTTGTCGATAATTGTTGTATGTCGTCCAGTTGTCGGTTTCCGATACCGGTATCGTACCGTCGTCATTGACGTTTGTAATATGATAGGTATGCTGGTTCCACACTTTCCGTGTCGATACCCAGCTGTCTGCTGCGTCACCATATATATAAATGCCTCTCTGTGGTCCATAACCACAGTTGTTATTGGCAACGGCAACAATTTCAGCATTTCCGTCGGCATCCACATCAGCCACAAGGGGATATTCATGCCACGTGCATGAACTCAAATTCTTTTGGAATAAGACGAGGCCGTCCGTACCCCTGTATATACGCAAGGTTAGTTCATCGCTGTAAACCACTTCCGCACTGCCGTCACCCTCAAAGTCAAAAACCGATGAGCCGGTGCGGTTGGAACTTTGATCCCGAGTTACGGCAGCCCATTTTAAAGTACCATCGGTTTCAAAAACAACATATCGAATGGCACCTGCCACGCCGATCTCCACCTGACCGTCATTGTCATAATCCGCAACCGTCGGAGGCCCCCCTGCACCACCACCGGGTATATTTACCGGACCCCACTTGATTGCACCGGTGTGCTCAAGCAAATACACTGTGCCACCGGTAACCAAAACAATTTCAGGAAAGGAATCCGCATCGAAATCAGCAACCGCGTTAGTGCCGTCGGCAAGAGACACCTGCCAAATAATACTTCCATCAGCGGCATAGGCCGTGTTTCCCGCCACTACATCCGGACTGCCGTCCATATTTATATCTGCAACCAAAGAAAGCGGTCCGACATTACTTTGTGAACCCCTTCCGCCGGAACCGGTCCAGCGTATGGTTCCGTCATTATTTAAAACCTGGCGGCCGATGACAACTTCAGGCGTACCGTCCTCATCTAAGTCCGCAATAGTCGGCGCACCCCAATTAATTGCTTCCAGATCGGGTGAACGCCATTTGAACGTACCATCATGTTCAAATGCAATCAGTCGTATTCCTGTAGAATCGCATACCAGTATCTCCGGTCTGCCGTCCAGATCGATATCACCCATTGCGATCGAGGATGCCGTATTAACATAAAGTGACGAATCCGTAACGGTAAACAATTCCGAGCCATTCAGACCACTGATTGCTCGAAGAACACCTACCTCAACCAATCCGCCGCCTGTTGAATTGGTCGCCCCGAAAACAAGATCCGGAATTCCATCGTTATTGAGATCCATAACACCGGGAGTATTCATAACATTCAGATGATTAGGAAGCACGGTTGAACTTGTCCACGCCCACTCCAATTGCGGATCAAAAGAACCGGGTGCCGGCTCAAATTCACAAGTCAAACCACTGTTTGAAAAATTATTGGTTTCGTCGGATTCGGCGATTTCAAAGTTACTATCGGCAAAGACGTAGATCAAATTTCCACGGAAAATCATGGTACCGGAAACCGCTCCGCTGATTGTAGCGGAAGTGCCGGCCGTAAGAATATCTATAGCAGCGTTTCCCAATAGGTTGTCTGTTCCTAAATCATACAGCGCATTCGCGTTGGTATCCTCAAAAAACATTATCGTAAAACCACTTTCCGTGTCGGATGGGCCGATGTTATTAATCGTTGCAGACACTGTACCACTGACCAACAACGATTGACAGTCCATGGAAACCAAATCGGTATTTACATCCGTGACCGTCAGATCAGAAGCCCCAAATGCCATCGGCTGATTCAATATCAACCCCATCATTACCAAAGCACCCATTAAAAATCCGAAATAATGTTTGTTTGGGCACAAAACATTTCGCAATAAAATCATAAGGTTCTCCTTTCTCAGTAAAAATGGATGAAAAGAAATTTATCAATAAAATCTCGTAAAGATTTATTCATCTTTTGTGGGAAAATGTCCGTGACAAAACAACCCTATTTTGTCCGTTTTAAAACGGCTCTAAAGCGCATGATTTTTATCAGGGCCGGATGATATTGAAATTTTTAGAAAATGCAATAAGTACACCATAATTAGCAGTAAATATTGACTATGATTAAGTATGCTGAATTAAATAAATATCGCTTAAAACTCAATTTACCCGGTTTCAAAATTGGGTATCTTAGGAAATATAAAATATGAAGAAAAGTACATAAAACTATGCAGGCTCTTACCCATCGCCGGCCTTTTTTGCGTCAGCCACGAGTGATACTGATGTGAAATCCGTGGTTTCCGGTGCTTTTCGAGGAAATACTGCGCTTCTATTCATGGCGCAGAGCGTCTATGGGGTCAAGGCGAGCGGCCTTCTTGGCCGGGAAAAAACCGAAAATAACGCCCACTGCAGCGGAAAAAAGAAAAGCGACGACCATGATGCCGGGGTTGAAGATAAACGGGATCTTCAACAGGTTGGCAAGCCCGACCGAAGCTGACAAGGCGAGCAGGATACCGATCAGACCGCCGAAGGAGGAGAGCACCACCGCCTCAACCAGAAACTGCAGCAGCACCTCACGTTCCAGGGCGCCGATGGCCAGACGGATGCCGATCTCTCTGGTACGTTCCGTCACCGAGACAAGCATTATATTCATGATACCGATGCCGCCTACCAGCAGACTGACCGCCGCCACCGCGCCTAACAGGGTGGTAAGAATCTGGGTGGTACCGGTGAGCATCTTGGTGATTTCCTTCATATCCATCACCTGGAAGTTATCGCTTTCCGAACCGGAGATATGGCGGCGTTCGCGCAGCAGGTACTCGATATCGCTCTTGGCCTTGTCCGTTGACCTGCCCTCAGCCACCGAAACTTGGATGAGGCTGATATCCTTATTGCCGGAAATACGACGCTGTAATGTTCGCAGCGGCACGAGGACGAGATCATCCTGGTCGGAACCAAAGGTGGACTGGCCCTTGGCTTCCAGCACTCCGACAATCTGGCAGGAAAAATTGCCCAGACGGATTTTGTTGTCTAAAGGGGCCTGCCGGCCAAAAAGCTCTTTAACCACCGTGGCCCCGATAATACAAACCGCCTTGCCCGACCGCAATTCGGTGTCAAGAAACCGGCGGCCGGACTGGACGGTCCAGTTGCGCACCTTGAAGAACTCGTTATCAACGCCGGTGGCCATGGTGGACCAGTTGGCATTCCCGTAAACCGCAGTGACTTTCTGGGAAGAAGAAGGAGCGGCCGCAGTGATGGCGGGAATCTCCCGGGAAATGGCGTGAACATCGGCAATTTGAAAAGACGGAGCAGCCGATGTCTGTCCCGGTCCCATGTGCTGACCGACCCGGATCATCAGCAGATTGCTGCCGAGGGCGGCGATCTGTTCGGTAACCTGAGCCGTGGCGCCGCCACCGATGGTGACCATGACGATGACTGCGGACACCCCGATAACAATGCCGAGAATAGTCAGAAAAGAGCGCAGGACGTTGCGCCGGATTTCCCGCAGAGCAAGAAGTAATGTGTTTGTCAGCATCAGTATACCTCCGCGTTTGATTTGTCCGCCCATACCAGGCCGTCCCGGAACTGCACGACCCGTCCGGCAAATTGGGCCATTTCCTGTTCATGGGTGACCATGATGATGGTGATTCCCAGGTTCCGGTTAAATGCGGTAAGAAGCTCCATGATCTCGATGCTGCGGGCGGTATCCAGGTTACCCGTCGGTTCGTCGGCCAGAAGCACGGCCGGTTCGGTGACAATGGCCCGTGCGATGGCCACCCTCTGCTGCTGACCGCCGGAAAGTTCACCCGGCGTGTGATGCTCCCAGTCGGAAAGACCTACGGCAGCCAGGGCCCTGCCGGCCCGGCTGCGGCGTTCCTCGGCCTTTATACCCCGATAGATCAAGGGGAGTTCGACGTTTTCCAAGGCCGAGGTACGGTTGAGCAGGTTGAACCCCTGGAACACGAATCCCAGTTGATGGCGCCGCAGCAGAGCCCGTTGATTTCTGTTCAGTGTACCGACCTCAACATCCTTAAACAGATATTTACCTTCCGTGGGTGTATCAAGACAGCCGAGGATGTTCATGCAGGTGGATTTGCCGGAGCCGCTCGGCCCCATGACCGCCACGAATTCTCCCTCGTCGATGCGCAAATCTATTCCGCGCAGGGCCTGCATGGCCGCCGTGCCTCTGCCGTACACCTTGGTCACTCCCTGCAGTTCAACCAGGGGATGACGCTCTTTTTGCACCGGGGTTGTCATGGTCATTTCCCTTTGCCGACTTCTTCAATGATCAACGGCTGACCGGCAGCGACCTCCCCGCTGATGATTTCCACCATGATACCGTTGGTGGCGCCGGTGGTAACGGAAATTGCAACCGGCTGGTTGTCGCGCAGGGTCCAGACCCGCTGTTTTTTCCCGCCGCCGCTCTCATCACTTTTCTTAGGCCTGGTGCGGGAGGGACGTGGGAAAAGCCTGCTGAGCAGACTGCCGCCGCGCTCTGTTCCGACGGTCTCCGTCTCCTGCTGCTGCGGGGCATAACGGAGGGCGGCATTGGGCACCAGCAAGGCATTGTCGACCTGTTTGACAACAATATCCGCCGTGGCGGTCATGCCCGGCCGCAGGGAGAGATCCGAGTTGTCCACGTTAAGGACGGTGGGATAGGTCACCACCCCCTCGGAGGACTGCGAGCCGTAACGGACCTGGGTAATATGAGCCGGATAGGTACGGTCTGAATAGGCATCCACCGTAAAGGCGGCCTGCTGCCCCTCCTTTACTTGACCCACATCCGCTTCATCCACGTTAACATGAAGCTCCATCTGGGTCAGATCCTCGGCCAGAGTGAAAAGCACCGGGGCCTGTAGGGATGCAGCCACGGTCTGGCCCGGTTCCACACTGCGTACGAGAACCACGCCGTTGATGGGTGAGATAATGACGGCCTTTTCCAAATTCGTCTGATCCACCCGGAGTTTTGCCTCAGCTTCGGCGATATTGGCCCGAATCATGGCTTCGTTCGCCTGGGCGCGTTTGACTGCCGCCTCTGCCGATTCGAATTCCTGATCAGACGGCATCTTGCCCCCGCTGAGCTGACGGACATGGGCAAATCTATCCATCTCATTTTTGGCTTCAAGCAAAGTGGCCTGGGCTTGCAGCAGGTTGGCCCGAGCCGATTTCACCGCGGCCTGAGACTGATTCGCCTGAGCTTCGAGCTTGGTCGTGTCAAGCCGCGCCAACACTTGGCCGGCCTTGACAAAGTCGTTATAGTCCACCGACACGGATTCGATCGTGCCGGAAACCTCGGAGCCCACATCGACCTGATTGGTCGGTTGCAGGTTGCCGGTGGCAGTGACTGTGACCGTGAGATTGCCGCGCTGGGCCTCCACGGTCTTATATTCTATTTCCGAGCCGTTTTGTCCCATCACCCATTTGAAGATGATAAAGATGACCACCAGTATCAACACGCCCCAGATAAGCAGGTGCTTTAGATACCTGCTCTTGCCCGGAGATGACTCAAGTGCCAATAATTTTTTCAGATCTGCGTTGCGGGACTTGTCAGTGTCGTTCATTGTCTTTCATCCTTTTTCCGAAAATTGCGGAGTTGCCGATGAGCTCCAACCTCCCCCGAGGGCCTTGTATAGCCGGATCAGGTTGGAGGCGACGGTTCCGTCACTTTGGGCCAGCTGATCCTCAAAGGAGAGCAGTGACCGCTGGGCGTCCAGCACGGTGGTAAAATCCACCAGACCGGCATTATACTGATTCCGTGCAAACAACTCGACCTGGCGCGCAGCATCCACTGCGGCAACCAGTCGCTCGCGGCGCAGTTGTTCTTCGGCATATGCGGTGAGGGCATTTTCCACCTCTTCCAGCGCTCCCAGCACTGCCGCTTCATAGGCGAGCAGATACTGCTCCTGAATGGCAGACTGCACCTCTATGTTCCGGCGGATGGTTCCCGCATCGAAAATGTTCCAGGAAACACTGGGGCCGATGCTCCAGGTCTCACTGGCGGATTTGAGTAAATCAGCCGACTTGAGGGATTCCAGCCCAATTGAACCGGCCAGCCGGAACCTGGGGTACAGATCCGCCGTGGCTACCCCGATGCGTGCGGTCTGGGCGGCAAGATTACGTTCCGCCATACGGATATCCGGTCGCCGGCGCAGGGTTTCAGCCGGCACTCCGACCGCTACCGTGGGCGCAATGACAGGAATCGGCCGTGTTTCCGCCAATAGTTCATGCACCTCGCCGGGAACCTTGCCGATCAACACGGCCTGCCGGTTTTTTGCCTCTTCCAGGCCGCTGCGTAGAGCAGGGATCTGCGCCCGGGTATTTTCCAGATTGTAACGGGACTGTTGCAGAGCCAGTTCATCGCTTAGTCCGGCCCGCCGGCGTGACTGGGTCAAATCAAAGGTCTGCTGCTGAATGACAAGGTTTCCTTCTGCCACGGCAAGCCGTGTCTGGAAGATACATACATCGATGTAATTCAGCGCAACTTCCGCGGTCAGCGTCACCAACACATCGCGCAGATACTCCCGATTGGCGGCGAGATCCGCCTCAGCCGCCTCCATCGCACGCCGCACGCCGCCAAACACATCTACTTCCCAACCCGCATCGAAACCTACTGAATAAAAGCTGCGTGTCGCACCACTGCCGCTGTTTTCACTACTCTTGTTCCTGCCGGCCGATCCGCTTGCATCCAGGACGGGGAACTGCTCTGCCCGGCTGATCCCGCGGCGGGCACGGGCCTCGCGTACCTTTGACAGGGCCTGTTTGAGATCGAGATTGTTGTTGACGGCCTGTTCGATGAGGCCGGTCAAAACCGGATCGTCAAGGATCGTCCACCAAGCGGCCAATTGCTTGGGATCCATGGCTTCCGCCGATAGCCCCTGCCTGAGTTCGGTGTGCCAAACAGCCGGGGCGCCGCTCTCCGGCGGCATATAATCAGGGCCGACGGCTGCGCAGCCGGTAAGACTTATGAGCGCGGCGACAATCATTACTCCCGTCATTTTATGTGATAAATACGTTTTTCTCTGTTTGTCCCGCCCGCAACCTGATTGGGTCATGACAGGTTCACCTATGTTGGAGTTTCAGGAAATTGTCCGTACTGAAATCAGCTTAAATCAATAGACGCATAAAACAGGTGTGTATAATATAGAAAAACAGGAGGTGTGTCTATGGTAAAAAAAATATGACAGAGAATTCAAAACAGAGGAAAAATTTCTATATTCTGCTTGAGAACCCCTTTTATTTTTGGTAGGAATAAAACATGCACTCCGATGGTCGGCATCTATTGAAACCATCGTTTCTGCCTTTTATTACAAGTTTATTAGCTCCATTCCGTGTCTTCATAAATAATGAATCGTTAATGTGTTGAATTATTTTTTTTCCGAACGCGTGTTGATCTCAACGTAAAAACGCTTTTTGAAAAAGGAGATTCAGACCATGTTAAAATTTATGTCTTCTCTGGTTTTACTGCTGTTAAGCTATACGTTTGCTTTTGCTTCCGCTTTGCCGCCCCCCAAAGAAGGAGAACTTTTACCCGAGATTGTGCTGCCCGCGCCCCAGGATGCCGACGGGCAGCGTTATCTCGGGGTAAGCGGAAGCCAAACCTTTTCCGTCTTCGATATTCAGGCGGAGGTGGTGATCATTCAGATTTTCAGCATGTACTGCCCCTATTGTCAGGCTGACGCGCCTTTTGTCAACGAACTGTATCATCAAATTCAAAAATCTCCTCAAATCAAAGATAAGATCAAACTCCTGGGCATCGGTGTTGGAAACTCCCGTTTTGAAGTGGATTTTTTTCGCAAGAAATACGATGTCGCTTTCCCCTTGTTTCCCGATGATAAATTCGTGATTCATAAACAAATGGGCGAGGTCAGGACGCCATACTTTATAGGCATCAGAAAACATCCGGACGGATCATGGAAAGTGTTTTACTCCAAGCTCGGCGGCGTGAAAAATGCGGACGATTTCCTGAAAACCATTCGGAAACTTTCAGGACTCAATTAAGGAGGATGGGGTATGAAAAAGATGTTTGCAGGCAGTTTTACAATTGTCTTGTTTTTGATCCACGCTCATATGAGTTATGGATTGTCGGAGGCCTTTAAAAACAGTGTTTATAATCCCGGTCACCTCAAACCGATCGACAGCCGGCTCAAAGTAAAAGTCGGCGAACCTGCCCCGGATTTTACGCTGCCTTCATTATCCGGAGAGAAAATCACCTTAAGTACATTTCAAGGCGATAAAAACGTGGTTATCTCGTTTGTTCCGGCCGCCTGGACGCCGGTATGTTCGGACCAATGGCCGGGATATAATATCGCCAGGGAAATATTTGATCAAAACAATGCGGTTCTGATCGGCATCACGGTGGACAACATTCCCACGCTTTATGCGTGGACCCGGGAGATGGGAAACCTTTGGTTCCCGGTGCTTTCCGACTTTTGGCCCCATGGCGCCGTGGCGGACCGCTACGGGATCCTCCGTTCCGACGGAGTTTCCGAACGGGCACTTTTTTTTATCGATAAGAAAGGTATCCTGCGTCACGCTTATGTAGAGGATATCAACGTCCGGCCGCCCTTGGAGCTGATCGTCAAGGAACTGAAAAAAATGAACCGGATGCCCTCATTGGAATAATCCATGCATTTTCCGACATTACCGGTCTTCAGGATAAATCTTTTTTTGCCTGATAAAGATTGGACAGCTGAACATAGGAATTTTTAATACCTTCGATTCTTCCGAGAATCTTTCGGCTTGAACTGTCGGGAAGATCTTTCAAAAGTTCAATGATAGAAAATAATTCGAGATATTCACTTTTGCGTGCGGGCTTTGAACATTTAAAAATCTGACGAAGAATCTTGAGATCGTCCGGAATTTCAAAATCATCCTTGGTTTCATCATATGTGAACAGAAAATAAACCAAGGGGAAACCGGACCAGGCTAAAGCCGAAAGGCACATGGAACAGGGCTCATGGGTCGAAAGGAAAATGCATTCGGAAGGATTTGGCGGTTCAGGCATTTCATAGAACTTTTTGATGGTATAAATTTCTCCGTGCCAGAGCGGGCATTCATTTTCATGGTTGGTTTCAGCCAGGACAAGGGAAAGGTCTTTTTTTAAGAGGATGGCCGCACCAAAAATTTTATGGCCGTCATCCACTCCCCGTTGTGTCTTGGGAAAAATATTGTTTTCGATGATGTCGAGAAACCTTGAAATCAGACATTCATTGGTAAATTGCACTCATCTCACCTTTGGTAAATTTTCATGAAACGGATACCGGACGGATATTCAGGGCATAACAGAAAGATTACGGCGTCACGGATGCATAAATAAAGCAATTTACCATTTTGCTCGAAATCTGTTCAAAGGGTTTTCCTCGAAAGACTCACCGGCCAATATCATGAGCGGGGATTAAGCCCAAGGAGGCAAACGCTGATGATTTCTTGAACCCGGGCCAGGATCTTTTTATCCCTTTCATGTGTTTTCAAATCCCTGGCAAAGCTTCTTAAAAACGTCGTTTTCATACTTTACCTTCCAAGATATTGAACACTTTCTCCCGACTTACCGGCTCAGTTTCTTTTCCCTCTTGTATGGCATGAATCATGGACAGGTCTTCCATGGCCTCGACAAGTAGATCATGAACTAAATCTTTTTTTTCTTCTATTGCCTCGATAATCGCCTGTTTGAATAGTTCTTTGAGTTTGCCGCTATCATTGATTACGGATTCCATTTTTTAGCCCGTGGTTATTTGGTGGCAGATTATTCTCTTTTCTTAATAAAGCTCATCGTTCTGGAAAATCCATATCCGGCATCAATTGTTTTTGATGCATAAGCTCCTATTTTTCTTCTACTTAATAAAATATAGCATATCTGCCGGCAAACAAAAAGCATATAGTCGTCTCTTGTTCTTTCCTCCGGATAACCAAATCAAATGTAGTGCAAGGTTCTCTTCATTCTATGCGGAACGGACTCGGCATAAAATATTTAAACCATTATTGCTCAAAACAATAAATATCAACAACAAACCATTTTTCTATCCCCTTTAACCGATTCAGCATGCTTTCATATTGCTTCATCGTGCTCTTTGACAATCTGATTTCGTAATTTTGATCTGTTCGAAAAGTTGGGTCGTTCTGACTGACGGGTTCTACAATGGCTTTGATGTCATTTTTCTGTACTTACAAAAGCAACACATTCCAAAAAAACTAAGGATGAGAAGTAGCAGAGTACTCGGTTCCGGTATAATCACGGCCTCTATCGTGGCCGTGCCAAAAGTGCTGATGTCCTGATCAAAATAACTAGTCTGACCACTCAAATTACTATAAGCATCGAATCGAAAAATAAGTTTATTTTCTGGATTATAGCTTCCTAAGACTGGATCAATAAGAAGATCATTTAGTCCCAATATAAAAGATGAAGATGGACCAGCAAGTTCCTGATCATAAAAGGGACTAGAACTTGGCACACCGGCTAACTGAAGGGTGGTTAAATCGAATTCCCCAATAAAAGTAATTCGAGCTGCCGGATCAAGATGTTGAGTGCTTGAGGGATAAACAAAGTATTCGAGAAAGGGTATGACTCCTGTTAGGAGTACCTCATCACCAGCCAAAAGTTCAAATCGGTCTAATCCAGTATTTTTGAGTTTATCAGTCCCGTCAAAGAAATATTCAGATGTTATAAATTGAGCCGATAGAGCCGGGTCCATAAGTGGATTAATGGTTGAGCCTAAGCCATTAAGAAGGAATCCATCGAAAGATGCACTGAAAGAAGCGCCAGTGGTGTTACCATTCCCCGGGCCGTCAGCGTTTCCTTTAGCGGGCTTGAGCATGTTAGGAGTATTTTGGCTTTCAGGTATTTTCTCGTTTTGATTTTTTATATCCTTCTGATTCTCTCCATCTACTGTTCCATCGATCGGGTCCTCATAGGTTCTGGTTATTTTCGTGTCAAAGATATTACTGTCTGGTTGTGCAAGAAGGCGCTCCTCCTTTTCAAAGACTCCATTGCCGCTCTTATCGGTTTTTATTACAACGCAGTCAAACTTGCTGTTTCCCCTAATTGAAGTACAGGTTTTAACTTCATTCACCTTGCCGTCCTGTTCAGTGTCTTCTTCTATTTTTTCCTCTCGCCATCCAGAATCATTTTGATTACGCGTACGTGTAATCTTTTGGGTAGGCGAAGGTTTGGTTGGATCTTTAAACTCTTCTACCACAGAATTTTCAGCTTTTCCGTCATTATTGTCATCTTTATCTATTATTCGGAATATGACCTGTCCTTGGTCATTCTTTTGCTCCCAAACCGTTTTGTCATATTTGCCATCGCCATCTTCGTCAGTGTAAGTAACTGTTATATCTAATCCCTTTAC
Organism: Desulfobacterales bacterium; assembly: GCA_016931455.1. Lineage (GTDB taxonomy): Bacteria > Desulfobacterota > Desulfobacteria > Desulfobacterales > JAHDSC01 > JAFGES01. The sequence continues at coordinate 65,892 of JAFGES010000104.1, read as the reverse complement.
TGTTTGAATAGGTTCGAATATCGGCGGTGCGGGTGGATCAGCCAGAACATGCCCAATTAACAATAAATTCACTATCATGAATACACCAAAGTAAAAAATAAAAACCGTTCTTTTCATGGTAGCCTCCTTTCCAGCCCAGAGCTGGAGTTATATAGGTCAATATTTTAAAATTGCCTCATAAAACTTTTAAAAGAAGATGGTAAAACTTTATTTGCTACCGGAACTTATTGAGTTGTCACGCAAATTGCTTTCTATTTCCCGTCTTTCCACCATTACTTCAAATAAAACAACGCCAACATAAACAGTATTTTTTTCTCTCTTTCCGGACGATCGTAGCGTAAAAAAATCGAACCGTCTATAAAAATCATTCCGAATCAGTCCGAAAATTCCAAATTTCCGATCAAATTCCCTCACATGATTGTCTTCTTCTTCGCCGAGTTCCGGAAACCGTATTACCGCCAAAACAACAATTAGGGAAGAACCATCAAAAAGTCTTTCGCCGGCACTGAAATAAAACAAGAGCAAATAGCACGGCACTGCCGGCGGTAAAAAAAAGAGCCCGATAACCGGCAAACTCCCCCACATATCCCAAAAGAACGGAACCCATAAATACACCGCCATCGATCGACCCGGTAAAGGCCCCCGTAATTTTGCCTCGCATCGGCGCGTCAGCATTGCGGACAGCCAAGGTATTTAAAGAAGGATAAAGAAATCCATGCCCGAACCCGGTCAAAAACCCCGACAGAACCAGAATGGTGCTTCCCTGCAAAAACATCATCAAAAGCAAACCGGTTCCGGTCATTACCAGGGCATAGGGGATAATCCGCTTTTCGCCGACACGATCTGAAAATCTGCCGCCGAAAAGTCTCGAAAAAACAGCCGCTGAAGAATACGCAATAAAGTAAAGCGAGATAAAGGTCAGTTGTCGGGCCTCGGCAAATGGAGAGACAAAGCTGCCCGAAGCAGCCAGACCGAAACCGAATAGAAACGACAGCAAGGCAACGGTCAGGATTCTTTTTTCTTTGAGAACCGAAAAAAAAGATGGGGCGGATTTTTGCGAAATATTGACATAAGATTCGGAGATGGGAAGATGAAGTATCAGGCCGATAATCGCCAAGGCCGAACCGGAAATAAAAAAGGTTGAAAATCCGAATTGCTCGATCGTCAGTTCCGCGATCACAGGGCCGATCGCCAATCCCGTCAATCCCGAGACGCCGAACATCCCGATGCCCTCATTCATCCGGCTATCCGGTATAATATCGGCGACATAAGTAAATGCGGCGGTTAAACAAAAAGCCAAACCAATCCCGTGAACCACACGAATAAGTAAAAACTGAAAATAAAATTCCGACAGATCGCCTTGAAACATTAAACAGGTAAAGGGAATCAGGCTCATAATCACCGTTCCGATTGTATAGCTGCGCTTGCGGCCCACCCGATCAATCATTTCCGAAATCCATGGCCGCGAAAATACCGAAGCCAACGGCATGGCTCCCATAATAATCCCGATTTGCAGCTTGGAACCTCCATGATAAGAAATAAATAACGGTAGAAGAAAAAGCCCCCCGAAACTAGACATGGTAAATAAATTCGCAATAGCTATTGCCAAAAACTGCGGTGTGTAAAGCATGGTAATACCTTTTTTATACGGATCAGTACAAAATAGTGAAAATTTTTCTTGAAAATAAAAAAAATACAAAGTTAAAATAAAAACGTCAAATAAACCGGTTCTCAAAGGAAGCTTCGTCATATGTTTCACAATTTATCAAAACATCCCTCCAATATTGCCCAAGCCGCATTTGAATATTTGAATAAATTATCCGTATCAGAGGAGACTCGAAGGCTTCACGTCAATATTTTATATTTATTTATCGAACATCTCCGGTCCGATCTTTCAGCACTTGTCCGAACAAAAGACGGAGAGTATCTGTTATACAATAGCTGGGATTGTTATGACAGCAACGCTATTTCCAAATTCACGAATTGGTGGTTGCCCCGAACCGTCATGAACAGTACCATTGAAACCCGGGCACCGGGCGTATTGCGCAAGTGGATCAAATGGTGCTATAAGCATCAATATTTTGATAAAGACCGTTTCAAAGATTTCATGGCTGCCTTACCCAAAAGCAAAAGCAAAGAGGTTCAGCGGCTTCAGAGAGCCAGTGAACTGCTCTATCGGTTGCACACCCCCACCACCTGCTCCTGGAAAACTAAAAGTCGCAATAATATTGTATCCATCAACTGGAAGCAAGAACCTTCCGAGCTTTGTGAAGGATATATGAAAGTAGTAGATATTTCCCATGAATTCGGTTTTCTGGAGACTCCGGAAGGCATTCAAATCGGACCGGTTCTGTTAGGCAGAGAGCTGCCCAAGGTTCTTGAATTGGGTGATGTCCTGACGGTTGAAATCGGACGATATGGAAAAAATTGGAAAGTTCTAGACAGCGGCAACATCTATGCGGAAGGCACCATTCTTTAAACTGTTTCCCATGCTTACTCCCCTTTAACCCATGACAGCACCATATCGATCTGCCGGCCCGTCTCCGGTGACGGCAAATCGCTATTTTCCGCATTATTTCTAAGCCCTTGAATCAAATGCAGAATTTTTCGATCGCTGGCATATCCGTGTCTGGCCAGAAAACAGCCCACCACCGTGCCGGTTCGTCCCCTGCCGCCCCAGCAGTGCACATAGACCGGTCTGTTTTGCTCGATGCATCGATCGATCCGATCTAAAATACGGCACATTTCAAGACGCGTCGGAATCCAGGTATCCTTGATCGGCAGATGATCAAAAGTAACCGTATATCCCAGTGTTTCAGCTTCTGATTTCATCGGATCTTCATAATAAAAAGAGGTTTTTCGGTAACAAGCGAACTCCTCTGATTTCGTCAAATTGATCACATGGCGGAGCCCATGGTTTAGAAGTTCTTTGACCCGGCGGCTGGTATCGACTTGGGTATGGGCACCGGGATAGCAACCGGCTAAAAATTTGCCGGGGACAACCCAATAAGAACAACTAAAAGGAACTTGGACAAAATCGGTAAATTTTGAATGCATTCTTGAAAGCGTCGCTTTTTATCTTGAGGGTAACTTTAACCAACATAAGGAGATTGAACCGGTCAAGATGAACCCTCCGGTCAAGACCATAGCCAATCCGAAAACAAGGCATAAATCTCCGTGGTAGCAGAAATCCCGAGGCCAAACAGACCGATCATAATCCAATCATAATGGTCATAAAATCGCCGATAGACTCCCTCAGCATCAAATCTCCGGTAAACAATACCATTAAAATCCCCCCAATACAAAAAAATAAAACCCGAGATGTTCTTCAAACGAATGTATTCAAATTTACGAATTAATTTTTTTAACCATTTTCTAACCCTGCCGTCATCATATTTTCATAATTAAGCCTTAAAAACTTCCTTCAAGATATATCAAAGTACTCTCAAACAATTTTGTTCTTTATGGTAACCGGTTTTGTTTAACTTACAAAATTTCAACAAAGGATTCATTACCGCCAAACACAAGATCGATGCCTTTACGAGGGGCGGCTTAAAATATGAACTTTTGAACGGCTGCTATCACACCGGAGCTTCAGGAGGAACTCTATGACTAAGGCCATTTCGGCAAATTGTCGGCTGACCTTAATTGAATCTGTTGTGGAAACCATCCCGGAACGGATGGAAATTTCGACCTTTATGGATTTATTGGGCATTACCGACATATCTTGCAAGACTTGGATCGAAAAACTCCCTTTTACCCTCGGAGATGTCACCGCAGGAACTGAAAACGAATTGCAGGTAGCTGTAGCCGGTCGACGCGAAGAAATCGATCTGGCCCAGACTATCGAAAAATCCAATTACTTTAAAAATATCGTCAAGCGGGTGGCTTCCGGAGATGCACCTCGAAAAATTCTATCCTCGCTGGAAAGCTATTTGGCTTCCTCCGATCAAATTTGGGAAAACAGTTGGGTACGCCTGCCGTTGGCTGCACTAAATTCTTATGCCAAATCGGTTTTGGATGAAGATTTACTTGCCGACAAGCGCCGCATTAACGGTCCGCGGCGATGCGACAGCGCCAGTTTTTTCACCACTTACCAGTCAGAGACTTTTCTGCGCGTTCCGATATCTTATCTTTTGAAATTATCATTGGCCCAGGCTCTCGGCCGATCCGGAGTGCCGGTCCTTATTCGTCAAACCGGCACAAAGATAATGACCCATTTCCTAAACGACAATACTTCTCCTGAAACCCACTCTTTTTTCACAGTCGATGGTTCTCAGTCTCAAGGGTTGGGCAAATCCGCGGTCAGGGAAACTCTCTTACGATATTTGTTGACTCAGTTGCTGGTGCAATATGCCAACTGTCGTCTGAAACTTAAAGAGCACGGGCAACACGCCGTCGTTTACTTCGCCCCTCACCCGCCGGTACGTCAGAAACAACTCAACGATTTGATTTCGGATGCCTTCTACCGTGAACTGTTTATGAGTCCGTGCCTTAGCGGATGGGATCAGGGCGAAAGCAAACATCGTTACATGATCCTGTGCCATGAAGTGCTTTCCCGCAGCCAACTCAACACCCTGGCCAAACTGAAAGAAGCCGGTATCATTGCCAACAACATAGTGGTCTTGCCGCGCACCTCCAATATCTGTCTGGCCAACAACGGCACCCACTTAAGTCTCGGCAGCCGCAAACTGTCCCAATTGATGTCTGACGGACAAGCCGGTTTTGGTGAAAAAGATGAAAAGTACTTCGGTGACCTGGTTATCAAAATCAGCGAGCATTTCCTTCCTCTGTTTGTAGGAACCTATTCCGCCGCCCCCTATCGTCTGGATTTCTGCGATTTTCATCCAGAGAAGGTATTGGGATTTTTACCCCATGAGCTGGACTACACCCATTTGCGCATGATCTGGCGGTGCTGGAAACAAAAGGCAAATATTAAGTTCTTCAGGCATCCGATGACACCTTTCGGGCCGGAGTGGCTGGATCGCGCAATAAGCAAAATCTTATGTCTTAAAGGGGATCTGATAAATGATTTTCGACTGATTGATTACCTAGTATCCTTGCTCAGTACCGACGAAAGCCCTTCATTGGACGGCTGGCCCGATAATGAGGCACGCCTTAAAGCTGATCTTTCCGATATGGGAATTTTCGATAATCGCATGCCGCTTTACATGCTGCTGCGCTTAAGGCAGTTTAAAAAGATGGGGTTTTCAGGATTTGAAGGGAGGCATTACAGCCTTTTCGAAGAATTCGGTCGTGATATGCAGCCGGCAGTGGATTTGCAGTTACTGATCACTCTATTGGCCTATCAATACATCCTGCAACGAACCGTGACCCATGCCGATATTCCCGACGATCCCACTGTGGAAAGTGAACGCAGGCAATTTTTCTTCGGCGCGGCCATCGATCTTCCCGAACTCTATGTTCACCGGAAAAGCCGCAACCAACTGATGCGGCGCATAATCAATTACTGTCAAAATACGTCCAACAGCCGTCGCTACAATGACTATATACGCATTCCAACCATCGAGTATCAGCGCGCTCTCATTCGTTTGCTGCGCCGAGACGGCCACGGCCTGATCGAGATGCTCAACCTAAGCAACACCCTGGATGATTTGGAACAACGCATTAATTCTCCCCGGCAACATGCCGTCGCCCATCGTATCGTAGAGCGCATTGTCGGCGGCAAAAAAGGTTCCGCAATGAAGTTAAGCAGCCGGGAATTTAATCCGGCGGCTGAAAATTATTACCGTAATGACCTTAAAAGAAACCATATACGCGAAGCCTACGCCGTCTTCCATGACAGTGTCCGGGAGTTGGATTCCTGGCCATCCTGGCGTAGTGGTTATTACAATCAAGCCCTTTTGTGGGTTCTTAATGGAAAAAACGCTTCAGATTTTGTAACCTCGGTCCGGCGGGATGTTCTGTCCGAATCGCTGTCCGCCGTCGCCTGCGAAACATTAATCTACCTCTTGCTGTTGGTCTTGCACCATTACCAGCGGCAAAATACCGGGAAATAAATTTGCCATGAGACCATTGCCACCCCATCAATATATCAACCGCGAAAGCGGTCGAGTCGTAACCGAATCATTGTTTCTAGATCGCCTTGTGTGCCGGCTTTACGGGACCGCCCGTGAAAAAGCACCGGCGCTTTTCAAAGCCCTGATCTCGGGCCGAAGCAGCCGATTGCTCAGTTATCTCAACTTCGATTGTTCTCGCAAACAAAACAAAACCGCAGCTCTCAAGCTTATGGCCGTTATGGGTATCGAGCTTCGGGAATGCGTAAAACCCGAGCATTGCCTACAGTCCACCCGGAGTCTGTTTGAACGTCAAATCAAATACTGGAACTGTCGCCCCATACCCCAAGATCCGGCATCTGTAGTTTCACCGGCGGATGCCAAAATGCTCGTGGGTTCTTTTTGTGAAACCGATCAGCTTTTTCTCAAGGAGAAATTTTTTACCTATAAAGAACTGCTCGGTCCAAGTAAGAATCAATGGCGTGATGCCTTTAAAAACGGTGATTTTGCCGTCTTACGTCTGACGCCGGAAAAATATCACTACAATCATACCCCGGTTTCAGGTCGGGTGGTCGATTTTTATTGCCTGGAAGGAGATTATCACTCCTGCAATCCGGGTGCCGTCATTTCCGAGGTAACACCCTTTTCCAAAAACAAACGAGTAATAACCATTTTCGATACTGATATTGCCGGCGGCACCAATGTCGGCCTGGTGGCCATGGTAGAGATCGTAGCATTGATGATCGGGGAAATCGTCCAGTGTTACAGCAGTCATCGCTACGACGCACCAAAACCGATGGAACTCGGCATGATGGTTGATCGCGGACAACCCAAGAGTTTGTATCGGCCGGGCAGTTCCGTGGACGTGCTGTTTTTCCAAAAGAATCGTGTCGAATTTGACAAAGACCTGATAGAAAATCGCTTCCGGTTCGATGTTGTCAGCCGTTACAGTCTAGGGTTCGGCAAACCGCTGGTGGAAACCGATGTGCGGGTGCGCTCTTCCATTGCACGCCGACGGGAAGCGAGCCGGAAGAAATCCCGCACTCTACCGAATTTGAAACTCTGATTTATATTATAATGGAGTATATATGCAAAACGTTATTTTCATCACTGTTGTGGCATTGGTCTTGGGTATTCTTTATTTCTGGGGTTTTAAACATCTTCCTCATGAACGTTGGCAAATCCTCGGCACTATCCCCATACGTAAAGAGGAAAACGGGCAATGGCAGGGCCTCAATTTAACCTATTACGGCCTGATTAATGCCTGTGCCGTCACATTTGCTCTGTTCATCACCTTCCTTTTGCTGACTGCCGTTGGTTTACCGTTGAAAACCATTGCTTTCACGGTCTGCGGTATTTTGATACTCTGTGTGCCCAGTGCCAAATGGATCGCTCGTTTAGTGGAAAAGAAAAAGCATACCTTCACCATCGGCGGTGCCTCCTTCTGCGGGCTGGTGGGAGCGCCTTTACTGCTTTTGATCCTGCAACCCATTTTTTCTTATTGGGGGGGCGTATACCTGCCGGTGCTGCCCTTTGTCACAGCCATGGCCATTGGTTACGCTTTCGGCGAAGGCAGCGGGCGTCTGGCATGTCTTAGTTTCGGCTGTTGTTACGGCAAACCCATCGACACCCTGCCGCCCAAATTTCAACGCTGGGCATCCTATTTCAGTGTTGTCTTTCAAGGTGAAACCAAAAAAGCAGCCTATGCCGACGGCTTGAACGGCTGCAGGATTCTGGCGATCCAAGCCGTCACCTCCGTGATTTATTCCATTATAGGACTTGTTGGAATTTATCTTTTTCTACATGGTCACTATAAAAGCGCCTACCTCTCCTGTATTTTTGTGACTCAAATCTGGCGCATTTTGTCCGAATTTGTACGGGCTGATTTTCGAGGGAGCAAAAATATCAGTATCTATCAGTATCTATCGGGCATTGTAGTTCTATCGGCCTTAATCTACAGTGTTATCTTACCTGAAATGCCGCTGCCGGCAGACCTGTCTCAAGGCTTGAGAAATTTATGGCATCCGGAACTCATTGTATTATTTCAATTTTTATGGGTTTTCATTTTTCTTTTTACAGGCCGCAGCGAAATCACCGCCGCTCGAATCTCTTTTTTTGTCCGTTCCGATCGAATTTAACTTGGCAAAAAATCAAAATTGAGACGGAAAAGTAAAAAGTTCAATTCCGAGACGTTGCGAATTTCGTGGAATGAGCCTTACTTATCGATGGCACAGTAAACGCGGAATGAAGCGCAACTCAGAAATTGGACTTTTTACGCTACCGTCAAAATTTAGACCGAAATTAATCGGTAGGCATAATTTTAATAAGACAGGGAGGAATTGATGGTAAATCTACCTTCCTCTGCATAATTGACGGCAGGACCTATGTTTGTTTCTACTTTTTGATTTAATGATACCTGCATATCCTGCAATTTTTTTATAAGTTCACAATTTTTAATGCATTTATCCTTGGGTTGATTTCTTTTCGGACAATTTCGGCAAGGTGATAAAATCATGATTTACTCCTTACTATCTATTAAATATTATAAAATTAAATTTTTTTTAGTTCAATCTGGTACTGCTCAAAATACTTTTGTGCTTTTTTGCAAGATGCAAGTCACAAAAATGATCCGGTGTTGTTTCAAAAGCAAAATTGTTTAATAAACAATGAGAATCGTCCGATCCCGGGGATATAAATTCCATGATATTAGCAAACGATATTCCTGTTTCAGATCGCTTGGCTTCTTTTTTCAGCAAAGCAATAATATTGGCGGCATTTTCTATGGAACAATTCCTGTTTACTCCGTGGGGAAGCTCCAACACGGAAATGCTGACGGTAATCAGAGGTATTTTTCTTTCCACGCCGTTTCTGTCTTTTTCCATCATAAAGCCTTTTTTCCTGGTTTGTTCATCATAAAAACTTACCGCATCTTTTTTAAATTGTTGGGCAAGTCTCGTCATTTCTTCCGTAATTTCGCTGCGTTTCGCATTTTTAATACCTATAAAAAAATCATCCCCACCAATGTGACCGACAAATCTGTTTTCGGAAAATCCAATCTTTTTTAAAAGGTCAGCAAACATCAAAATCAAACGGTCACCATTTCTAAAGCCGTACCGGTCGTTATAAGGTTTAAAATTATCAAAATCGAAATATATTAAATGATAGGTGGATTTAAAATCTGCCAGGGATTCGCTAAAGTATTCATGAATCATGGTATTTCCGGGCAATTTGGTCAAAGGATTCTGATTACGGGCCAGGGTAATATTTTTTTCATGGATAATTTTTAAAAGAGACTTTGTGCTCAAAAGTCCCACATATTTCATATCATCCATCATAATCAATCCCTCATTATTATTGTATTGGGTATAGGTTTCAATGAGCTTTTCAACCGATGAATGAATATCCGCGATGGGGATTTTTGTAATAAATTTGGAGATATCTTTTCCAAACGAAGGATTTTCCGCCAGTTGACGTCCGAATTTTGAAAAAATGTATTCCTTGAAAGCCGTCTCCCGAATCACTCCAACCGGCTCTTCATAACGATTGATAATCGGAAAAAATGAAGCATTTTCCTCTTGTCTGAATTTGTCAAATATTGTGATGACATCACAGTCTGAGTACACTGGTTGAATATACTTTATCTCATTGGAAATTAAGGAACGATCTTTGAATGATCCATTACGTTTATCATCTCTGAATATTTTTCCAATTTCATCATATCGACTCTTCAATTGATTCAAATCCAGCTGTGGCCTCTGCACAAAATATCCCTGTATCATGTCGCACCCGATTTCCTTGCACTGACTATATTCGTCCCTTGTCTCAACCCCCTCCGCCAAAACAAGGCTTCCGGCGAAATGAGCAAAATTAACAATAGTTGAAACCACCAATCGCTTTTTGGGATCATTCTCCATATTTTGAATAAAAAAACGGTCTATTTTAATATAATCCGGTTCTGCGTAATATAAGAGCTGTAAGCCTGAAAATCCTGTCCCAAAGTCATCCACCGCAATCTTATATCCCTGACAACGATAAGCCTCCAAAATTTTAGACACATCGATATTGTTATGAAACTGATGTTTTTCCGATATTTCAAAGCAAACGTCATCCAAAGAATACCCATATTTTTTAAGCAACCCAAACGTATTTCCCGGGATATAGTCTTTAGAATCAAACAGTCGACTGTCAAGATTGTAGAATAATTTAATGTGGCTTTTCTTTTTAAATTTTGCAAATTTAATAAATGCTTTTTGCCGCAAATACAGATCAACCTGATGAAGTAGGCCTTGTTCATAGGCCTGATCAAAAATATGATCAATTGAAACAAAGCCCGCGCTCGTGTGATACCTTAGCAGTGCCTCAAACCCAAAAGCATTTCCGGTATATATGTTCACTATGGGTTGAAAGGCAAAATCCAATTTATTCAGCCGGCATATCCATTTCTGATCCGTAAACTCAACCATATTGCTCTCCCATCATTTTGTTAATTTAACTGATAACATCGGCTAAAACAAAAACGACCATAAACAATGATTGTAAGAATAGGGTTAATCTTTTGCTAGAAAATAATGATTCATCTTTTAATATCCCAACCCGGGTGACGGTGTTTTGAAATTGTCTTTTTATTGATCACTCATATTTAACGAAAATTTAATACTACGGTAACATTCTTAACTTATGATATTTATCTCTTTAAAGGATTAAAGGGATAAATTTTCATTAACATAAAAAGGAAATGACAATGATTTTTCTTAAAAACAAAAGCATTGAAGACTTTTTTCAGACCTCCTTAAAAATGATCATCAATATACTTATTATTTATATTATTATTATCTTATTGCTCGGTCTTGGAAAAACGGTATGCTCAATAAAAGATTTGTTTCCTACGGAAGATTTCGCCAATAGATTCAGCCAAGTTATTACGGATATTTTGTCTTTTTTGGTCATCTTGGAACTTTTCCGAAGTTTTATCGAATATTTTAAAGCCAAACGATTTCGTCTTCATAGTATGATGGACCCTCTCATTATTTTTGTTATCCGGGAACTTATCGTCATTCTCTATGCCCATGAAAAAGTTACATGGCAAAATCTTGTCGGGTTTTCCGCATTGATTTTTTCAATAGGAATTGTCCGCACCTTAGCTGTTATTTTTAGCCCCAAACTCCAATGAGAAACTTTTCGACTCGGTCGATTCCTGCTCGGTAAAGACACCCGTGATTTTGCCTCGCATCGGCACGTCTGCATTACTGATTTTATCAAAAATTAATTTTTTCCTAATGAATTTCCAACATAAAGATTTTAAAAAAATAACCGGTAATGCGGTTAATCTACTTAATGACTTCTGCAAATAGAGAATTTAATTTATGGAGGTAAAAATGAAAGATTTGGACAGAAGGAATTTTTTGAAAATCAGCGGCGCCAGTCTTGCGAGCTTTGCCTTATCTGGCTTGAATATTCCGTTTTTTGGGCCTAAACGAGTCTTTGCGACAACATCTGATACGGCTTGGAAATTCAGTGTCATGGCCGATACTCAGTGGAAAACCGGGCCTGAGGTCGTAGATCCGGCATCCTGTGCGACTACGATAATCAATATCTTAAATGATCAATTTATTCAGCATGGGTGCAAATTTGTCATCCAAGTGGGTGACTTGGTTGATAAAGAGACCGTTTCCGGTTTGCGTACCTTGCCCACCCGGGCGGAATATGCAACCGCACTTTACAAAAAGAGCATCGGTTTTTTTCCCGTTCGCGGCAATCATGAATCCAGTGCCACTGCGGCAACGGAAATTCCCATGCTTTTCCCCCAGACACTGGGTCAAGGAAATCAACTCTTCGGCGCCACGAATTTCAAAAGCCCCATTCTTTCGGTCGACTATTCAGCCAGTGATAGCCTGAAGGGGCTGACCTACATGTTTGACTACAATAATGTACGCTGTGTCCTCATCGATCAGTTCACCAGGCCTGACGGTAGCAATTACAATCGAGCCCGGGATTACAATAACAATGCCGTAGATCAGGTGGAATGGGTGAACTCAGTGCTTTCTGCTAATGCCATGGATCGCCATGCTTTTGTATTTGCACATAAAAACCTGATCGGACAAAACCACAAGGACAACTTGTTCGGGTTACAACTGACCGATAATGCCGAGGCTCGGAATTATTTTCTTAACAGCCTTTGTAACAACGGTGTGCGTTACTACCTGAGCGGTCACGACCACATGCACCATTGCTCTACCGTCAGGTCCGACGATGGTGCGTCCAGTGTCGGCCAGATCATTTGCTCTTCCAACAGCTACAAATTCTACACCCCCCGTGATGGTGATGATGGTCGGGAGACACCTCTTGACCAAGAGCTTTATACTATCGGCTACTACATCTTCACCGTTGACGGCCCGCGGGTAACCGTGGATTTCTATTCCTCCAGTCACGGCTTAGACTATGGCGACGTCAATTTGATTGCGCCACCCACAGACTTTGCGTTTTATTTGCGTGACACATTTGGCTACAGCCTGAATGGCAAGGAGTTCGAGGTGGCCCGGGGTGAATCCTACACTAAGGTGAGTGATACGTACCAGAAAACGACGGTTCAGATACTAAGTGGGGTAAACAACAACGGTGAGACCGACTCGCTCGGACGTCCTCTGTCTAAAATCGTAAATACGGGATGGTCAGACCCGGATAATGTGGATGGCTCGGCAAGCAAAATACTCAGCCTCTGGGGAATGGCCGACAACCTAAGCCTTTATGACACAGAGCTCACAGGTCTTTTACCCGATTCCAATGAAAGCAAAAATACTGATACCTATACCCTTTCCATGAGCTGTAAACGTCTAGAAAAGCATTCCCAGCAGATGAAGAAAAATTTCTGTCTGGCTGCACGGGATGGATCAAACTGGGTCAATGCAGTGGATTTGAATACCGGTGGAACCAAAAGGTTCATAGACGGCCCATGGCGACCCGGATACGAATTGGGAACCTGGGGTGCAGACCCGGATTCAGGCTCTGTATGGGCGGTAATTAACCATGATGGTGATTTTGTAATGAAACATTAATGCTAAAATTAATGCTAAACCAGGAGGATCAATTCAATGTATAATAAATGGAAAAAAAATGTGAAGGTATTAATTGCCGCTCTTAGCATCACCTTATTTGCAACAAGCGTCGTGTGGGCTTTAGACGGTTTGAAAATGCGTGAAAAACTCCGTCATTTGGGGATTAAAAATGTGATCATCATGGTACCCGACGGCTGCGATGAAACGGTGCAGACCGTGGCCCGGTGGTTCAAGGGTGAAAACCTGCAGTTGGACAAAATGCAAGGCGGTGGTGTAAAAACACACATGGCCGATTCGATTATCACCGACTCCGCCGCTGCTGCAACGGCCTTTGCTTGCGGCCATAAAACCTCGGATGGTTTTGTCGGGGTCGGTCCCAGCCTTGAGGGGCTTCTAAGCGGTTATGAACCTACCGCCGATCCCTACACACCGATTGCCAGTGTTTTGGAAGCCGCTAAAATTAAAGGCATGGCAACTGGTATTGTCGTGACCTGCCGTATCAGTCATGCCACGCCGGCCGGTTTCGCAAGCCATGTTTCCAGCCGGGCTTGGGACAATGATATCACGGAGCAAATGGTCTACAACAACATTGATGTGGTATTCGGCGGCGGCGCCCGTCATCTGATCCCTGAAGATAGTTACTATACAACCACTTTTGGCGATGTCTGGAAAGGAAAACGCACCGACGGTGATGACCTCATTCAAATTCTTCGCGATCGCGGTTACGCTTTCGTGGACAATACGGAGGATATGCAGGCGCAAAGTGGTGGGAAGGTCTGGGGACTCTTTGATGACAGTCATATGGAGCCGGATATCGATCGTCAATATTTTGCCAAACATCAGCCCTCCCTTGCTGAAATGACCGCCAAAGCCATAGAGCTTCTGTCTCAGGACCGGGACGGCTTCTTCCTGCACGTTGAAGGTTCCCAGGTTGACTGGGCCGGTCATGCCAACGATCCTATTTATATGGTCACGGATTTTCTGGCCTTTGACGAGGCTGTAAAGATCGCTTGTGATTTTGCCGATCGGGATGGACATACTCTCGTATTGGCATTTCCCGATCACAACACCGGAGGAATGAAAATCGGTCATTACTATACACCGATGGGTTATACGAAAACAAAAATCGAAGATCTCGTTGATCCCCTTAAAGGAATGAAGATTACCTCGGCAGGTCTCGTAAAAATGATGGAAGGCGATGATTCGGCGGCAAATATCCAATTAAAAATTTCTAAATTCTGGTCCCTCGACATCACCGAAGAACAAGCGCAGGAAATCCTAAACTATCAGGCTGCTGCCGGTGTGAGCCTAGATTATGCCATTTCTTACATCATCAGCAAATACTACACGGTGATCGGATGGACCACCCACGGGCATAATGGTGAAACCGTCCCCCTCTGGTCTTATGGCGCCGAAGTTTCCAAGGGAATTATCGATGACACGCAGCTTGCAACTATCGCGGCGGATGCCATGAATACGGATCTTGACCGAATCTCCCACCGCCTTTATGTTGGTATCAGCACGATCACCAATGATTATGAAATTGTTGGAGACTTAAGCATAAATGATTACGGTCTTACCGGAAACCTCGTACTAAAGGTAAGGGGCGCAGAGTTTCCCATCAATAAAGACTATATGACCTACAAGAATAGAAAAATCAAGCTTCCCGGCCTCACCATATATGCACCGGTGACCGGTGAGGTTTATGTTTCCCAAAAAGCCGTGTCGCTGCTGGGTCTGATGCAATAGTACCATCCATTCAACCGCTTTTTAAAATAAACGGGGAGACACCTGCAAGAGTGTCTCCCTTTAAATTTCTATCCTAATAACCAAACTGCATTGGATACAAAAATATAGTCTCGGAATCATCTCCACCCCAAAAAATGAAATCTGTTCCCATGATAAATTGTGAAACCCTGTAGAGAAGTTCACCGGATTTAATTGTATTGTCTTCAACCGTAACACTGTAGACTTCACCGGTATATTCCACAAGTACCCGGAAAACCACTCGTCCCGACTGCAAAGTTTTGTCCTTCGCCTGAAAATGTTCAAAAAGTACCTGCCCGTTACAGACCGCCTGTCGCATGTCACAAATGATGCTTCGTTCGGAGCGGGGACCTGAAAGGATTTTCAGTCCTTCGACATGTCGGGGGACATTTTCAAGGCAGTTCCTTGCATCAAAGGGGGGCTTTTCCATTTGCAAAGCGCAGGCGCTAAATGGAATCAAAAAAGCGATGATTGCTAGGGACCAAAGAGGATTACAAAAACCTAGTTGCCTGAAAAGGTTCTTATCTCTTGAGTACATAAAGTATGATCCTTTCATTGAATAAAATGGAGTATAAAACTTTATTTCCGTACTATCACTACTCCCACAAGAAGCTTTCGATAAGATAACACCCTAATGTAAGAAAATAGTTAGGGTTGGAATAAATGCCTATCGAAAGATTTAATTAATTAAAAATTAATCAATTCCTAACTTTTTTCTAACATATCCGGCCGATTTCAGCCTTTTGAAAACGCCGTTTATTATAAGCGACCGGCGTAATATTAAAAAAAGAAAAAGGAGCCTCGTAATGAGATTTCAGTATTGGAGCATTGGGAAAAAAATTATGGCGGGATTCGGTTTGCTGATTTTATTATTATCCGGTGTCGGTGGTTTAACCTACATGGGAGTCATAGATATTGCAAAAAAATCTGAAGATGCCATTTGGAGTAACAAAATAAGCGGCGCCCTGAATCAATTGGAACTGGAGCACCTCTCATGGATCAATCAAGTAGGCGGATTAATGGCAGGTACATCCGATAAAAACGGCGTCAAATTAGAAAACATTCAAAACGGCGTTTCCTTTTTAAAGCAAAAAGAATATCAGATCTTGCGCCGAGAAACGGAAAATCAGATTTCAAGCCTCATCCCACTTTTCAATGCTTTTGAAAAATCAGATCAAAAACTTCAAGAATCTGTTGCAAAGATAGTACAGACCTTTCAAAGCACTCATCCGGGGTTGATCGATAAGCTGGATGGTTTAAAAGATAAGAATCACTTGCTCTTAAGTAATATCGCCCATTCAATTGAGGAAGAAGCGGGCGGTTTGTATGCCGTCAAAACACTTCTTCAAAATAGTGTACAACAGGCTATGACCATATTGAAGTCCTGTAATCGGGAGCCCAGTCTTGGAGATTCAGAGGAGCAGCGACAAATGATTGCAATGTCCATCATAAAGAATCTGCGATACGGCCCGGAAGGTAAGGATCACTTCTGGATCAGTAACACGGCGCAAAGAATGGTGATGCATCCTTACCATCCCGAAATGAATGATGAGGATATGAGCGATTTCAAAGATAAGACCGGGAAAAAGATATTACTTGAAATGGTTAAAATCGCAAAGGAGAAAGGAGGAGGTTTTCTGACATATTATTGGCCGAAATATGATGGGGAAAAACCGACCTTAAAGTTATCTTATGTGGAGTATTTCGATCCATGGTATTGGATCGTCGGAACGGGTGTATATTTGGATACCCAAGATGAGAACTTGTTAAAGAGAATTGAATCCTTAACCGAAGGCAAAGCCATATCTTTGGAATCCTTTATCGATTCAACCCAAAAAAGCTTTAATCAATTCGTTCATGATAAAGAAACCATTAAAATCCTTGAAGAATTTCCTGAATTGAAAGCTGATTTAGACAAGGCTGGAAATGTCTATGAACGCCTCAATGATACTATTAATTGGATTGAAAACCAAATCAATGAAATGAATATCGAAGGTGCCAAAAAAAGCCATCAAGGTCGATTTGCAGACGAAATAAAGATGATCAATCAACAACTCGATCAACTGATCGAATTTGAAAAAAATCGGAGAGAAGCCGCCTCAAGAGCAAATGCCATCTTTAATCAGGAAGTAAAGCCGAGTTCTTTGGAAGCCCTTGGGCTGATACGAAAAATGAAAGCATTTTGTAATGATTATCGCACAACAGACGATGCCGTCCTGATATCAGCCGTTCAAACAAAACACCGCATGTTGATCGGACTCGGTTTGGCAGCCGGTCTTGCCGTTTTTATCGGCTTTGTCATTTTTATAACAATATCATCTTTGCTTCGCAAAGCATCAAATACACTGTCTGAGACGAGCAAACAAGTCGCTCATGCTGCCTCTCAGGTATCTGATTCCAGTAAATCGCTGGCAAAAGCAACATCTAATCAGGCCGCAACTATTGAAGAGATATCTTCTTCCATTGAGGAAATATCCTCGATGACCAAAAACAATGCAAACCATGCCGATATAGCGAATCGGCTCATGAAAAAAACCCGTCAAGTGGTTGTCGATGTACAGGAAACCATGCATAGGCTGACCCTTTCCATGGAGCATATTTCAGATGCAAGTGAAGAGACCTCAAAGATTATCAAGACCATTGATGATATTGCATTTCAAACCAATTTGCTCGCCGTAAATGCCGCTGTCGAAGCTGCGAGAGCCGGTGAAATCGGTGCCGGTTTCGGGGTGGTTGCCGAGGAAATCAGAAACCTGGCACTACAGACCACACAAGCTGCAAAAACAACCGCAAAAATCATCAAGGATAATATTGAAAAAGTTAATGATGGTATGGAGTTATCAAAAAATGCAAACCAAACTTTTTCTCAGGCATCTGAAGAAACCTTACGAATGGATGAATTAATGCACGAAATTTCTGTGGCTTCCAATGAACAGGCCGAGACAATTGAGCACGTGAATAATGCCATGGCCGATATGGATCATGCAACTATGAATCGGGCTGCAGATGCAGAGCAATTGGCATCAGCTTCGGAAAGCATGAATGCACAAGTTGCCCGAATGCAATCTGTTGTTGATGATTTGGTATGTATTGTAGTCGGAAAAATGATAACGACCCTAAATGAAACAAAATGTATATCTACTCAGTTTAAATCCAAATCCCTAAAAAAGTCGGTAAAAGGTCAAGTAGAAATGGGAAAATTTTGAATGCATTGTTGAAATCTTCGCTGTTTATCTTGCGGGTAACTTTAACCAACATAAGGAGATTGAACCGGTCAAAATGAACCCTCCGGTTAAAACCATAGCCAATGAAAAAAGGCCGGCATCCCCCATCATCCCGATTACGGTCGGAATCGCGCCGCCCCCCAATAGGAAAGCCGCCGGAACGGTGAAGGAAACCGTTGTGTTTCTTGCACCGGCAGGTCCGATGCTTGACAATGCGGCAAAACCGGCCGGAAAAAAGCAAACCGCCAGTACCGGCTGGAGAAAAACAATCATGACGATCCACTCTTTCGGAACGATGCCCAAAAGAATCGTCATTAAACCCGTAAAAATAAGGCTGACGGCCATCATCGGTTTGATGCCGAAACGATCCGTGGCCCAACCTGAAATAAATACCACCCCGAGAGTCAAAATCCGCGAGATTGCCACCAAAGTATTGGCCAAATTCTGATCAATACCCCGTTCGGCGACCAAATAAACCGGCAGCATGGCATAAATCCCCATGGTAGCGGAAATTCCCAGGCTGAACAGACCGATCATAATCCAGAATCCCGGTTCGGACAAAAGCAGACGCAGAGATTTAAAATTGGGAGATTCTCCGGGAAACTCCCCTCCCCGGCCGAACCACGCAACCGTCGCGGCACCCAATAGAGACATAATGCCCAGCAGAGCCAGAATTTGGCGCCAGGAAAACCAGTGTAAAAATGCTTCCGATAATAAGGGCGCGCTGACAAAAGCTAAGTTGGGCGCCAGTTCATGAACGGCTATTGCCTTACCCCAGTCTTTAGTATGGATCAAATCCGTCAAGGTCGCAATACCCGACGGAAGATACAAACCCGCTCCCAATCCCAATACTAGAAATCCGGCACGAATGATGCCCATCATGTGGCTGAAAGAGATCCCCAAGCAGGCGATTCCAACGGCAACCGCGGAAAAGATGATGGTCTTTCGATGCATCAACCGTGAGGACAAAATGCCTGCGCCTATAAGAGATATGAAATATCCAATTGATATCATAAGAAAAATAGTGCCGGCTTCACCATGGCCGACACCGGTTTCTTTTTCAATCGTCGGCATCAACGGTGCCGGAATGATTCTCGCTATGAAGTTTAAATAAAAGATTCCCGTCAATAAAACCAGCGGTGCCAATTGCGCCTTAAATTTCGGCTGATTTGCATGGGTATTTAGATTGGATTCAGTATCAAATAGAGCAGTCATTTAAATTTGAAGAACTCGTAAAAAGTTATAATCGAGAGAGTTAGCTGATCTTGCGACTTCTTTTTTTCATAATTGAAAGCGCTTTTTCAAATGTAACACCATGCGGCTCCAGCTCATTATCCGCCTCCGGCAATGTCATGCGGGGCTCGTCCTTGTAAGTTTTCATTCGAAAAGCCAAACACCTGTAAACCGCTACCCGGGCCAATTCATGAATTAAGGCCGCTTTCCAGTCTCCGGAGCGCGGCCATAGCTGGAGCACGACTTGAGCAACACTGCCTTTTTGATCAATTCCAATATCTTTGAGATTTGAAAACAGTATGCCGCCGCTTAATACGGCTTTAGCGGCTGTATCCGCGGAATCAGGATAATCCGAATCCTGAATACGTAGAAGAATGTTTAAAATATTTGCCGATAATTTATCATCTTTCGGATGTAACACCACATTCCAGTTTTTAGGTGTTATTTGATCGGCAAATCGACGTATCTCTTCTTTTTTCATATCCGAATCATTTTTCTTTTTCGTCATTTCCTACTCCATTTCCTCATACTCCAATGAATTTAAAACCTGATATCAGCTTCTATATTTGCAGGAAAATCGGATCATCAGTCAACTAATTTTTATCAGCATTTAAATTTTCTTTGATTTCTTTTCGTGAATGTATCAATATATCTTACTGATAGGCCTCAAAAATTTCTTCTTTTACTGCTTGTGGAGAAACCCAATTGGATATATTTTTTTCCACTTTCCAATCGGTTGCCGTACTTTTAGTCATTGGAATTTTAGGGTTCTGGATCATCAGCCGTAGAATCCTGCCGATAATCGCTTTAAATTTTCTTTCCACTCTAGCTCTTGATATTGCCCTGCCCAGTCTGATATTCGTAAATATCATTGATAACTTCGACCCGGCGAATTTTCCCACGTGGTGGATGCTTCCTCTTTGGTGGCTGGGATTTACCCTGTTTATCGGTGTCTTGACGGCTTTGTTTAGTCTGACATGCAGAAAAAACATCCGCCGGGAATTTGCAATCAGCTTATTTTTTCAGAATGCCCTTTTCTTTCCCCTCACCATAATCAGTGGAATGTTCGGAAGCGATTCTCCCCATACGGTTAATTTATTTTTGTTCACGATGTTTTTTCCGTCATTGTTCTTCGGCACGTATCATTTATTCTTTGAAAAAGGAGATGAAAAGCGGGATTGGAAAAAAATACTCAATAAAGTGCTGCTGGCCACATTATCGGCAACAGCCATTCGGTTGACCGGAACCCAGAATTACATCCCGGTGTTTGTTTTGTCCGGTCTTAAAATGGTAGGGCATATGACCATACCCATCCTTATGATTATCCTGGGCGGCAATATCTATATCGATTTTAAAGGCAAAGGTGAACTTTACATTTCAGAGACCATAAAATTTCTTTTGATAAAAAATATTTTTTTCCCCCTGATCTGCTTGTTTTTTCTAATTCTTATCCGGCCTTCCTACCCCATAGCACTGATGCTCATTATCCAAAGCGTCGTGCCGCCAGTTACAGCCGTGCCGATTGTTGTTGAGCGCGCAGGGGGCAACCGCAATATTGTGAATCAATTTATGGTTGCCGGTTTTATTTTTTCTCTGATTACAATCCCTACCATTATTTCAATATTCAGCAGGTTTTTCTTTCCCACGGCGAATTAGAGCCGAAGGCACCAGATTCGTGAATAAAACAATTGAATGATTGACATTAGGATCTTCATTTTGTATTTGCCTTCATATTGGGGGGAACTAATTTAGGCTTGATTGATAAACTTGTCTATTTTGCTTGCTCCGTTTTTAAAACTTCAGCAAAAGATGATAAAGTATAGCTTATGAATTGGGTAACAATCTTATTTAATCTAATCGGCGGGTTGGGAATATTTTTATATGGAATGAAGACTATGTCTTCGGGCCTTCAGCAGTTTGCCGGAAATCGTATTAAACAGTTTTTTTCTTTTTTAACAAATAACCGGGTCGTCGGGGTAATATTGGGCCTAAGTGTCACCGCCATTATCCAGTCGAGTTCCGCCACCACGGTAATGGTGGTGGGTTTCATTAACGCAGGTCTGATGGAACTGTCTCAGGCGGTC
Organism: Desulfobacterales bacterium; assembly: GCA_016931455.1. Lineage (GTDB taxonomy): Bacteria > Desulfobacterota > Desulfobacteria > Desulfobacterales > JAHDSC01 > JAFGES01. The sequence continues at coordinate 44,515 of JAFGES010000104.1, read as the reverse complement.
GGCATTGTCATGGGGGCAAATATCGGCACAACGATTACCTCCTGGATTATCGTTATTAAAATTACCCGATTCGCCCTTCCAATACTCGGCATTGGTGTTGGGTTTTATCTGTTTTCAAAAAACAAGAGAGTCATTAACTTCGGTCAGATTTTGCTCGGTTTCGGCATGCTGTTCTTTGGTCTGAAACTGATGGAAACAGCGTTTTACCCGTTGAAAAACAGCTCTGAATTTCTGCCCTTTTTTGCACAGTTCGGCGCTGATAACATCTGGCAGATTTTAAGAAGTGTATTTGCGGGTTTTTTATTGACTATCATCATTCAATCCAGTTCCGCGACGGTCGGCATTACCATCGCTCTGGCCAATCAGGGGCTGATCACCTATCCGGCTGCTGCGGCCTTGGTGTTGGGAGAAAATATCGGAACGACGGTTACGATGGAATTGGCGTCAATCGGCACCAACATCAATTCCAGACGAGCAGCCCACGTTCATTCGCTGTTTAATATTATCGGTGTTTTTTATATGATTTTGCTCTTCCCATGGTTCGTTAAAATCGTGGATTGGGCGGTTCCAGGGGGGATGGATTTTGTAAGCTCTGACGGCACCAAGCCTTACATTGCCGCTCATATTGCTGCGGGGCATTCGATATTCAATATTTTTAATACGTTAATATTGGTTCCCTGCGCCGGCTGGCTCGTCAGGATATCAACATGGTTAGTGCCGGGTGAGATGGATATGGCCGAAAAACATCTTGAATATATCGATTACGGGTTTATATCCACTCCCTCGATAGCCATGGAACAGGCCAAAAAAGAAGTTGAAAAGATGTCGTCTATGGTCATAGATATGCTCAGCTGGAGCGAGACACTGCTGGTAGAAGAAAAGAATGATCGGAACCTGGAGGAACGTCTATTTAAATATGAAAATATTATCGATACGCTCCAGGCGGAAGTGTCGCATTTTCTCGCCGATTTGTTGCAAAGTTCGCCCGGGGGCGACGTTGCCGAAGATATCCGGCGGTATCTCCGGATTGTAGATGAATATGAAACCATTGCCGATTATTGTGAACTGCTGGCCAAATACAATATTCGAAGGCGTGAATTCCGTTTTCAATTTTCCGAGGAAGCTAACGCGAATCTTAGAGAGAGTTATAAGATGCTGAGAGAATATCTGACATTGTCTCTCCCCAAACGAATCGAAATCAATAAAACACTGCTGCATGAGGTGGATTCAAAGGGCAAATCCATCCAGAAGATGATCAAACGATTTAGAAATGAACATATTCTGAGGCTCAACAACAAGGAATGCGATGTCTTACCCGGTCTGTTGTTTAATGATATTCTAACGGCGTTTCAGAATATTCGGTCTCATGCGCATAATATCGCTCAGGCGGCAGCTGGAATGAAATAGACCTTCCACTTGTTTTTTTTTGATGACGGAGATCGAGATACCACAGCACTCTTTGCCGAACTTACTGAAGAACAGCCCGGAAATTATTTTTCCAGCTTTGTTTTCCGCATCTGAATGTAGGCATCTCGAAAAGCTTCATAGGGTTTAATGGCCGATTCCTTGAAAGCCTCATAATCACCGATTCGAAAAGAAGTTGCATTAACGGTATCAAACCCTCTAATCGCCAAAGACGATTCAATGGGATTGACATAAGAAAGCGGATCTAAAAAATGGTCTCCAATAAGCCCAAAGGAGTCTCGCAGTGTGGAGGGTCCTAAAAAAGGCCAAATAATATAGATACCGTTACCGATACCATAAACACCAAGGGTCTGGCCCAGGTCCTCTTCGGGGGCTTGGAGGGCCGGATAATATTTTTTAGCCGGATCTCCAAATCCAAGCACTCCCACCGTAGTATTGCATAGAAATCTCGCAAACTCCGCTTCGGCTGCATGCCGCTTACCCTGCAGGATGCAGTTTACAAACCGAATCGGCGTTAAAAGATTTTGGAAAAAATTTTTCACTCCTATCCGTATTTTGCTCGGCACGACCGTTTTGTATCCATCGGCAACCGGTTTTAAGACCCAAAAATAGAATTTATCATTGAAGTGAAATATGCCCCGGTTCCATAGGCTCAGCGGATCGGCCACCCGTATGCTTTCCTCTTCAATTTCTTCGTTTAAAAAATCAAGATCTTCATCTGAAAAATCAGCCTCTATTTTCCCAACTTTTTCAAATCCGGCGGCTTGCAGATCCTCAAAAAATAAAAATAACAGCAGCAATACCAAAATCCATGATATCGGTTTAAATGAATGGTTCATTCTTTTTAACGTTTGATCTTTTCTCTCAATCTTTCAATGAGCTGTGCAGGTGTTTCGTTTAAGAGGGTTTCGCTGAATTGAGTCCGGTAGTTCTTGACAAGGCTGACCCCTTCGACATTGACGTCATAAATTTTCCAATTTCCATTTCCCATCAACATACGGTAGTCCATAGGAATCTCAAGCGTTTCCCTAAGGATTTTGGTTTTAACGATTGCCTTGGAAGCCGTAATCATTTCCTGCTCTAGATAAACCACCTGTTCGTTGTGGTATTCCCCTTGTATTTTTTCAATATAGATGTCTCCCAGAAATTCGGCAAATATATCGGTAAATTCTTTTCTTTCCTGCACGGTAAAAATCAGCCAGTTTCGAGCCAACGTGCGTTTGGCGATTTCTTTAAAATCAAAAACTCCCCGGACAATCTTCCAGATTTTATCATGCTGCAATTTCTTTTGAGCATCGTCGATGTATTGGGGGTCCCGCAAAATGCCGATCACTTGATCGATCGGTTTTTTAAGTTCTTCCAAAGGTTCTAGGCCGTATGCCCCGGCAGTCGTATAAATTAATATTAGAATAAATACCGGAATGATCCTTTTCACAGCATTCTCCTTTCAGAAAAATCCATTCCCATCATTATTTTTCTATTCCGCCGAAAACATATTTACTGATCAATTCTTCCAAATCAACAGCCGATTCGGTTTCCGTTATCATATCACCCGGTTTGAGGATAATGTCGGACCCGCCCGGATAAAGACTGATATACTTATCGCCGATCAACCCTGAAGTTTTAATCGAAGCAATCACGTCATCGGTTAAAACCAGGCCTTTCTGAATCTTCATCTCAACCAGTGCCACTTGCCTTTTCGGATCCAGAGAAACGGAATCGACTTTACCGATCTCAACGCCCGCCATTTCGACCTGGGTACCTGTCTTGAGGCCTGAAATCGTCTGGAATCGCGCATAGACGGAATAATAATTATCGCCTATCCATTCCATCTTTCCAAGCCGAATCGTCAGGTATCCCACACAGATAATGCCGATCAGAACAAAGATGCCGACGGCCGTTTCAACATACGAACTTTTCATAACTCCTCCCGGGGTGAACAGACACGGAATTCATAAAATGAATTTTGAACCGATTCCGCATTTGCAATCAAAGTTTCCAATTGGCTGTTTTTTTGTGCTTCGACAAACCCGGCGCTCACTGAAAAGCAGAGTCCCGAAGGCATCGGTAATTCGGGAAGCTCTTTTCGCTTCAGCTCAGTTGCCAGTTTGTCACAGAATTTGCGGGCCTGGTCGAGATCGGTATTGGGCAGCAATACCATCAGCTTGTTCAGCCCATAGCGTGAGCAAGTATCGGTAATATTTAAAAGGTCTTGTACTTGAGCGGCGAGTCTTTTAAGTAACATCTGACCTTTGACATGCCCCATCTTTTCGTTGATTTCCTCCAGATTCTCGACGGTCAACATAATTAGGGAAAAGGAAGTCCGGTAGCGTTGCAGTCGCTCCATTTCTTCTCTAAATCTTTCCTCTCCCAACGGTTGCGGTATAATACCGGTCATATCGTCTCGTCGAATCTCCAGCCCGTGAACAAACTGATTGATAACCGGATCGGAAGACTCTTGGACTTCCTTGGGACTGCCCTGAAAAACAATCCGGCCTTCCTCAATCATCGCAATTCGTTGCGATATATAAAAAATATCCGGTATCTCGTGGCTGACGACGACCCCTGTAAAACCAAAGCGTTTCTGATAATCGGAAATCATACTGTGAACCGCATTTTTGCGAATCGGATCTAGCCCCGTGGTCGGTTCGTCAAATAAAATGATCTCCGGGTCGGTTATCAAGGCCCTGACCAGCGCCACTCGTTTTTTCATTCCGCCGGAAAGCTGGGAAGGATATTGATCTTCAATATCATGTAAATCAAGTTGATGCATTTTATTCAACACCCGTTTTTGAATTTCTTTGCCGGGTAAAGTTGTCTTTTCTTTCAGTGGAAGCGCAATATTTTCAAAAACCGTCATCGAGTCAAAAAGAGCCGTTCCCTGAAACATATAACTGAATTTCTTTTTAAGGGCCTTTTTTTCAGCTTTTTTCATTTCGGAAAGAGGCTTTCCCTGAAACAGGATTTGACCGGAATCCGGTTCTATGAGACCGATGATATGCTTAAGCAGAACGCTTTTACCGACCCCGCTTTTGCCGATGATCGTCGTTATCTCTCCCTGGAAGATGCTGAGATTGGCGCCTCTTAAAACCTCATGGGTACCAAATTTTTTATAAACCTCTTTAAACTCGATCAGGGGTGTATTCATTGAATTTTAAAGTAAAATAGATGTTAAAATGTAATCCGTGACAAGAATCAGAACACTGGAAATCACTACAGCGGAGGTCGTTGCCAGGCTTACGCCCTTGGCTCCGAAACCTTCCGCCCGTTTATGGGTGTTGTATCCCTGAAAACAGCAGATGGTTGCAACAACAGCGGCAAAAACAAACGATTTGATGAAACCGCCGGAAATATCCTTCATGAGAACACTGGATTCAACACGGGAGAAAAAAATCCCAGGGTTAATCCCCAATAAAACCGAACCCGTCAAATACCCGCCTAAAATCCCCACCACATCGAAAATAGCCGTCAGAAGTGGAATACTGATGAATGCGGCTAACATCCTCGGACTCACCAGAAAACGAATCGGATTGATATCCATCGTTATCAAGGCATCGATCTGTTCTGAAATCCGCATAATCCCGATTTCCGCAGCCATCGCAGATCCGGCCCTTCCGGTCACCATGATGGCCGTCAAGACCGGTCCGAGCTCCCGGATCAAAGAAAGTGCCACCGCCGCCCCCAACAAGCCCTCGGAGCCGAATTTTACCAGCGTATAATATCCCTGCAGACCGAGCACCATACCGGTAAATGCACCTGTCAAGCAGATCACAAAAACCGATTTCATACCAATGAAATAAACCTGATGAATCGTTTTAGAGATCTGCAGCGGAAGTGAGAAAATAAATAAAATTCCCTGGAAAAAAAATACGGTCACACGCCCTATTTCCTGAATGGAAAAAATGGTTAATCGGCCTAGGGTAGACAATGGCTTTTGTAAGATATTAAATGGCAGGATCATGTTGATCTTATAACGTATTGAACTGAAATTTGAGTTGAAAGGATAAACACCTCTTTATACAATTACCGACATAAAACAGAATCGAAATAATGTGGATAAAATAAAAATGATCAATACTCTTATTTTCAAGCCGGTAAAATATACTGATAAGACTGAGCTGTCAAGGTGTAAGACTAATCAAAACAGGGCGATTGCATCAAAAAGTACGGAACATTCGTGGATCAATATGGTATGCATAGAAGGCAAACTCTAGTATTTTTATCTTTTATAGGTGGAATCATGATCCGGATGAAGGGAAATGAAGCGAATATAGTCGTTCTCAATTGTTAAGGTGGCCCTAAACGTTTGGCTGATGCGGATCGACAGGTGAGTTTGCCTTGCCCCAAAGGTGTCAAGGAGGCCCCTGTTATGCCGCAAAGCCCGTACCTCAAACACTTAAAAGATGATTACCAAAAGTTTCGTAAATATCATGCCGGTGGCCGATAGCCCAAACAATGATAATCTTTTTTTCTGTATCGGCCTTATAAATAATCCGATACCTCAAGAACCTATAAGACCGGAAGCCGCTTAATTCGTGTTGAAGTTCTTTGCCAAGATAAGGATTTTGGGCAAGCTCTTTCAAGGCAGCTTTTGCGGCTCTTTTCACTTCGGGATTAAGCTTTTTGGCTTCTTTATTGGCAAAAGGCGTAATCTTGGCTCGATATACCATTAAAACGCCTCTTCGATATCAATCAAGCGGCCTGCTTTTACATCTTTAGCCGAACCTTTAAGTTGTTTCATCATTTTGGGATCAGCCAAAATGTCGATAGTCTCTAACAATCCTTCAAATTTCTTCATGGACAGCATGACGGCTTCAGGCACCCCGTTTTTTGTAATTGCAATGGTGTCGTCAGTGTCGTGTAATTGCCTCACTATATCTAAAAGTTTTGCCTTTGCTTGGGTGATCGGAACATAAGATTCAATTGTCTGCATGGTCACAACTCCTTTTTGTGTTGTTTATTATAGTTATTATAATGACCATTTTAACGAAATGCAAGAAAAACAGTAAAAACACAAATCTTGGGATTTAGTACCTAATCGCTACAAAAATCAGTTTCATATCTTGTGAAATGTATTTTTAGAATTATGAATGGTGAAGCCATCTGCCGGAAAGGGGCGATAGAGGGTCCGCCAAGGACTGAAAACGCACCAGCCGGATCGTATCCCGGTTTCCAATTGCAACCAACGGCATGATGCCCCTGTCCAGTATAGCGGTAACAGCTTTTTCGCTGAATATAACCTCGGTACAAGGTTGTAGGCGGGATTGACCGTTTTCACGGTAAATGTGAATCGGGAGGCCTTCGATATCCTGAACCGCGCCGGGCCGAAATTTCCAGCCGTAAGCAGTAAAGGCTTGGGCCAACAGATACACACAGGCAAATGCGGGGTTGCCCCATAGGTAGTTCTCGTGTTTCGGCCGGTCCGGCATTTCTTCAAATTCAAAATACTCGATGGGGTCGGTGGCTTCGCCATAGGGCAAGCGAAGCAAAAAACGCGGCAGAGCAAGACCTATATATGAAGCCTCTTGAAGCCTCCGGAGCGCCTTCCATGCCCGATCGTCTTCATTATCCGGCGGCTGCCGCCAGTTATCCGGGTCGGGGGTTTCAAGCAATGATTTACAGCCCAATACCCGCTCATGAGCGGCTGCAAGAAAAGGGGCACCTACCGCTTCGGCAACTGCGGCAATGCGCCCCAACAGCTTAACATCTTCAAGGGTCTGATCAAAAGTATAATGGCCGGTCAGAACCGCCCAGGGTTCACCGTCCGGGATTTCAATGGTTTTTTCTACCAAAAGTTTATAAATCCCGGTTGATCGAATGTCCACCGGCATATTGAGATCACAAGCCGATTCGGCTTTTGAGATGTCCAGTATATACAGCTTCAGCTTTGTATCGGTTTCCAACCGCGATACTAAAAAGTAAAGGGCCCTCCAAACAGCTTCAGTAGCCTGAAAATCCGGATGATGCAAAATTTTTTGCATTAGTTTGCCGGCAGCGGCATCCACCGCTGCCTTTAATTCTTCCGTTTGCTTAAGCTCGGCAGTTGAAACGATATAAGGCCTGACGATTTCCCCTAAAAAAGCATCCCAATCATCTATATCATCTGAGCTCGAAGCCGGCTTTTTATCCGCAGGTTTCCCTTGTGATGACTCGATGACCTGATCCAGCAAGTCTCCCATAGTTTCTTGCCTGCCGGATCCGATGACTGGTTCAACGGTTGGTTCAACCGCCCAGCTTTTCACCTGAGCGGCCGCGGACGTAACTGTTCGGTGATCATCAAGATTTTTGCGGACCTGTCGCAATGATTTGAAAATCTCGACCTGCTGAAAAATTCGGTCCGGATGAAAATCGTCCAATTCGTTGAAGCATAGATCAACAAACGGTCCCTCATCACCGGCAATACCAAGATGCAGCTTAACTCCGATTTTTGAAAGCGTCTCATCAAAATTGTCTCGATCTATCGATAAAATCCGCTGACTCGTGATCGTAGCCCTCGTTTCCGACAGACCGCGATTTTCACGTCCGCTGAAATCTCCCAGAATCAAAATCCTAAACGGAGTCTCAGGTTTCGGCGCATCGGAAATTTCTTCCATGGTTGAAACCAATTTTACATCCAGTTTCTCAAACGAAATCGGTTCCCGCATCACCATACCTCACAGTTAATGAATATCAAAAACAAATCCTTTTTCTCCCAGCGAAACCTTCACTTCTTTAAGCTGTTCTCCCCTTGCCATTCTCGACAGCAACTCCCTGGACATTTCCGGCAGCAGGGTATTGGTGAGAATATGATCGATGTTGCGGGCACCGCTGTCGACTTCCGTGCAGCGACCGGCAATGGAATCAATCAATTCTTCATCGTAAAGGAAAGCGACATTGCGGTTGTCGCGCATTCGCTTGGCAATGCGATTCAGTTTGAGCTTTACAATCAGGCGCATAATTTTATCGGTAATCGGAAAATACGGCACCACCTTTAAACGACCCAGAAAAGCCGGTTTGAAATGTTTTTGCAATTCAGGCCGCAGCATTTCGGCCAAGGCCGGGGCATCCGGCATGGTTTCTTCATCGGCACAAACCTTCATAATCGTATCGGTACCCAAATTGGATGTCAGAATAATCAGGGTATTTTTGAAATCGATTCGCCGTCCTTCCCCATCTTCCAAAACACCTTTGTCAAAAACCTGATAAAAAAGTTCCATGACATCGGGATGCGCTTTTTCCACTTCATCCAGCAAAACCACACTATAAGGCCGCTTCCGAACCGCTTCGGTCAGCACGCCGCCTTCTCCATACCCCACATATCCGGGGGGAGATCCCTTGAGACCTGAAACCGTATGCGCCTCTTGATACTCGGACATGTTGATGCTGATTACATTTTGCTCACCACCGTAAAGAAGATCAGAAAGAACCAGAGCAGTTTCGGTTTTGCCTACCCCGCTGGGACCGACAAAAAGAAAAACGCCGGTAGGTTTGGAAGGATCTTCAATTCCGGCATGCGCGGTCTGAATCATCTGAGCGATCGCTTCCAGGGCATGATCCTGACCGATAATTCTTTCACCCAATAAATTTTCCATTTTAAGAACGGTTTCAATTTCATTGGTCAGCATGCGGCCGGTGGGAATACCGGTCCATCCGGAAATAACTTCGGATATGATTTCAGGATCAACGGAAAGCTGAACCAGAGGCGTATCCCCCTGAACTGTTGCAAGCTTTTGCTCCAGTTCTTTCAACATTTCCTGTTTTTGAGACAATGAAGCCGTATCAGCAGGATCTTTGGCATAGATTTCTTGCAGCTCCCCGCGCACCTTTTGGATATCTTCGGCAATTTTCATCTCCTCTTCCCATTTCCGGGTCAATTCATCCAGTTTTAACTGCGCAGCTTCTTTTTCTGCTTCCAGCGCCTCAATCCGCTCGGAATGATCCCGGCCCAACAAAGATTCGCGCTCCAGAATTTTCCTCTCACGCTCGATCTGGTCGATCTGCCGGCCGGCTGCTTCAATAGCCGCAGGACTGGTATTCAGACCGATGGCAACCCGGGCACACGCGGTGTCAAGAACGCTTACGGCTTTGTCCGGCAGTTGCCGGGCCGTAATATAACGATGCGATAGACGAACGGCATCCAATAAAGCATCATCGGTGATCATCACATGGTGATGATTCTCCAAAAACGGTGCAATCGCCCGCATCATGACCATGGCCTTGATCTCGTCCGGTTCCTCTATTTTTACGACTTGAAACCGTCTGGCCAGCGCGGCGTCTTTTTCAACATATTTTTTATATTCAGACCACGTCGTAGCGGCAATGGTACGAAGCTCTCCCCGGGCTAAAGCCGGTTTGAGCAGGTTGGCGGCATCACTGGAGCCGGCGGCACCCCCTGCGCCGATTAAGGTATGGGCTTCGTCGATAAAAAGGATAATGGGAATCGGAGAGGCCTTGACCTCATTGATGACGGATTTTAACCGGTTTTCAAATTCCCCTTTGATTCCCGCGCCTGCCTGCAGCAGCCCGAGGTCCAGTGTATGAATGGCCACATTTTTTAAAGGCGGCGGCACATCGCCTTCTACAATTCTCAGCGCAAAACCCTCCACCACGGCTGTTTTACCGACTCCGGCTTCACCGGTCAGAATGGGATTGTTTTGTCGCCGACGGATGAGGATATCCACCATCTGTCGAATCTCAAAATCACGTCCTAAAACCGGATCAATCTCTCCCTTGCGCGCACGATCGGTCAGATTGATGGTGTACTGGTCCAACGCCCGTGAGCCCGCAGGCGGCATCATGGCTTTACCGGCTACGGCAGCCGGTCCGGCAGCAACTCCCGCCTCTTTGTCTTCAGCAGATCCGGAAATCAGATCCATCAGATGTTCATTTAAATCTTCGACGGAAATCTTCTTAAAGCTTTCGGAATCGGCCGTCAACATGCGGGACATTTCCGCATTGCTCATCAATGCCAGTAGAATATGGCCGGAACGGATGATAGGTGCCTGTAAATCAATGGAGGCAATCAACCAGGCATCCTGGACCATACGGGGAATACGGGGCGAAAGCGCAGGAGTGCGGGCATTGCCGGTTTTAAATCCTTCCATGGCCCGCGTAAGATCCGATGCCAGACGTCCTTCGTTAATTTCAAAGTGTCTGAGCAGCATTTGAAAATCCGTATTGGGCTTATCCAGCAGTTTAATGAGGAAATGTTCAATGTCGACTTCATAATGGGTTTGAGACAAGCAAAGCCCGGCAGCTGATTCCAAAGCATTGCGACACGTATTGTTTAATTTTCCGATTAAGGACTTGAGATTTGATCCAGGCATAACAGCTCTCCTTTTCAGATTCATTCACGTATAGAGGATTTCTTATTTTCAATCTTTTTATTTAATCCATTTTTTTAAGTGCTTGGGCTTCCTGAAAGGTTACGTTTGGATCCTCGGCAGGCACAATATCGGGATGTTTGATCCACGTCGACAAACCCAAACGCGGTGCAGTCGGAGTTTTCGCACCTAAGATACAGGGAGGGATTTCTTTACGTTTCAGAAACAAACGAATCTCGAATTCAAACTCGATTCCCACCATATATCTAACCAAAGAGAAAATCGGCCGCAACATATCTCCGGACGGCAAAAATCGCAAAAAGTCACCATACCCCATGGGGCCGAGGTTTACCCGGAACCGGCTCTGGTTTTCCCAAACGTAGCTGCCGCAAACCGTGTTGATACCCAGCCGGCCATTGGCGACACCAATTTGCGTTTGATCTTCCGGACTTAAAAGAAGCATTCGATCAATAAATTGTTGGACCTCGACAGCAGTCCCGGCAAAATATTCCAGCGTTGATTCAATCGCAACAGCCGATGGGACCGCTCGCGATAAAAGTCCGCTGTAATAGATCAACGATTCCTCAGGCAGCCCGATCCTCCCGTATAACCCCGGTGTTCCGAGACCTGCCAAACTTAATAGATATTGAGACAATCGGTCTTTGGCACCGGACATATAATTTACGGTATACCGGTGCTTCTTCCATGCCAAGTAAAAAAGGGAAATCAGTCGATGATGAAATATGTCCAGAAAAGCGCTGAAGCTGAAATCTTTTCGGCGGATACGTTCAATTGCCAGTTCATTGTACCAATCCGGCAAAATCCCGGATGGACCGATCATCCCCATAAAGGCGACTTCCATTTCAACCGGATCGATCTTATTTTCATGTTTAAGGTTTGAAATATCGCTCGGCGGGAATCCGAAACCCGGTTTTACCGAAAATCGAATGGCTTCCTTGTGCGGTTCCAAGGTTCGGCCTAATGGTTCCTTATCCGGATAAAGCGATTCAAGCACATTGACAGCCTTAAAAAAGGAGAACGTGTAAAATTCCTTAAACAGGCGATCTTTTAGAGAAGTATTCGGTTGCCGTTTCTGGGGGGCCACGTTTTCAGCACCTCTTTTTTCTGTAGAGTCCTTGCGACGAACTGCGAAAAGGAATTAACGGAAACATACTGTGCCAAAAATCTTTCCAATACACTTGCAAACAAATAGAGACCGGTTCCGACAAATTTATTTTCGTCAAACTCGATGGTCACACGTACCCCTCGACCAAAAGCCCGACCGATTCTTTTGGTAACATGTTCGGATTGAAGTGATACAATCCCGTTGATCTGCTGCCGGGTAGTAGGCGAATTGTCAAAATCATAAATTCTTAGAATCTCTCTCAGAGCCGTCTCGCCTCCTTGCACCAGAGACATATAGTTGAGGGAAAGATGGGAGATTAGACGCCATTGTAATGCGCCGCCTAAAGAAGGCCTGCGCGTCGGCATCGGTTTTATCAAACTCTTTATGCCGGCGACCGGAGCCGCGGTCTCCATATCGAAATCACTGACGGAATTGCCGAATGGAAGGCGCGCCGGTAGATCTCGATTGGTACAAGTCGTATGCAGAGTCAAAATTTCCACTCCCGGATCAATCGCCTTAAAATTCATATCGGTAAAGGAAAGATAAACTTCTGTTCCGGCATCATTTTTCTTGCCCGACGAACGGCGCTGAATATGCCAAAAAACGTTGCGATTTGCGTCATCTTCTTCCTCAAGATGGTGCCTAATAGAGTAAAATGGCTTAAAATCAAATACTTGTCCAGGATTTGCAGCCGAAGTGGCCGTCACTCGATCAATGCTGAAGACTTCCGTCGTTGTCTGTCTTCTCACATCCGGAATCACCCGGTAATCGGTCTTACGCTGCTCCACTCGAATGGGTTCGGCGATCCGCTTAAACAAATTAACCGCGGGCGTCGTGTTTGTACAAAACGTATCTTCATTGACCACAAGATTTGCTTTTACATTCCGGTTCAAGTATATCCAAATATCAAGGGTGGCATTTAAATCCGGGTGCTTCACCGCATTGAGCCGACAAAGATCAAAGAACAAGAATTTTTCCGGAAAACAGAAGTATTCAAATAAAAGAAGATAACCGGGAAAGGATCTGCGGGGATAAGGAATCATCCCCTCCGCCGGACTAAATCCGACCGGTGCGAGGTCTGCAGGGGTCAATGCAATGGTTTCCGCCATCCCTTGACGGTTAATCCATTGGCACTCCACATGGCACACATTGTTGAATAAAAGCTCGTAAAGATGATGAACATGTTGGGACGGACCGTTAAGAAAAAAGCGCAGCTTTTCCCAAGATAACTGGGAAAAGTTGATCCCATTGTAAGTTTTTAATTGAATGCAAATCGCTTGCTGCGCACCTTTTACAATTTTTTCGGGTTCCCGCAACCCTGCTGAGATGACCTCAACGGGCCACAGGGTCACCGGCTGACAGGTCCTAAATTGACAGGGAGTCCCATCCACAGGTTTGGAATACAATATCGTATCTTTATCGATCCGGTAACCGCCGGCTGATATGTTCTGCCGGATGGGTTCGAATTTTACGATCGACATCGAAGGAATGGGATTGATGTAATGCGGGTAAATGATATTGATTAGGGATTCGGTTATTTCCGGGAAATCATCGTCGATTTTTTTATGGATACGCCCACTGATAAAAGCAAATGCCTCGATCAAACGTTCCGTATGGGGATCTTCACATTTATCGGGTTCAAGCAGCAATCGACCGGCAATTTTAGGGTATTTCCTTGCAAACTCCGCTCCCATCTCACGAATGAAGGTAAGTTCACGTTCATAGTAATTTAAAAGTTTATCATCCATTATTTAGAAATAATGTATTCTCCCTTATTAACATCAAAATAGGTATCGAAAGTCACCGGTTCATTTATCGGCTCCATGGATAGAAGCGCGGTAATTCTGAACCTCAAATTTCGCTCGTTCTTACCGAGGGGTTCTAGATGAACCGCCACATTCTTTAACCGGGGCTCAAACCGCGAAATCGTCTTTTCAATATCCTGACGAAGTTGCTGTTTCACCGACGGACTTTTAGGGTTTTGAGATGTAAAATCCCGCAATCCATAGACAAATAGAGAGTTATTGATCTCTTTGTATACCGCATGCGGAATCACTATCTGACGCCGGGAATTGAGCAGATTTTCCAAATCTCTTACGACCGACCTCTTAATTTGACCGATATTGACCAGACGATACTGAACAGGCTCGCGGGAAATCCCCGGTTCTTCGTCCACAAGCCTGTCCAGAATGGATGTCTGTATGTTTTGCCGATTTTGTAGTACCATACTCAGGCGGTATTAGAGTTTCTTATTTTTTTCCAGGTCCCAGCCTGCCGGTACTTTTCCTCCCGGGCTGCCGTCCGCACGTTTTTGCTGCGTGTAGGTCCACTCGATTTTCCCATAATTAAATGTCAGCGACTCGGTCGGCTCACCGCCTCCGCCCCCACCGACAGATACCGAACTAATGATGCAATCACTCATCTTGTACTCCATGTAGGGCATCTTATCTCCCCCTGCCCGACACAACTCGACGATCACCTCTTTAATATGGGTCCCATCGGCACAACTGACCGCCAGCTTTGGAGATGCCTTATCCAATGTTTTGACAACGGAAAAATCTTGGAAATCAGCACGAGCGGCGGTAGCTCCACCCGAGGTGCTGGCTGATCGCGATACCATCTGAGAAGCTCCCCAGCTATAGGAAAGTATTTCGATCCAGTCCTTATGTTTATCATCCGTGCTTTCTCCAGGTATACCGTCAATTTTCAGAAAACTATCGACTGCCATGGCGTATTTCCTCCTTATGTATAAGTTTAGAAAAAAATTAAGAATACAAACTCAATGATCAAACCTTATAATTAACCTTGTGCCGGGGGTGGCAGCTCCGCAACAAGCCTCAACGAGACGGTCAATTCATCCAGTTGGTAATGAGGCTTGAGGAAGGCTACGGCTCGATACGCCCCGGGTTTGCCCGGCATTTCACTGACATCGATCCTTGCTTCTCGTAAAGGAAATTTCGCTTTCATTTCCTGCCCGGCATCGTCATCGAGAAGGACATAGTTGTTGATCCAGCGATTCAAAAAGTCTTCGGCATTCTTACGAGTCATAAAACTGCCGATTTTGTCTCGCATGATCGATTTCAGATAATGAGCAAACCGTGAAACCGCTAATATATATTGTAATTGCGAAGACAGTCGCGCATTGGCGTTGGCAAAATCCGTATCATAGACCTTGGGCTTGTTGGCTGTCTGAGTACTGAAAAATGCTGCATAATCGGTCCCCTTACAGTGCACCAGCGGAATAAAGCCCAAATCGGCAAATTCCTTTTCTCGTCGGTCCGTGATCGCTATTTCCGTAGGACACTTCAGGGCAACGTCTCCCTCATCGGTTCGAAAGGTATGCACCGGTAATCCCTCGACCAGACCGCCGCCTTCAACTCCTCTGATAGCGGCAGTCCAATGATATTTGGCAAAGGCATCGGTCAAACGCGCCCCTAATGCATAGGCGGCATTGCCCCAAAGGTATTTGTCATGAGTGGTGCCGTCCACATCCTCTTCATAATTAAAAGATTCTACCGGAACATTGGCCTGACCATATGGAAGCCGCATCAGAATGTGGGGAAGCGCTAAGGCGACATACCTTGAATCTTCGGAGTCCCGAAATGATTTCCATTTCGCATATTCCACCGTCTGGAAAACCTTAGCCATATCACGGGGACCGCCTAGCTCGGTGAAACTATCCCAGTTAAACAGTTGCGGGGATGCAGCGGAGATAAACGGCGCATGCGCCGCCGCCGCCACCTGCGATATTTTTTCGAGTAAGGATAGATCCTGTGGATGGTTGCTGAACTCGTAATCTCCGATTAAAGCACCATAAGCCGCACCGCCGAACATGCCGAACTCCTCTTCATATACCTTCTTAAAAAGAGCCGACTGATCGAATTCGCTGGCCTTTTCCATATCTTTAAGAAGGTCCTTTTTAGAAACATTGAGCACTCTGAGCTTCAATCGTTCGCCGGTTTCACTTTGGTGCACCAGATAATGCAACCCTCTCCAGGATGCCTCAAGTTTTTGAAACTCAGGGGTGTGCATCACTTCATTGAGTTGCATGGAAATCAGTCTGTCGATCTGGCTTATTCTGGCATTGATCATGGCTTCCGTATCTTTCGAAATTACCATGGTTCCTTCCATGATCTGCCCGACAAACTCTCCAATAAGATCCTTGGCCCATTCTTTCTGGCTTTCTTCGCGCGCCATACGGCCTTCTTCGATGATCCGGTCTAAGACGCTTTTTTCCTCTTGGATTTCTTCGGCCTGAGCAGCCTGTGGTGTTTCCTGTTTTTCATTTTCAGCCATGAAACTTCTCCTCTACTTTTCTTTTGCCTCTTCTTCAGGTTTTTCTACCCCAGCCTCCTCTCCGAGTTTTTTCAGGGTGTCCGTATTGGAAATAACATCCTGAAGCAGTTCATCCAGCTTATCATTGCCGTCTAACTTGGTGAGCAAATCGGAAAGCCGACGTCTGGCCTCTACAAGTTTGCGTACCGGTGTTATTTGGTCCGCAACGCGTTCCGGATGAAAATCATCAATCGACTTAAACCTTAACTCAACCGCCATTTTAGTATCTTCATCCGTTAATTTATTGTCGACTCTAAAGGCCAACCTCGGTTTCATTCCCTCAAGAACATTATTGAAATTATCCCGATCGATTTCAATGAATTTACGGTCTTTCAACTTTGGAAGGGGTTCATCCGGTTTACCGGAAAGATCAGCCAGGACCCCGACAACAAAGGGAATTTCCTTCATCTCGATGGCGTCACCGATCTCTACGTCATAGGTTATATGGACTCTAGGAGCCCTTACCCGGTCAAGGGTATGTTGTAGACTCTCTTTAGCCATGTTCGCTCCTTTCTGATGAAAAATTTAGTTTCTATAAATCATTGCTTTGGTGACATCCGTAGTGCAAAGTTTTCTAAATAGTACTCTTGCGCGCTCTAAGTCTTCATCAAAGGGTTCTCCGGATGTCAGGCACTGATACAGTGCATCCAGTACCTCTGCAATCCATATAGGAGATTCCCAACGTTCTAAGTTAAGCTCTTCGATAAGAGTGTTCAATTCTTCAACAATGGGTCTGGCCAAATCGGGCCTTTCAGCCTTCAGACACAGTTTGGCCACAAGAAGCCGATAGCGATTTCGTTCTCTGACCGAGGGCACGCTGCAAGAGGCCCCGAGCAGTTGTTCCAGCGCTTTTTTAAGACCGGCGGATTTAAGCATCTCCAGCGCGTTATTCCACATCGCTATTTCCCGATCTCCTGCATCTAATAACGGGGTTGCCGGAAAGGAACCGGCAAAAGAAGCTTGCGGACGGCTTTCAGGGACAGCCGCGGTCTTCAATTTTGTCACTTTTTTTTTCGTCTTTTCGGTCGATAAAATTTCCTCCGGCTCTTTTTCTTGATCTACTTGGGGTTCCGCTTCGGGTTCGGGTTCCGGCTCAAGATCTCTTTTATCTTTGAGCAACCTTGAAACAAGGTTTTGACAGTCTTCAACAGCACTTTTAAATTCGGCCATTCGGGGAGCATTGGCACCGAATTTTTCGTCAAGAACTCCGTCAAAGGTCTGAAATGCTTCCCAAGAAGCACTCAGACTTTCGCTCAAGGATTCATAGTAAGCCCTTGTAGAAAGAGCAACGGCGGAATCGAAATCCTCGGCAGTCAACTTACCTTCAGCGATTAAACCATCACGAGTTTTCTTTTTATTTTCATCCACATCACCATACTTATTTTTCGTGTCGGATTCATAGCCGACTTGGCGCGATTCCTGCCATTTGATCCACGAATAGCCCGATGTTACATGGGGGTCTGTAATGGGTATCTGCCTTATCCGGAGCCAAAGCTTATCATTGATAAATTCAAGCGGCCCCACTCTGAAATCAAGATCTTCGTCTTCTATTTCCGGGTAAACATGGTCCCAGTAATCGGTTAAAAAACCGGTAAGTATTTTAATCCCCGTTTTAAGCCCATTAAATCCCTCGATCTTAATTAATCCTTCCGTCAGCCAGGCGGCGATCTGCAAGTCTTTAGTTTTTTGAGTCAAGGCGTCCACAGCGATTTTGATAACCTTGTCCCAATCCGATGTTTTGACTTCATGCTGCCAATCCCCTTGATCAAGCACGTCATCAGCCCTTCTCGCTTCCTTGATTTCATCATAGACCGAGGTATAACGAAGGTCTTCACCGGCAGGATTTTCCCCTGGAATAGGGGCTAAAATTGCATCGATATCAATTTTTATTTTATTCATTTTCATTTTCAATAAAGGGTTTAAACAATACCTCTTGAATTTCCAGAATGGCCGTTTCATCTTCTCCGATTTCATAGACATGCTGTCCCATGCCCTGCGAAAACGGCCCGCCGAGAGGAGTCCAATCCGTCATTCGACCCAGCTTGATGCGATCATCCGTATTCAAGAAGGAATTCGGATAAAGCACAGGAAGATAACAGTTGATTGTCAGTCCTTCCTCCCAAGTGGTGATCAGGGCGGTACCCCACAAAAGATCAAATAGAGTTTTCGGGGTTGAAATCGTCAGTTCTCTGATGTACTCAATCGGTATCCATATATAGCGGTCATGGACAAAAGCTTCAATGAAGAAACTCAACATGGAATCCGTATCTTTAAAACCGGAAAAATATTTCCCGTTTACGGTACCCGACAAAACCCTGCGCTGAGCCTCGATTTGATCAAAAATTTTCTTTGCTTCTTCTATTTTTTTTTCACTTATCTTGGACCAAGCCTCAAAGTGCATTTCGATATAAGATGGTGTTTTGGGCAAAAAAGACGGCCGACGCTCCAAGTTGAAAACTTCCATTCGCTCTTTTTCCGCGTGGATCAAGTTCTTATAAACTTGAACGCCTGTCTGCTTGCTTGAATCTTGGGCACCAATAACATCTAGATGTCGCTGTGCTTGATCCCATTTGCCGTAATAAGACAAAACCTGAAATAAAAGTGTACGCTTACCTAAATCAGCAGGTGAAGACTTGACCTCATCAGTTAATTGATTGCGTGCTTCAAAAAGTCTACCGGCTTTAATCAGATCTTTTGAGTCCATAAAAAAGAACCTTTCTACCCTTTTTGATCAAATCATAAGGATTAGGAAACTTCAAACCAAAAACTCCGAATTTTTACCCCTCACACTTTGACCCGATAGACCATAGCCGAACGAAATCCTGAGTCACTAATGGTCGTTGAAAAACAGCCATCCATTCTTCTTCAGGAATTCCACCCATAAAGACTGCATTAGGAACATGGTGAGTATGAGTTTTCAAATGGAAATTCCATAACGCTGCTAAGCCGAATGAATTTTGTAAGGGTTTAATTTTCAAAGAAACAAAAAGGTCGCCGCCGTTTGAAAGTCGCCGGACGGATTCTTTTACTTCTTTAAGATCTATTCTAAAATCGGGGTTTAATTTAGTGGAAGACTTTGATAATTCAGTTTCCGTTTGTTTTTCTCTTTGACTAGAAAACTCAGCCCATTGGGCCTGAGGCGATTTAATCGACCGAATATTATCTTCCAATTGTTTAAAATCAATAAACCGTCCATAAGACAAATATTGCATATGCCCCCAAATTTTATCTAAAGCAAACGGCAATAGATCCCAGTAATTTTCCCATCCGATCAGAAATCCTTTTCCCATAATCAAAAACGGATAACGCCTACCCAAGCGGTCGCTGCTATCTACAACGACGCCGCAAATAAGGCTTCCTTTGCGAGGACCTTTCGACCAAAACCGCCATGAATAGTGATTGGCGGAATCGTTTGGGTTGCGTTTTCTATTTAACAGCCGGTAACCATTTTCGACCCAATCCGAGAAAGCCTTCAGTATCGGATCACTCGAACCCACCTGGAAATAATCCCCGGCAATCGGATGCTTTCCACAGGCAATATATTCCCAATCGTTATTATTTCTTGATCTTATTGATCCCAGCACGTCACGATGGTCCTTGGTACTCTTCCCGGTCTTTCGCGAAGTAATTCTAATATCGGTTCGTGCCCCTTAAATTCATATTTGACCTTCATATATTCGATTCCCATACGCTTCAAAGCAGCTGCTTCTTGGGGAAAATCATCCGGATAAAAGGTACGCCCACCTGCGAAATCTTTTAAAAACCTTGGGAAGGCTTGATCTCCTGTGTATTTTTGAGTCAAAACAAGACTTCCCACCTCGATTTTAAAAACAACATCCCCGCAATTTTGAGGAGACCAATTGAAGCCTTTGCGTATCGGGTAATTTAAATTAATCATACTCTGAATGTCATCCGCACATTGCAACTGTAGCCGGGTTGCATGGGGCTTGAGCCGAGCACCGGCATTTGCATCGGTGGGAAGACCTTTGATCGAAACGCTGTAATTGCTTTTGACAGGTCTTGCGGCTTTGACTCCCTTTTCTAAAAAAGAAAAAAATTCTTTATGAAATGGAAGGCTTGTACCGAAGATTGTTTTTGCATAATACCCCTTTTTCAGGCTTCTATTGATAAAGGGTGCCGCGGATTCTTTTGTAAATTTCGTTGCATACCCATCGGGTCCCAAAAGCAACTGGGTCAAGTTTGTCCGAGAAGATATCCCTTGCACTTCGACCAAAACCTCTTTTTCCCATAAATTTTGTATTTGGCAGGCAGCTTCATTACAAACAAAGTTCCAAAGATAATCAAATGGTCCGTTAACCAGTTTCCAAAACATTTTTTGATTGGAAGTAGCGCCGGACAAAGCTGTTTTAAGCTTAGTTACAGCATTTTGGGATAAGAAAAACAGCGACTGACCGGTCACCGGATCTTCGCCGAATGCTTGGCCGGCCATTTGAAAAGACACTCTTCGCGAAGCGGTGGCCGGGGTAATCTGAGCCAGAGCATTTTGATAAGCTTGCAATGCTTGCGCAGCGATCAATTGCGACTCCAGCGCTTTTCCCAAAGTCGAACCTTCCGTCTTTTTTTCCAACTTTGTAATGAATGCTTTTCCCTTTTCAGTCGCTTTGGAAAATACGCCTTTTTCTTTCAGATCCCCCATCTGGGATACTTGCATTCCGACGGCATGAAAATCAAAAACAAGCTTTATCCAGTCAGGCAAATTTTCTCCAACGGCTATCGGTTTCAATTCGGCTGACATTCGATCCAGCAAAACAAAATAAGGGCTTTGATCACCGGCCATGGCAGCCGCTGTCTGTCGCCTCTGTTCCATGCTCTGCAGCCCCTTTTCACCTTGTGGAAAAACAGCCCCGAAATCATACCATGCTTGAATGTACTCATTTCGGTAGAATGTTTGAAACTCAAGTTTTTGATTTGCAATGACCAGCGGATCAAAGAGGGCGGATTCAATTTCTTTAATAAATAATTCAATCCGTTCTTTTCCTTTGACGGTAAAAGCCGGCGGTATCGTAATTTTTTCCGATTCCGGCAAGTCGACACTCCAGAAATCTTTTAAATTTAAACCGGAAAGAGAAGCTTTTTGGTTTACCCAGGTAATCAACCAGTTCAGACGTAATCCTTCTAAGGTCAAAATATGTTTAAGCCAACTTTGCAGATCGTTCATTTCCTGATTAAGACCACCCGAACTCGGCTGCCAAATCAAATAATAGAGGTAAAGATTTCCAAAACGATTTTGTATTTCCGGCATAAGGGTTTGATCTTCCGATAGTGCAATGAGATCATATGACGGCTGGGGCAAGCTTTGAAGCGTTTCAAGGCTTTCACCTTTCAGACGGGCCTGTAAAAGATTAATCCGCCTGACAAGGTGCACTATATGCGATCCTAAAACCTCGTGGGGTGTCAAGTGCGAAAAGTTTGCCATTTTTTCGGCAACCTGTTTATCAAAGGAAGCCAAAAAACCATCATTGAATTTTCTGCAATATTTCACCCGGAGTCTATTTTCAACCGCTTCACTTTCATTCAGGCCAAGCCTCGGAATCCACCATTTACGATTCCGTTCACCGACTTTTAAAATGGCCTGCCGGAAACGGTCCATGATCATTGCATCCGTCAACGTTTCTCCCTGCAGTATCAGGGGCTTTGAAAGACTAACCGACACATCTTTTAATGTTTTTAGATTCTTTACAAATGAAAAGCTCAATAAACCGCAAATCGCAATGATAACGGCAATCCACGACGTCAAACCTAAATTTCTTGTCAGGCGGCTCCATTCAAGGCGATGTTGTGTGGGAGCAAAGAGATTCCTATCTTTAGGCAGAATACGCGCAAAAAAGTCAAAAAGAAACAACCCCTTGTTGGTTCCCGGTAAAACTTCTTTTTCTTCAATCAAACCCAGCGAATTTAAAAAGTGAGAATAGGGACTGCCCTCTTGACGTCCGCTGCTGTAAAAAACGCCTCTTAAAATGGGAGTTTCCTGATAGGGATTCTCCTTAAAAGCCCCCTTGATAAAAGCGCTAAGACCATATTTCAATCTTTCAAACTCTTCCGGAAAAAGAAATAAACTCGGGTCAATGCTACGTTCGGTCTTTTGCCCCACCCCTTTGGACTCAGCTTGATGAATCAAAAGAAGTCTAAGATCTCTTAGGCGTTCACCCAGGGTAAGTATGCCGCGCTCATGCAAAGACATAACATCGGTTTTTAGATCATGATTGAGAAAACCCATCGCCTGATCCAAACTTTTTTCCGGCAGCTGATCACAAAATTGAGTCATACCCTGAATTAAGTCGCATTTGGTCACAAGAATGTATACCGGAAACTTTGCTCCCAGAACGCGCATCAGTTCATCAATACGCCGCCGAATACTTCGTCCGTCTTCTTCTAAAGTCTCGGGTCGGGCATCAAGCAGCTTATCTGCTGCAATCGTCACCACTAGGCCATTTAACGGTTCTCTTTTTCGATAACGAG
Organism: Desulfobacterales bacterium; assembly: GCA_016931455.1. Taxonomy (GTDB): domain Bacteria; phylum Desulfobacterota; class Desulfobacteria; order Desulfobacterales; family JAHDSC01; genus JAFGES01. The sequence continues at coordinate 21,847 of JAFGES010000104.1, read as the reverse complement.
ACAGCAAGGTTAAAAAATTCTGCCATTCTTCTTTATCACGGCCTTCGTCAACCGGTATGGCATACCTTCCGGCGGTATCGAGAATAACGGCTTGCTCAAAAAACCACCAATCGCAATTTCGTGTTCCGGAAATTCCTGAAGTTCGACTCATTTCCGCAAACGGCGAGGATAGACGGGCACTTTCTATTGCGGTGGTTTTACCTGAACCGCTCTCACCGATAACCAGATACCATGGTAAAACATAGAGCGGATTGCCGTATTTTTTTAAATGAGAAGATCTCAGGGATTCAATCGCCTCTTTCCAATGGGCCTGAAGCTCTTTTGAGTACTCCTTTTCCCTTCCCATTAGGGTTTTCAGGTAAGATTCATCTTGCTCAATAATCTGATGGACAAAACGCTGTTCACGATGCCTGAGCCATATTTTTTTAAAAAACATCAATCCCAGCCACAGGCCCAAGGCACCTATGAGAATAAAAAATCCCACCCACCATGGCCAACCTACACTTAAAACCACTCCAAAAGACAGCAGGACAGCAAAAAAAATTGCTGAGATAATCAGAAAAATTTTCAGTATTTTCAAAAATAACTGCGTCATTTACTGCACCGTACTCAATAAATTTTCGCCGATATTGCTTAATATAAAGCGATAGATCAGAAACAAAACGCCATACAAAACAACCGGAAATCCAAGACAAAGAATCGTAAAAAACGAAAAACGGTTTTTAACTTTTCCAACGCCGGCTGTACTTGATTCCACCGGATAAGCTTCCGGGAAAAGTTCTTCGGTCAGGGCACCAAGTCCCATGGAGCTTCCCATAATCAATTTAAGATTGGATGTCTTTAATTGATCCAAAAGATATTCATCGCCCTCACGGCAATAACGTCCCATAAAGCCCATAGCCAGGCAAAGATAGTAAACTTCTCTTACGTCCCGCTGGTGGGGTCCAACGGCGTTTAAGCGTTCAAAAAAGATCTCTCCGGCATCGGCGGTCCGGTAATAGATACGCTGGAGCTGTTCTCGCTGCCATTTATCTTTCTCATTCCAACCGGAGTTCAATATAGCCTCATCAATCCAAGCAAAGATGGCAAAACGTGCGAGGTCATAATCTTCTGCGGATAAGTTTCCCTTTTTCAGGCTGTCTTGACTCTCTGAGATCAGGCGTTGAATATCGGCTTTAACTTGATCGAATGCAGGTTGCCTATCAGCCGCATTTTTTAAAAAATAAGCCACGTAAGCAATCAGTTCCAAAAAACAATCCGTCAAACGCATGTCTATGTTCTCCCTACAATCATCATTTCCACTTTTAAATCATCCGGAGCAGCATCCCAATACAATGCAATGTTATTATATTTTTGTACCTGAGTCCATTGGTCACTATGATAATCAATCTGCACATATATTGAACCGGCCCGACGAGGCAATTCTTGCGGCGGTGCTTGCAGATGTTCCAGTTTTATTCCGGATAGGGCACGCGCGATTAAAATGGGCAACGTTTCACGGGCGCTGAGTTTTGCAATTGTCTGCAGGGATTGAAGAACGAAGTGAGGGTCGGATTCGGTTTCAAAAACAAGATAAAAACGATTGCGCCCCTCAAAAATTTTCGGTGGTAACTCCGCTGCATAGTAAGTACCATCAAATACAAGCTCGATCACATATTCAGGTCCGGCGGTAATCTCGTCGAGCAACTGCGTGATTAAAGCCTGAGCGTTTGAAAAGCATTTCCACAGACTTAGATGGTCATATTGAACTAAACTACGGGCTGCACTTTCCATTTCACCCATCACATTCGTCTGTTGTGAAAAAGAGGAAAGTTCGCCGATCAATTGTCTTAGGGTGCCATATACCATCCAAGGATCGACTTGCCGAGATTCCGTTAAATGAAAAAGAAGCGGCACATACCGGTTTAGAGATCGTAAAGCAAGCAGATAAACCATGTCTCTTGCCCCAAATTCCGCTGTATGAATACCTCGTTCGCGTTTATAGGATTCCAACTGCCTGCTGCGCGATGCAATTTCATCTCTGATTTCCCCTATGATTTTTATTAGAGGCTTTGAAGCCGACAAAGTCAAACAGGGTGGAATAAAATGCTGTGAAAGCTGAATCTCTTCTCCCATCCGTTCCAACTGAGCTATCGGAATCAGAACATAGTCGCCCAAGTGGTCCTTTTCAGACTCCCAAAATAGTTTCAATAGGTATGAAAGTTTTTTAACCTCTGCCGTCGGACCGTTGTGATGCATATCAGGAATCTCTTCAGGGTCCGCTGTTGTCACAAAGCGAGTCGTTACTTCAGAGAACTTGTCGATTTTAGAAAGTACAGTCACATTTTCGCCGGTATTATTCCATTTTTTCAGGCCCAAAAATACGTTGAAAGGTTTATCTCCCTTTTCCCAAGCTCCATCAAAAGAACGGGCTTCAATCAGCGAATTGCCCGGGAACACAATATGGGTCATATCCGAAAACAGAAACTCACCCCTTAAGAGATTAAACGAAAAATTTCCCAATGCAGCCTCCTGGATTTCCAAGTCGCCGACACCCCAGAAGTGGGGACGTAAAAACCTGTGAAAAGGTGTTAGAAGAGACTTAAGATAAAGATCATCCAGTTGAAAATGTTGAGGCTGCAAAAAAAGCCCTTGATGCCAAAAAAGCGGTCTGTCCATCTTCCTATTTTTCCTCGGATTTATAAATTTGTTGCGGACCTAATATAATTTCAATCTGCAAGGGACCGGGCTTTGATATTTGAGTTCGTTTGAGCCAACCTTTTTTCTCGATAATTACCGGAATATCAAAGAGCCGTACCATACGTTCTTTTTCGAACGAATAGTAACCGGCTACAATTGCAACATATTTTGCACCTTCAGCCCGATCTAAGTCAACCGTTAAATCCTGTCCGGGATTAAGAGTTACTCTTTTGCAACTAGAGACGCTCGCATCAAAAAGGCTGCATTCCAAGAGCTTATAGAGCCCATCATTATCATCGGCGAGCTGGTTGAACGCATTTGGATCTCTGAGTTGATAAACACAGGCATGAAGGGTGTGAGGCATTCCTTCATAAATATTGAGTTGCGAATCAGGCCTGAATTGGAGATGAATCGCATCTTTCTCGTATCGCCATTCCGGGGGGGCAATCGGTCGTGATGCACAAGCAAAGCCCCATACCCATATTGTAAAAATAAGCATCATAAGGCATTGTTCTTTTATATATCTTCTCACTTTGGCACCTCCCTGCTATAAAGACATTTTTTGGCAATTCTTTTCAAACTCCCTCAGAAATTCTTCCATGAATCGCCCGGATTCAAACCATTTTCGGCATGTATGAAATTTTTCAGTATATATCCCAAATAATTCGGCTTTACGAAGGGGACCGAATTTCAGGCCTCCTCCGCTGATTGCAGCGATCTTATCCGGGTCCAACTCATTTAAAATTTCAATCACCTTAGATTGGGCAGCCTGTTTGAAGGCTTGCTGGGCAGTCAAAAAAGCTTTTCTGATTTGTCCAAGATAACTTTCAAGAGACTTGGAAGGACTTTCGTCCTCCAATTGAAACCCGATGACCTGCCGAATCGTTGCCTCACCCACCGTCTCTCCATAAAGGGCTGCATTGATCACACTGACCAATTGATTGAGTTCATCAAAAATCGTATTTAAAGATTCAGCCAATCGACTTAAAAGCTCTGTAGATGACAAGTCCGCCTTGGACACTTTCCTGCCGAGCAATAATGCAGAAACTCTTGCAAGGACTTCTTCGTCTATATTGACATCGGCGGTCAAATGTTTATCAGTATCCACAAACTCATCCGCCAATTTTTTTACTAGTATTGATCTTTCCTCAACTGAAAATTCATTTAATCTTTTTTCAATATAGGTTGCAATCAAATCTTCAGCCTGCAAGCGATCGGATCTATAAATCTGTCTGACTTCATGGGTCAATTGTTTAATGGATATTCGATGGGTCACGATCTGCTATTCCTTGTCCACATCCGGATGGAGAATAACCGTCTCGGCTAAAAAATCATCTTCTTCAAATTCATTAGATTTCTTCTTTAGAAAATGATCGGAAGAAACTTCTTTTTTATTCGAAGAATCCGACGGTTCCGAGACCTTAGGCGGCGAAATCATAACCGTCTCCGGAATGTCTTCCGATGCTTCTTGAGCTTCCGACGTAATCGGTGTCAGGGTCTGCTTGTCAAAGTCGTCCGAAGAAAGGATAACCGTCTCTCGTATTTCTTCATCATCTTGTTCTTGTTGAGGAACAACCTTTTTTTCAAGGTCTTTACTCGATTGCGTTGATATGACGACGGTTTTTTCAAGTTCGGTTTCATCCGGCTCTTCAATTCCCATTTCACTCGGTTTTATATCATTCGGCTTTGCCGTAAATCCTATACCCCATTTATCCATGATCTTGACAAGGATATCATGAATTGCTTTATTTTCCGTTTCCACCGGTGCCTGTGCCGGTACTTGAACAGTTACCGTAAGTTGCTGGAACAATTTAGACTTAATTTCTTCTCTGAGTCCTTCAAGTTCAATCAAAAATTTTTTTTCCACCCATTCGGAGTCGGCACTTAGACCGGCATTGAGCAGCTTACATCCCATGTTCAGTGCCTTTTCCCATATACTCTCCCAGCTGTTTTCAACCGTATTGTGCTTACGGCAATCCGGATCCCAAAAAATATTTTCAGGTTTAAATAACTGATTAGATGCATCCTCGATAAATACTTTGAAATTCAATTCTTTTTTGGAAGCGTCTTTTACAATTTGGCTTTCAACAGCCGCATACACATCTGTAAGACTTTGTTTTCGGTTGACTAGAAGGCAATAGAACCAAACCGTGCCTAAAAAGTGTAGCGCATAAAAAGGAGGTATTTGGGGATGCAATGAGGTTTTAAATGCATCGGCCCCGATATCTATAAGGCTTAGCTTAAAGTTCCAGAAAAGCGGCAGTAATCCTGCCCGTTCCGTTAGCTTAATCCAAACCTGATCCAATGACAAACCGATATCCGGGGGGCGATAAATATCTAACCTGGAAAAAATTGTCTGCGCAAGCTCTCCCAAAAATGAAAGCTTTAAATACAAAACCTCCAGAAAAAATTTTTCAGTTTCATCAAACAAAAAAGGTGAATTCATTAAATCATTTTCTATTATAAATCGCAAGCAATTTACCCGGCCGTCCTCTTTTTTTTCAATAAGCCGATGGCACAATTCCTTGGGCGAAGCTCCTGATATGAGAGATAGAAAATCAATCGCTTTAATCGACTGGGCTTCAAAGACCAACATGAAAAAAGGGTAAAAAGAAAACGGTATGATTCTAGAAGCAGCCAACTTGTCGGAACTATAGCATTCCAACTGTTTGGGACATGTGGAACAAGGAAACGCGTCCAAATGCGTTTCCTTCGCCAGCAACCGCCCATATCCATTAATCAAATCCGATTGATCCTTTAATATCGGTGGATCGGCAACTTGCAGCTTATACACATAAAAATCAGTTTGTTCGATTGCATCTAAGCAATTCGGGCAGAATAAATATCGTCTAAGGGATGTTGAGTACGGTTGGAGTCCGGAACCTATCAGCAGATCGTCATTATAACATTGCTGAAGCGGTAGACCGCATATTGGGCAGGGAGGGTTAAAAAAAATTTGCTCTGCTTTACAATAAAACAAGGATTGAAACGGCAACAAAGATTTATCTGCACCGATTTGATCTGACAGGATTGCAATGGAGCCGTCTTGGTTTTTGTCTGAATAAAATCTAAAGGCCTTCTGCCAACACTGTTCAATATCCTTGTTGGTTATGGGCCGCAATTCATCGCTTGTAAGGAGACATTCTTCTTTTTGGATTAGAAGAAATACCTTTTTGATTTCGCTATCGGCGTCACTGACAATTTGAGCTTCCATGAGATTGGCAAGCGGGTTTGATTCGCTGACAATCATAAATGGGAAAAGAAATTTTTCAATAACTAATGGATCTTTTGAAACCATAGAAAGCTTCAAACGGAATTTATTCCCTTTATTAGCGATATAAGAAACCAAGGATGGCATATTCATCTTTTTTTCAGATTTAGGTTCATTCATAATCATAAAAAAGCGCTTCAATAAATTCTATGTTCTTTTAAACATCTTCGGTCTTCAGCCTTCAATTTTAAATGTATTTTTTGAACCGGCAAAAAATACTTTAATTTTTAAAAACATTTCGTGACCATAAATTCATAGAAACCATTTGTATCTTTTCATTGTCATTAACATTGCGCCGAAAAATGTTTTTTCATGAAATCCGATAAATTTGACCGATCATACGGCATATTCAATTTTAATTTAAGATCTACCAAGTCCCTTAGAATTTCCTGCGCACTTTGGTATCTATTTTTTTTATCTTTTGATAGGCATTTCATTACGATATTGTTGAGCTGCTCCGGAATCTCAGGTCTCACTTCAATTATGGAAACGATTTCCATTTTTGGAATCGATCGAATGGCTTTAATCTCACTATCAAAATGATATAATTTCTTTCCGGAAAGCATTTCATAAAAAACAATTCCCAATGCATATAAGTCGGATTGATGATCGGCAGCTTGTCCCAAGGCCTGTTCCGGTGACAGATAGGAAAGTTTACCTTTGATGACTCCGGCTTTGGTCATACTGGGCTCCGATCGGGCCTTTGAAATTCCAAAATCGCTGATTTTGACTTCACCTTGAAATGAAATAAGGATATTCTGAGGACTGATATCTCTATGCACTATATTCAAGGGTTCACCGGATGAGTCATCCTTTTTCGCATGAGAGTACTGCAGCCCCATACAAATCTGTGACACTATAAAAACGCATTGGTCAACAGGCAGGCCTCCTTGATGTGAGTTGATTATTTCAGCCAGATTTTTCCCGTAAATATATTCCATGACAATGAAATAAATATTTTCTCTTTTACCAAAATCAAAAATCTGAACAATATTCGGGTGCTGTAAAATAGCCGCCAGTCTGGCCTCGCGAATGAACATCTTAATAAACTCGGGACTTTCAACAAGGTGAGGAAGTATTTTTTTCAAGGCAACCCTTTTTCGAAAACCCTCCTCGCGTATATAGTCGGCTAAAAACAACTCGGCCATCCCTCCTTGACCGATTTTTTCTTTCAATACATAAGGACCGATCCGGTCCATTTTTTCTTTTTCTTTTTGGTCCCTTAAGGCTCTTGCTTTGGTGATCCGATCAATCGCCGACAAAATTACTGAAAATAACAAAAAACTGAAAATAACTTCGGAGATAAAAAAAATTTTGTATTTTTTTAGGCTACGGTACAAATCCGACGGAGAGAATACGCATTGTACTTTACCAATATTTATTCCGGAATAAGTGACATCTTTGGAATAGCGGATCACGTTTTCATTACTTGCTGAAACTCCGGATTCAATTGAAACGCCTTCTATAGTACCTATAAATTTTCTATTTCTTAAAGGGACTGACATTTCACTTGATCGATCGGTTTCAGTTTGGACCACGATTGTATCTTTGTGATCTAAGATTGCGGCAAAAATCAAATTTTTATTGTCGGTGATCTCAGCAATAGCCGAATTTAAGGATAAGATATCTTTTTCTAAAAGGAAGGAACCGATTTTAGCTGTGAGGTTCTGCGTTGCCGACCGTCCGTATTGATAGAAGTCACTTTTTACCTGTGAGGTTGCACTGTGGTAAATAAAATAACTCCCCACTACGGCTACAATCCAAATTATAAGACACACCATAATGGGCTTGCTGTTACGATGGATGAATTTTACTTGGAACAATTTTCGTCTGAGTGTGTGGAAGATGTTTGTTGACAATTCCTTCACCCATAATACGGTTGATGAGGTTATTTGGCTAACAGACATCGCTCCCTTTCCGCAGTTTCAAGATTATCCCGAATTCAACTTTCAGGTTGATAGGATTTTAATAATTTCTGCACAACGAAAAATGACTTGACGTTTTAACCAGCCCAGATTTTCAATTCCAGCGATATCCGCCAGGAAAATTCCTTCAGATTGACGTAACACCCCGGAATCCAACTCACCTTCTGCAGATCGAATTGTAGGGATATTTTTCAAATCTACACAATCAAAAATTGATTGGGTCATCGGTTGATTCGAGCCGCACAATGGGCAAATAATATGGAGATTTTTTTTATGAAGAAACTCTCTATCCGGGTTTGATTTCCAAAACGCTTTCAGCCGATTTATAAATACTCGTAACTCATTGTAATATATAATACTTAATACTGCCGATAAAACTATAAAACTTGAAAAGATAATGAAAATGAGTAAATTTTGGGATTCATGAATTTCTTTGGTCGAAAGGGCTAAGTATATTTTGCCGATCTTTGTACCTGAATAGGTCACATCTGAAGAGAAGATCATTTTTTCATCACCCGTTGTGACTCCTGCCCAAAAAGAGACTTCTCCCTGAGTATATGTTTTATCTATTTCATTTGCAAAAACTAATAATTCCGGATTCGTATTAACGATAATGTTGTTTTTATGATCGACAATCGCTGCAAAAACAGCATTTGATTGTGTTGCAGATTCATGAATTAATCGGCTGAGCGTTGCCGTATCTTTTTCTAATAAAGGCAAAGCGCCATGAATAGATAGCCGCTGAACAATGTCTATTCCGGAATGATTTATTTTGCTCTTTAACCGGCTGATTTTGCTGTAAGTCATAACAGTACTTGTTAAACAGAGCAAAAAGCACCAGAACAAAAAGCACCACAGCAAGAGGCTTTTTTTCACCTGAATCGACCTCAAGTTAAAAATGTTGTTTAAGATAACATAGCCTAAACCCTATGTAATAGCTTAGTAGCTCGGCAAGAAAATATATCTTTTGATTAGAAGCCATGAGGCCTTATCTATAACTTATTCGTAAGATTATTATCATATGAAAATATTGTCAAGAACCGAATCTAATCGTTTATCGATAAGGTTTTTCTTCTTTACCCGGCAAAGAAGGGTTCAAAGACTTGGAGAAATAAAATTTACATTTCCGGATAGCATATGCTAATATTCATTTTTTCTAGATTTGACGGCGTCATAAAAAGTCCAATTTCAACTTTTATTGAAAATTTGATTGATTCAATTAAAGGAGAATCCTATCACTATCGAACATAATACTGAATTGAATACAAAAAGAGTTAATCAATATCTTCACCCAAAAATTGCAATGCTGGGTTCTTTGCCCCCTTGCCGGGGGCTCAGCAGTTACTGCTTGGAACTTTCAACGGCAGTGGCTGATTTAGGGCCGGTTGAATTCATCTCATTTCTAAAAATGTATCCTGCTTTCATTTATCCGGGAGGAGATCTTGAAGATGATAATACTTTTCCGCCCTTGACTTGCACAAACCTCAAAGTCAATCGTCGCTTAACATGGTATAATCCCATTTCCTGGATTTATGCCGGTTTATTTTCAAACGCAAAGTTGCTGCATGCCCAGTGGTGGAGCTTACCTTTGTGGCTGGTCTATATGGTGATATGCACAGGTTTTAAACTACGTGGAAAGCCCATTGTTTTTACCGTTCATAATGTGCTTTCGCATGAAGGATCTTATACTTTTTATATGGCTTCACGCTTGCTTTTCAAATTAGGGGATCACTTTATCGTCCATACAAAGCGTAACAAAGAACAATTGATAAAATACTATCAAATTCACCCTGATCAAATAAGCCTGATCCCTCACGGCACCTTAGATTTTTACCTCAACAGCGATGCCGACCGCAATGATATTCGCAAAGAAATGGGATTTACTCCGAAGCAAAAGGTTATTCTTATTTTTGGTGCCGTTCGAGCTTATAAGGGAATTGATACCGCTTTTGCCGCATTTTCCGAAGTTTTGAAAAAAATCCCTGAAGCCCGTTTAATTATAGCAGGTAAGTTGTGGGAAGATTGGAAGCCTTACGAGCAATTTGCAAAAACTCTAAGAATCAATGATTACTTAAGTTCGTATTTAAACTATATCCCCTCCAACGAAGTTTATCGATTTTTTTCCGCCTCAGATCTAGTTATATTACCTTATCATCAATTTGACAGCCAAAGCGGTGTCGGAACAGCGGCAATCTCTTTTCGAAAACCGATGATTGTCACCGATGTCGGTGGGTTACCGGAGCTTGTAAGCGATTCCCGATTTATAGTTCCTCCAAAGAACCCTGACGCTCTGGCCAAAGCGATTATCAGTTGCCTCAAAGACAGTGATCAACTCGAAGTGATGTCTGCAAACACAAAGATTGCAGCTGAAAAATTCGCTTGGTCAGCGATTGCCCAAAAGACGTGGGCTATATATCAAAGATTAGTCTTGGGAACAAAAACATGCGAAAGATCTTAACTCTCTTGAAAAATGATAAATCCAAACAAAATTGCATCGGAACTGAGTTACGATTTACTTAAATCATTGACGAAATCGTAAAAAGCTCAATTTCTGCGTAGTTTCATCTTTTGAGGATACATCTAAAGCTCGAACCGGACGATCTCCGCTACGTCTTTCAAATCGCATTTGACAAATCTGTTCTGAAATTAGACTCATCATGAAAATGATAATGGAGGTTGTAAACAAAAGCGCACTCATATTTGTAAAGCGACCCACGCTAAAAAAGGTATACAGATAATAAAGAAAGCCCAAAATAAACATAAAAAAACTGACGGGAAGAAATATTCTAAAGGGAGAATAAAGGGTACAAATTTTACTTATAATCATAAAAAATCGTACACCATCATTGAAAACTCTTATATTGCTGTTACCTGCCTTTCGTTTTTGAACTTTGATCGGAACATATTTTACACTTCTTCCGCTTCTTAGAACACCGAGTGTCATGGTTGTGGGGTAGGAATAGGTGTTGGGCAGCAGATATACAAAACTACGAGCAATACCCGATTTAACGGCCCGAAAACCGGAAGTTAGATCCTTGACCTGAAAATTAGCCACATAGGATGCCAGCCAATTAAAGATTTTATTGCCGATCGCTCGTCCCCATGAAGTCTGGTCACCATTGGACCTGGCAGCAACAACCATGTCAAAGTCGGGAAAATATTTCAGCAATTTTGAAATATCTTCGGGAGCGTGTTGGCTATCACCGTCCATAAATACTAGAATCTCACCCGATGCAACCCTTATTCCACTTTTGACGGCAGCACCGTTGCCAATGTTATACGGATGGCTGTATACATCCGCTCCGGCGGATTTAGCGACATTCAGCGTATCATCGGTTGAACCGTCATTGATAACGATAATCTCAAAATCAGGATAAAGATCCTTGATTTTCGAAACAAGTACTCCAATTGTTTGCGATTCATTGTAGGCTGGAATAATAATAGAAACTTTCGGTTGACTCATAATTAGATGACCCTATATCCTTGACTTCTTAAAACCCCGGCCAGTAAACTCTGCGCCGATGGTTCTCCATGAACGAGTTTGATCTTTTTAGGCTTTTCCGGCATGGAATTTACCCAATCGACCAGGCCTTTTTGATCCGCATGAGCCGAATAGCCGGTCAAGCAATGAACTTTGGCATGAATTTTTATCTTACTTCCATTCAAATAAAGATAACCTCCGGGTTTTCGGCTATGTTCAATAATGTATCTTCCCGGTGTTTTCTTTCCCTGCCAGCCAATAAAAAATATATCATTTTTGCTATCTTCAAGTCCTTTTTCCAAATGTTCCATAATTCTGCCGCCTGAACACATCCCGCTTCCGGCAATAATAATAGCCGGGCCTGGAATATCTAAAATTCTAAGATGATCTTTGTAGTTCTCGACAGCATAAAGGTAATCGAAATCAATGGGTGAGTTGCCGCTATGTTGGATTTTACGCGCTTCTTGATCCCAAAAATCAGAAAGCCGATTATAAATATTGGTCACCTCAAGGCCTAGCGGTGAATCCAAAAACACAGGTATCCGGCGGATTTGATGTAGCTTTGGAAAGGCTTGTTTTAAAACGGAATCTGAAAATAATCGATCCATTTCATATAGCAATTCTTGCGTGCGCCCTAAGGCAAAAGAGGGAATAAAAACTTTACCTTTATCAGATATCGCTCGCTCTAATATTTCTCCGAGCCGTCTAACCCTATCTTTTCTATCTTCATGAAAACCGTCACCATAGGTGGATTCGAGTATCAACACATCGCATGAATCAGCCGCATCAGGGTCCGGCAGAAGTGGAGTTTCTCTTGCACCGATATCTCCGGAAAAAATGATTGACCAAGTAGGCTTTTCAGATTCAAATCGAATAAAACAGGAACCGAGTATATGCCCCGCATTGCCGAACTTAAACGATACCCTGTGTTTCAATGAAAATTTCTGATTATATTCAAATCCCCATGACAAATCGTCAATGCTTTGACACAATTTGTCAATTTCATGGGGTTGCCTCTCGGAAAATGCCATAGCATCATTCAGCATGGGAATAAGAAGTGCTTTAGTGGGAGCCGTACAAATAATCTCGCCTTGAAAACCTTTTTCAATCAAATCCGGTATCCGACCCGTATGATCGATATGGGCATGAGTTATGAAAAGATAGTCAATTTCATACGGCTTAACCGGCCAAGATTCTATCGGCCGAGATGTATCTTGACCCTGTGTAATACCGCAATCGACCATGATGTTAAGGCCGGCTGTTTGCAGGAGATGACAGGAACCGGTTACGCAGTGTTCGGCACCTAAATGAAATATTTTATAATTCATCTATTTCAAGGTTAGAACCGGCTTTTGAGGTTCTAATTGATATAATCCATAGCCATCTTCAGAAAACAGCAGTTTTACCTGTTCGTTAAAAAATGCATTCATCATTTTCTTTTCATCGATGTTAAAGTCGCTGTTGGCCCAATCATTAAACTGTTTATATTTAATCAATAGATGCGTCATGCCTTTGTTCTTAATGTCACTTAAAATTTTTTCCGGGGAATCGGCCTTTTGTACAATTCTTTGAAATAAATTAATATCAAAGTACATTTCTCTATCGCTGTAGTAGCGACGATTTCCCAAGAAAAAACAAAATATGCCGGCATTCTCAGCAAGATTTCGATTGGCGAATTGAATGGCGGAATATTCCGGCCGATGCTTTCTAATATAGGCATCCCGATCCACTTGCCCGCTGAGGTAGCTCATCGGATCAACCTTTTTGAATTCTCCGACAATGTAAGCAAAATTCATACCCACTAATAGTATTACAACTGCCGATACACATCCGGTACAAATCCGACGAAATGATACTGAAGCTTGTTTTTGAATCAACATCATTAATTCATGCAAACCGAATACGGAAAGAATCGTGAGAGGAGCAATGATGGGAGCAATATAGCGAATCCGCATATCCGTCTGAAAAAAAGCAAATAGAAGATACAAAACGGCAAATAAAAGCAAAGCTTTTTTTTCAATCTTTAAAATGGGAGAATTAGTTTTTAACTTATAAAATGCAAAAAACGGGAAAAAAAATAAAAAAGGATTCAGTTTGCCATCAAAATACTTCGGCGTATCATCTCGACCCTCAAAAAAAATCCGAATCGGTATCAAAGCGGTCTGCCACCAAGCTTCCTGAAATATGAGCTTTCTGATTAAAAAATGTCCAAATTTACCTGCAGGTTGTTTTGCGGCACGTTTTGGATTTATAAGCTCTGAATCCGGATTCGTCTCGTCACCAGGTTCAACGACTGTCAATGCTGCGGGTTTTGAATTAAACCAATTATTATAAAGCGGATAGACAGGATTGTTCGTCCAGATATAGCTTCTTATCATCCAGGGAGAATAAATCAGAAGCGCTGAGAGCATAAATAAGACTCCATACCCAAATGCCCGCTGCGGCCTTGGATGGGCTTCATTGCGCATCACCCTTGAATAGATAAACGGCACAAAAAGGGTTAAAAGAAAAAATACGATTAACCCGTTAAACTTTGTCCCCAGGGCCAAACCACAATAAACGGAACTAATAATCAAATATTTCAGCTTAAACTGATTTTCGATCCATTTAAGAAAGTAAATAAGTGCCGCCGCACTAAAAAAGATAAGCCCCAGGTCAACATAAACAGTGGTTGAAAGTTTTATAATGACAGGCAGCGAAAGAAAAAACAGCACTCCCAAAAGACCATAAATGCTATCCAACCGATTTTTTAAATAACGAAAAATAAGAAATGCCGTGAGCAGGGCAAATATAAAATGAATAAATTTCGGAATGATGTCGTTTCCGAAAAAAAGAGGAATCATGTACAGAAGATCCAAGTTCATTGGGTAATAAGAAAATTTCAGGGAGGGAATTTCAAACATACCCCCATGTTGGAGATAGAGCTTGGGAACTGCAAGATGGTGAGTGAGCGCATCCCTGGAAACAGGAGGGACACTTGCAAGGATAATAACAGTAATAACCAAGCTCGTTAAAAGCCCGATTATTAATATTTTGAAAAACGTTTTTAGACTGAAAAACGATAAAGCGTGTGATAGCCGAACCGTCCGACATAAAGTCGCAAAGCCGCTAATGTTCATTATTCCTCGTTATCTTTTGCTCAGCTCAAAATTTTTTTTATTATGTCCGCTGGAATCTGCCCCACATACATTTTACCGTCGATAACATAGCTCGGAGTTCCACCAATTCCGAGTTTCAGCCCATCTTTGATATCTTTTATAAGTTTTAATCGGACATTGCGATCATATCTTGAGTATGAAAGTGCCTTTAAATCCAATCCGACCTTTTCCGCCAGTTCTTTAACTTCAATGGTTTGGGCATCTTTGGTGATGTTAAACAAAACATCATTCATTTTCCAGAACTTACCCGCGTCCGTCGCATGAATTCCTAAAAGCGCCAGGGTGCCGGAGCCGATATGGAAAGGTTGCTTTACAATCGGATTAAACTCATGATCCATTGGATAATGACGATGAACCAGTCTGATTTTTTCGGAATTTTTTGCAACAAGATTACGAAGAAAAAAATGCATTTTTTTGCATTGGAAACACTGGTAGTCGGTAAATTCCGTTATGACGATTTCAGGATTTTCAGCACCGATCCATGGATGCCCATCTTCGGTTATCCCATGGGCAATATGATTGGAAAGGGGTGGCGGAACAAAATTCCAGTAGGTTGGAAAAAATAAAATTAATAAGATCACACTAATTAGAAGCGGTGAAAATAAAAAAACCGCCTTTGTCTTCATTTGCCGTAAAAAGCCGATATCCTGTTTTAAGGCTTTTAAGAGATTTTTTTCGCCAAACCGCCTTCTAACAATCCAGGTGGAAAATAAAAGCGTAAAATTAATTCCATAACTTAGAATGCACATCATACAGTAGCTATGAATATGAAAGGTGGAAATCAGTGCAAGAATGATACTATAGAGACTAAAGGCAAACGAAATTAGAAAAAGCAGCGGCCATACCCGTTTTTTTTCCGCTTCCGCTTGCCGAGTAAACGGCATAAAAAGCAGAAACAAAGTATATCCAACCACTCCCCATACGGGAACCGGAACACCCAGAAAAATAGAATAAGGACTTTGCGAAACCGTATCACAGTTTATTGCCTTGGAAACGGCACAAAAACTCCTATAGGCAACATCGGTATAAACTCGGTAGTGAGATATGGAAAGGTAGATGGAATCGATAAGACCCGAAACGGCAAGGATAACGATGGGCCAAAAATAAACGCTAAACGAAAAAGGTAAACTTTGTTTCGTTTTTTTCATACGCAATATCCGCAAAGCGTTTTCGAAACGAAAAGTGAATTTATTAGCCGGACGCAAAAATGTATAAAAGGGAGAAAATTCCTCCCTTTTATACATAGTTTTAGCCGGTTAAGTTTATTTCCAATATCCTGATGAGGCGCCCATTTCCAAAACGTAAGATGTACCCCTTGGGCACCGTCCACTTGTATCGGTAACAGCAATTGAGATAATTGTATTGGGACTACCTGTGATCGCTGAAGTGTTGAGACCACCTTTGGAAGATAAGGTCAAACTCATAGCAGCCGCACTGCCTGGGAGACTAGTATTATCCGGATCACTGTAATAGTCTGCAAGAGCTGCCGCAATCGTATTAGCATCATTTTCAGCCGCACTGCAATACGCTTTATTTCGATAGGAAATAAAGTTTGGAATGGCGATCGCCGCCAGAATACCAATGATAGCGATAACGATCATCAACTCAATCAGGGTAAAACCTTGTTCCTTCTTTCCTCTTAACCTTTCAATCATGCTGAAACCTCCTATTTATGTAATTGATAAAAATTAGTTTTGCTGAATTTTTTTTAGTGTCGTAATAATATCCATTTTTTCTCAGAGTTCTTTTTTTTAATTTCGTTCTCACCCCCCTTTGACTTTAATTTTTCTACTCTTATAAGGCTTTATTTTTTTATAAGTTTACAGAGCAAAGGATATGCCACTATCTTCTTACGGACAAAAAACATTTTAACATCCTATAATTACATAGAATATAGTTTTCTATGTTTATTCTTCCCCACCGTTTAAATAAAGAATAATTTACAAATTGTGATTTTTGCCTGACAAAAAATGTCAGACCACTAGAAATCAGTAATCAAAAACGGAATAGGAATGGTTAGTGGATCTCGCAACTGACAAGTACTCCAAAATACTTATAAATAGTAGAAATATAATGTATATTTTGTATCAAGGAGTTAAAGAAAACAATAAGGGTGTGATTGATTGAAATTCAAGTATGGGAGAAGATCGTAGCTTGTGGGTAGTCTTTTTTATTCCGCCTTATCAAGCCCTAACTTGCTGAGGCGATATCTGAACGAACGAAAACTGACACCGAGCAATTCAGCCGCCTTATTTTTATTTCCGTTTGTGCAGTCCATGGCTTTTTTAAGATATGCGCTTTCAATTTCTTCCAAGATGGAATCAAGGGAAACACCGTGAGCAACTTCATCCAGATCAAAGCGCCTTCCTTTTATGCCTTCAATCCACCTCTGTTTGTGAATGGAAAGGGCAAGACTATCCGGCAAAAGAATATTGGTGCTGGAAAGGGCAACGCTGCGCTCAATTAGGTTTTCGAGTTCACGAATATTTCCGGGAAAATCGTATTTTTTCAGCAAATCAATGGCATATGAGGAAATTTTAGCCATCTCCTTACCCATTTGACGGGAATATTTTTCAAGAAAATGCTGGGCAAGTGCACGCAGATCGCTTTTTCTTTCTCTCAAAGGAGGCATCTTGATCTCGATCACATTTAGACGATAGAAAAGATCTTCCCGAAATCGACCGGCGATCACTTCATCCTCCAGTTTTTTATTCGTAGCGGAAATAATTCGAATATCGACGGATATATCCTTATTGCCGCCGACAGCCTTAAACCTTTTCTCCTGAACCGCCCTAAGCAGTTTTACCTGCAACTGGGTGCTGAGTTCCCCTATTTCATCAAGAAAAAGCGTGCCTTTATCCGCTGTCTCAAAAAGCCCTTTTTTATCATGTGTCGCACCGGTATAGGCACCTTTTCTGTAACCGAAAAGTTCGCTTTCGATTAAGTTTTCCGGTATACCGCCGCAATTTATGGCAACAAATTCCTGATCGCAGCGCTCACTTTCATCATGAATCGCTCTTGCAATCAATTCCTTTCCCGTTCCACTTTCACCGGTAATCAAAACACTCGTGGTGGTCTTGGCAACCTGCATGATCATTTTGTAAATATGATGCATCCTGGGGCTATTGCCGACAATCTTTCCAAAATGTAAATTTTTTTTGAGCTCATCGCCCAAAAACTGCTTTTCATGCTCTATTGTTTTTAAATTTAGAGCCTTCGCAACGGTCTGTTTCAGCTCATCATTATCAAAAGGTTTGGGAACATAGTCATAAGCTCCATCATTCATTGCCTCAACCGCATTTTCCGTTGTTGCATAAGCTGATATCATGATGACTACAGTATCTTGATTTCTTTTTTTTGCCGCCCGCAACACATCAAGACCGGAAATATTTCCGATTTTAATGTCACAAAGCAAAAGATCAAAATTTACTTTTTCAAGCATTGAAACGGCTTGCCGACCATTCTCGGCACATGAGACCTTATATCCTTCCCGAATCAGCATCAATTCAAGCAACTCACGCATGCTGAGTTCATCATCAACAACCAGGATGTGCGGGACCGCTTTTGACATATTTTATTTTATTTTTTTGTAGTTAAAAATTGAAAGAATTTGAGGAGAATAAATCAATAAACCTATTTTTTTGACAAATCATCAAAAACAACTTTGCCGCCGACGATTGTAACAACAGCTTTGCCTTTCATCTTCCATCCATTGAAGGGTGTGTTACGGCTCAGGGAATGGAAACAATCTGAATCTACGGTATATAAAACATCAGGATCAATAATTGTAATATCGGCAACACTACCGATTTTTAAAGTATTTTTTATTCCAAGAATTCGTGCCGGATTTTTAGACATTTTTTCAATAAGATTATTAATGGTAAGGAAACCTTTATCAACCAACTTCAAGCCTAAAGAAAGAGCGGTTTCGAGCCCGATAATACCGTTGGCGGCAAGATTGAATTCAACTTCCTTTTCAATCGAGGCATGTGGCGCATGATCGGTAGCAATAACATCCAAAGTTCCGTCGGATAGCCCTTCCCAAATGGCTTCTTTGTCGTCATAAGAGCGCAGTGGCGGACTCATCTTCGCATTTGTGTTGTATTTTTCGACGGCATCTTCAGTGAGTGTAAAATAATGCGGCGCCGTCTCTGCTGTAACGGGAATACCTCTTTTTTTAGCTTCTCTAATCGTTCGTACGGATTCCTTAGTACTCACATGAGCAATGTGAAGCGGGGCTTGCGTTAATTCGCAAAGCGCTATATCACGCATAACCATGATGCTTTCAGCCGCATTGGGGATGCCGGCCAAGCCCATTCGCGTAGCCAATGCCCCCTCGTTCATTACACCGGCTCCTACAAGATCAAGATCCTCACAATGAGAAATAATCAGCATACCGAAACCTTTGGCATATTCCAAAGCCCTCCGCATCAGCCGGCTATTGACGATCGGACAACCGTCATCCGAGAAAGCGATTGCACCGGCTTCCTTCAACTCTCCATATTCGGCCAAACCGTTTCCTTCAAGGCCTTTGCTGATTGCCGCCACCGGATAAACTCGAACGGTGTCTACCCCTGCAGCTTTGTTTATTATATATTCGGTAACCTGCCTATTATCATTAACCGGTTTTGTGTTCGGCATGGTGCAAACCGCCGTAAACCCACCATGCGCTGCAGCCAAACAACCCGTTTGAATGGTTTCTTTGTATTCATGCCCCGGCTCACGAAAATGAACATGCATGTCGATCAGGCCCGGCGTCACAATTTTACCGGAAGCATCGATCACTTTACAAGGTGAGCTATCAGCCGGTTCGGATTCAGAGACGTCTATATTTTCAATGGATCCATTTGCACTGATTTGAGCGATCTTACCATCCTGTAGAAGGATGTCATGAATACCGTCAAGGTTTCCCGGATCAATGACGCGTCCGCCTCTAATTAGTATCTGCATTACGTGCACCTCCTGCCACCAGATATAAAAGTGCCATTCGAACGGCAACGCCATTTGTCACCTGTTCAAGAATGATTGAATAGGGTCCGTCCGCTACATCGGATGCAATTTCGACCCCTCGATTAATCGGTCCCGGATGCATAATCAGAACTTCTCGTTTTGCATTTGTCAACCTTTTCCGGTTTAGCCCATAATACCTGGCATATTCACGTTCGGTGGGAAACAAAAAGTCTTTTTGTCGCTCCTTTTGTATTCTCAACATCATGATTACATCCGCATCACAAATCGCATCATCCACGTTATAACTCACACTAACTCCCAGATTTTCAATTCCTTTTGGGATCATTGTCGGCGGACCGGCCAACACGACATTCGCACCCATCTTTGTAAAGCCGATACTGTTTGACCTTGCCACTCTACTGTGTGATATGTCTCCGATAATGGCAATCCGAAGCCCGCTGATCTTACCTTTTTTTTCCCTGACCGTCATAAGATCAAGAAGGGATTGGCTGGGATGTGCATGCATCCCGTCACCTGCATTGATCACGGATGATTTTATCAAACGGGCAAGCATATGGGGAGTGCCGGAAGCAGCATGCCGGATAATGATTACATCAGGACTCATCGCTTCTAGATTTTGAACGGTATCGATGAGGGTTTCCTGTTTAACCATACTACTAGAGCTGAAATTTATCGAAAGGCTGTCGGCACTGAGCCGCTTTGCTGCAATTTCAAAAGATGTGCGTGTTCGCGTACTCGGCTCATGAAAAAAAAGAATAACGGTTTTACCCCGTAAGGTTGGAACTTTCTTGATCGGCCTTTTTGAAATCTCCTTCATTCGATCGGCTATATCCAGAATTATGGTAATTTCATCCGCAGAGAGTGACTCCATATCCAGAATATCTTTTTTTGCAAACCCCATCGTCCACCTGCTTTATTTTAATTGACTTATTTTAACAGTTTTCCCATTCTTGACCATCTGACACCAAAATTTTCTTTGTCCCAAGACCAATAGATGATAAAGGCTTTACCCTTTACCGCTTTCAAATCAACAAACCCCCAAAATCTACTATCATAACTGTGATCGCGGTTGTCTCCCATCACAAAGAGAGAATTCGGCGGTACAGTTACCGGTCCGAAATTATCTCTGGGCTGCATATCCGCCGGTATCATATGGGGATCTTTATGTATGCCGAAATCATGATTAAGCAATTCATGATTAACATAAACCTGCTTGTTACGGATTTCAATCACATCGCCGGCAACACCCACAACTCGCTTTATAAAATCCTTGTCCGGATCCTCGGGGAATTTAAAAACCGTGATATCTCCCCGTTTCGGAGTTTTGATCGGGATAATTGTGGTATCGAGAAATGGAAGTTTGACTCCGTATATAAATTTGTTTACCAGTATGTGATCTCCTA
The DNA here is from genome assembly GCA_016931455.1 of Desulfobacterales bacterium. Classification (GTDB taxonomy): domain Bacteria; phylum Desulfobacterota; class Desulfobacteria; order Desulfobacterales; family JAHDSC01; genus JAFGES01. The sequence continues at coordinate 959 of JAFGES010000104.1, read as the reverse complement.
CCAGAAGGGTCTCTTTCATGGAACCCGACGGAATTTTGAAGGCTTGAACAACAAAGGTACGGATAAATAGGGCCAGAACAATTGCAACCAAAATGGCTTCAACATTTTCACGAAGCCGACCTTTTTTTTTTATCTGTATATCCTTTTGGGGTGATTTTTTTAATTTCAAGTTTTTTTATTACCTCTCTTTAATACGTATTGGCAGTTGGTATTGGATTAATATATCAAAACAGCTAAATTGTTAATTGGGATACAACCGGATTAAATGGTACCTGTATAATGGAATATAATTCTTAAAATAAAATTACCCATGATACCCGCCGTCACATCATCCAAAACAATTCCCCTCCCACCTGAAAAACGCTTTTCAACAAAACGAATGGGAAACGGTTTTAGTATATCTAAGAATCTAAATATAATAAAGCCCATAAAAATTGACGTGATATTAAACGGCAAACCCATTAAGGTTACCATAAAACCGGCAATTTCATCAATAACAATACAGCCCGGATCTTTTGTTTGGAACAGCTTTTCAGCATTTTGTGCTATCCAAATAGAAAAAACAATAAATAATGTTGTCAAAAGAATCGCAATAAGAAAATCAGTTCCGGATAGTAAAAAGCAAAGAGGCAACCCCAGAGCAGATCCAAACGTACCGGGCGCAATCGGAATTTTACCTATAAAACAGCCGGTCGCAAGAAAAATTACCACTTTTTGTTTTAATTTCATGGACCGTCCTCTATAATCCGGTCTATTTTTTGTCAAGGTATTGTTCTTTTTATTTATCTAGCTATAAAGTTATTGACAAAGAAAATGACAAGAATATGATAGATACCATCATTAGATATGTGTTCATCAATAGATAAGCTAAAGGAAGTGCGCAGCTCACTGGTGGGGCTCCCGGACTTCAAATCCGGTGTGGGGCGCTAAAACCGTCCCGGGTGGGTTCGATTCCCATG
>JAFGES010000103.1 GCA_016931455.1 Desulfobacterales bacterium | reverse complement strand
AGAGGGTGGGATTCGAACCCACGATCCCGTTTTTGACAGGATACCGCTTTTCGAGAGCGGGGCCTTCAGCCACTCGGCCACCTCTCCGGAGCATCCTATATTATTCAGATGCAGGGATTTTTAAATATACTTTTTGATCGAAACTGTCAATGATCTTCTTTAGAAACTTTTGACTCAAATCAAGATTGAGAGGACAAAATTAAAATAATTTATAATTTACTCTTGAATATCATTATTCTTTTTAGTAACAATTACTTTTTTGTTAAATAATACACAGAAGGAAATTAAAATATGGCACATATTATTCCTTTCAGAGGAACTCTTTATAATCCTGATAAAATTAAAAACTTTTCGGACGTGGTAACACCACCTTATGATGTTATTTCAAAAGAAGAACAACAAAATTTTTATAAGCGTCACCCATATAACATTATCCGTTTGATACTTGGAAAAACAACTGAATCCGATACCGATACAAATAACCGCTATACCAGAGCCGCGCAGCAATTTAATCAATGGTTTTCAGAGGGAATACTTCTGCAGGATCAAACTCCGTCTATGTATCTGACAAGCGTTGATTTTTCGATAGAAGACAAAAAAATCACCCGCTATGGTCTCATTGCAGCAGTTGGTCTTGAACCTTTTGAAAAAGGCATTATTCTTCCTCACGAAAAAACTTTTTCAAAAATAAAATCGGAAAGATTCGAGCTCATCAAAGCATGTCATGCTAATTTCAGCTCAATATTTTCCTTGTACTCCGATCAAAAAGGAATTTTAGATGCATTAAAGCATAAGGCTTTCAATTATGAACCCGCCATCGATTTGTTCGATCAAAGCGGCCATCGGCACAAACTATGGCGCATAACGGATACGGATCTTCATCACTACGTTACCGAATCCATGAAAACGGAAAATCTTTTTATTGCGGATGGACATCATCGCTATGAAACAGCACTTAACTACCGAAATTGGATCGCCGACAATAATCCGAGTTTTTCGAGTGATCATCCGGCAAACCATACCATGATGTATTTATGCAGTATGGAAGATCCGGGTCTAATAATAATGCCTGCTCATCGCATGCTGAAAAAAGTCGATGATTCAACTCTTGCTGCATTTATTCAAAAATCTTTAGAGTATTTTAATATTGTAACGACTCCTTTCAAAGGAAAAGGCCGTGAAAAAGCACAAGAAGAATTCATTGCACTGTTAAAATCAAACGCTTCAAAAAAAAGCATCGGCGTTTTTATAAAAAACCATCCCGAATTTTATCTATTAACACTGAAACCCAATGTCATGGAGCAGATGTTTGGCGAAGAGCTTCAAGAATCTCTAAGGGAACTTGATGTAACGGTATTGACACGGCTGATTTTCCTTGAAATTCTCGACTTTGATCAGGCGCGGCTCGATAATGAAAAGCTGATTGCCTATTCGAGTTCTGAACTAGAAGCTATTGATTCGGTTGCCTCCGGAAAGTTTGATATTACATTTATTCTTAACTCAACGAAAATTGAGCAGGTACGTAATGTTGCCAAAGCCAAGCTTGTGATGCCCAGAAAATCAACATATTTTTACCCCAAGGTAATCACCGGACAGGTTCTTAATAAGTTAACATAGGCATCGTTTATTTTTTCTAAGGCAAAAACATCTTTTCCACCTCCTCGGTATAAGAACCATTTTGATGATAAATTATAAGCGGCGGACCGATTTTTATACCCGCTCCGCCCTCTTTAATTCCTTCGACTAAAATCCGTTTTGCTTCCGAACGACGCTCCGAATGAATCATACGCAAAAATTTCGGCTCAATCCCGGCATGCCGCATTTGAGTCAAAATATCCGTTATCCGTTCAGCCGGGTAAATTGTAACAAATCTGCCGCAAGTTCGTAACATACGACGGGCGGTTTCAACGACCTCTGTAAGTGTCACCTTGATTTCATGTCTTGCAATTGCCTGTTGATGATTAGAATTTATTCTTCCTGATTTAGCACGCCTGTAAGGTGGATTACTGATAACCAAATCCGCGGGACCGGAAACCATATGATGGTTTAGTTCGCGCATATCCCTGCATAGAATTACAATTCGATCGCCTATATGATTTTCGTTCACATTAAGCGCAGCTATTTCAGCAAGCTCCGGCTGAAGTTCCACTCCATAGACTCTGATTTTGGGATAACGGTATGCTAAAATCAAAGGAATAATACCACAGCCTGTCCCTAAATCAAGAACCTTATCCCCAGGCCTGATCGCAGCATGATGGCCCAGCAAAACAGCATCGATGGAGAACCGATAACCCTCTTTGTGTTGTTTAACCTGAATACGGCCACAGAAAAAAGTATCTAATGTCAAAGACCTCATGAGTTATGAGTACCCGTTCATAAATTGCTGATGCCCTACCGACATGTCATATTTCAGCCTTATGCGTACCTATGAATCCTATCTTGAACTTTATATCTTCAACCAAGTTTTTTTTCAAAGCACTATTGACCATTAAAATGATATCCTTTTTTAAAAATTGGAGCTGCTGTATCCAGATTGAATTGCTGACATGAACTAAAAGAATCTTGCCTTTGAAAGCAGCCGGCTGAGCATTTTCAGCAATCATTTGACCGACTACACCATCCCACAGGTGCCAAATTGCGATTAAATCAGCATTGGTATCATGGCGGCAAGACGTTAATACCTTATCAATGATATTTCTTATGTGTACAGCTTGTTTCATATTTTTACGAACTTTTTTCATAGCTCTAAAAATATAAAATGATCCCTTTAGGTGTCAAGTTAAACCTTTACATACTCAAACATTTAACCGGCTTTTGCACACTTCTTTTTAACCTTCAAGGATTTCTTTTTACTTGACTTGCTTGGTTTGTAAATATTATAAATATTCAGTGTTTAAGCCTTAAAATACGATTGCATGTTAAATCTACACGGAAAACCGGCCAAAAATAAATTAATAGGATTAAAACTATGACTTGGGATTGGGAAAAACTTAAACAACAGCAACAAAACAAAGGCAATGTTCCTCCGCAGATGGATGAAATTGTAAAAAAAATTAGAAAGTTCAAATTACCGGGAGGACCGATTTTAATTTTTATCATCGTTGCTTTATTTTTCGCTTCTTCGATTTTTTATACTGTTGCAGTTGATGAAGTCGGCGTTGTCCAGCGATTCGGAAAATATCTTCGCATCAGTCAACCCGGTCTTAACTTTAAATTGCCCGCAGGTATTGAGAAGGTAACAAAGGTTAAAGTCAGGCGTGTTTACAAAGAAGAATTCGGATTCCGGTCCGAAAGAGCGGGTGAAAGATCACGTTTTGCATCTGAAAGTGAAAATACAAACGTCTCTTTAATGCTTACCGGTGATCTAAATGTAGCGCTCGTTCCGTGGATTGTTCAGTACCGCATAAGTGATCCATACAATTATCTTTTCAAGGTTCAAGACGTCCGCGGACTTCTTACGGATATGGCTGAAGCAGCGATGCGGCTTGTTGTCGGCGATCGAAGCATAAATGAGGTCATCAGCAAACGCGAAGAAATGGCAGATGAAGCTAAACTTCTTTTGCAACAGGAATTGGATAACGCTGAAACCGGAATTAATATTATAACCATAGAAATGAAACGAACTAATGTCCCAGTCCCTGTGCAACAATCATTCAATGAAGTTAACCAAGCAATTCAGGAAAAAGAAAAAATGATTTATCAGGCAAAAGAAGAATATAACAAGGCGATTCCGGCTGCCAAAGGTGAGGCGGAAAGAACTGTAAAGGCTGCCGAAGGCTACGCCCTTGATAGAGTTAACCGTGCACGAGGCGACGCTGCAAGGTTTACTGCTATATATAATGAATATATCCATGCAAAAGATGTCACCAAAAGGCGGCTTTATCTTGAAACGCTGAGAGATCTTTTCCCTAAGCTGGGCCAAAAATATATCATTGATGCCGATCAGAAAAATCTTTTACCTTTACTTAATCTTGGGAAGCAAAACGGTGTTGAAAAATGAAATCTAAAGGTATTCTCTTAATTATTACTATATTTGCAGTTCTTTTTGTTCTTTCCTCAGCCTATATCGTTAATGAGACCGAACAGGTTGTGGTCACCCAATTCGGAAAAGTGGTTGGTATCCCCAAAAAAGAACCCGGACTTTATTTTAGAATCCCATTTATCCAAAATACCAACTATTTTCCCAAAAACCTCCAAATATGGGATGGTGATCCGGGTCAAATACCTACTTTAGACAAAACCTATATCTGGGTGGATGCTTTTGCCAGGTGGAAGATTACCGACCCCATCAAATTTTTCCAAACGGTCAACAACACGGTCAGCGGATTAGGTCGATTAGATGATATTATCGATCCTGCCGTACGAAATTTTATTACCTCTTATCGACTGGTCGAAGCGGTACGCAAAACCAACAGAAAACTGGATACCTTCGAAATCGGATTGGAGGATATTAAAAAGGATGAGGGTTCTATATACAAAATAGAAACCGGCCGAGAGAAAATTACTGAAGGTATTTTAAAACAAGCGCAGCCCAAGTTGGACAAATTCGGCATTGAACTGGTCGATGTGAAAATCAAGAGGATAAATTATGTAGAACAGGTGCGAGAATCGGTTTATGGGCGGATGATAGCGGAACGAAGACAGATTGCAGAAAAATTTCGTTCAGAAGGTTCAGGTGAGGCTCGTAAAATTATTGGTGAAAAAGAACGAGATCTAAAAAAAATTACATCGGAAGCCTATAAAATTGCTCAGGAAATTAAAGGGAAAGCGGATGCTGAAGCAACGATCATATATGCTAAATCCTATGGAGTCGACCCGGAATTCTATTCGTTCAACAAAACTTTAGAAATTTACAAGGATGTATTAGACGATAAAAATTCCCTTGTCCTTTCAACGGATTCAGACTTTTTTAAATATATTAAGGGGCTTTCAAATAATCCTTAAAATAAAAACAGAAAAAGCATCTTAAGATATGTTTGCGCTTTTTCTGTTTTTATTCATATTCACAAGAGATTTAAGGTATCGTTGCCGCTATTATTTGCCTTTTCTTCTCTGATGACGCGTACGAGCCAAGAGCTTTCTGTGTTTATGCTTTCTCATTTTTTTTCTTCGTTTTTTGACGACGCTGCTCAACTAATCACCCCCCTATCTATTATAATATTATAGATAAAATTAGATAGCATTAACTGTTATGACTTGTCCACCATTTTTTAATGAATATTAAAAACATAAAAAAATAGGGAAAATTCTAAAAACAATATAATATATCAGAGATGAATACCACTAAGAACTTGATAAAATTCAACGTCAATCAGCTTAAAATTTTGAACAATTCCGTTTCAATGGCAGAGGAACTTACAAGTAATTTCTATAAAATGTCTGCAAGTCAGTGGCTTCGGCCCAAATATGACATCAAAACTTTAGCACAGCTGATCCCCTCGGAAATTGTTTTCGGCCCTTTTGCTCAAATCATTCGATATAAAGGCCAACGCAAAAATATGTCCCTTAGTTCTTCAGTATATGATTTTTATAAGATATGTATCCAGGACCATTCAATTCTTTCAGCATTAAAAGAATCACCCATCTTAAAACTTTTTCCCTTTACACTCTACATCGTTACACACGAATTAATCCATATTGTCCGCTTCAGTAAATTCCTTCAAAACTTCGACGCTTCATTCGAAGAAAAACAGGTCGAAGAAAAACGAGTCCATGAAAAAACTCATGAGATCCTCAGCAACGTTCGCGTGCGAGGGTTAACAGATATTTTTAAATTCTATCATCAATGGCATTTACCCATTGATGGATTAAAAGACCCCCTAGACCGATCATTTAACGTTAAAAAAATCAATACGGGTTCTTGACAATTTTAAGATGTTGACTATATTTGTTTATATTTAAATGATAACAAGATGTTTCTTCTCTTTTAACTTAAATAAATTTAAAATCAGGAGGTTTTTATAAAATGCCGATTTATGAATATGAATGTGAAAAATGCGGGACGGTTGAAGAGGCTTTACAAAAATTTTCCGATAACCCCCTCACTACATGTAAACATTGTTCCGGCAATCTCCAAAGAATCATTTCACACAGCAGTTTCCATCTAAAAGGGGCAGGATGGTATGTGACGGATTATGCCGACAAACCTCAGAGCACTTCAACACCCTCAAAAAAGGAAGATACGAAACCAAAAACAAATATAGATAAATCCTCAAAAACTACTGATAAAACTCCATAATATTTTAAACCTGCCCTTTCACTATATTATATTTAAACAAAACAAAAAGAGGTTTTTGAATATTTTTATTTTACAAAATGGCGGCGGATTTTAGAGAACTGAGGATACAACTTCAAACCGGATATCGTTATTCTAATTATTAATAATTTTAACTTCTTATTAGTCGTTGACGAATTTTTATAATCAGGTAAAATTTTAGAAAATCTCTGTCATCTCTTTACAAATTAAAATGCATGCTTATAATTTTTCTTCAACATAGCAGGACGAACGTTTAGTTTAAAATCTGAATTGGTAAAATAACTTTAATTACAATACGTCTAAAACAAAAGGAGATTTAAAACAATGAAACTCAAACCATTACATGACCGAATTGTAGTACAACGCGTCGAAGAAGAAAAAACGACGAAGGGCGGAATCATTATCCCGGATACAGCCAAAGAAAAACCGGCAGAAGGAAAAATTATTGCGGTCGGCCAAGGTAAAATTGGCGAAGACGGCAAAAGAATTCCACTCGAATTAAAAGAAGGTAATCGCATTCTATTTAGCAAATACGCAGGTACAGAGGTAAAAATCGCAGGCGAAGAATATCTAATCATGCGTGAAGACGACGTTCTCGGCATAATCGAATAATGAATATATAAAAATGGAGGATAGATTAAGATGGCTGCAAAAGAAGTAAAATACAATATGAAGGCTCGCGAAGCCATGCTAAACGGAGTCAAAACGCTAGCCGACGCCGTAGCTGTAACCCTCGGCCCTAAAGGTAGAAACGTAGTGATTGACAAATCCTGGGGATCTCCAACGGTTACAAAAGATGGCGTAACTGTTGCCAAAGAAATCGAACTGGAAGATAAATTTGAAAATATGGGCGCTCAGATGGTAAAAGAAGTCGCCAGTAAAACTAGTGATATGGCTGGTGATGGCACTACCACCGCTACTGTTCTTGCCCGTGCGATTTACGAGCAAGGCCAGAAGCTCGTAGCAGCCGGAAATGATCCAATGGCAATTAAACGCGGTATTGACAAAGCTATTGAAGTTGCCGTCAAAGAGCTTAACCGAATTAGCAAACCCACTAAAGATCAGCGGGAAATTGCTCAGGTCGGTAAAATTTCTGCGAACAACGATGAAACTATCGGCAACATTATTGCTGAAGCCATGAATAAGGTGGGTAAAGAAGGTGTTATCACCGTTGAAGAAGCCAAAGGGATGGAAACGACCCTTGAAGTTGTGGAAGGTATGCAGTTTGATCGTGGGTATCTTTCTCCTTATTTTGTCACCGATGCTGAAAAAATGATTGCCTCACTGGAAGATCCATACATCCTGATCAACGAGAAAAAAGTCAGCACGATGAAAGATCTTCTTCCCATTCTTGAACAGGTAGCCAAAATGGGTAAACCGCTCGTGATTATCGCAGAGGATGTCGAAGGTGAGGCTTTGGCCACATTGGTCGTCAATAAGCTGAGAGGAACATTACAGGTTGCCGCGGTCAAGGCTCCCGGCTTCGGCGATAGAAGAAAAGCCATGCTTGAAGATATCGCTATACTAACCGGCGGTCAGGTTGTATCTGAGGACATGGGTATCAAATTGGAAAATATAACGCTTTCAGATCTTGGAAAAGCCAAACGCATCACCATGGACAAAGACAATACAACCATTACGGATGCTGCAGGTGCACGTTCTGCCCTGGAAGGTCGTGTCAAGCAAATTCGGGCTCAAATTGACGAAACCACATCTGATTATGACCGTGAAAAACTTCAGGAACGTCTGGCCAAACTGATCGGGGGCGTAGCCGTCATTAACGTCGGTGCCGCAACCGAGACTGAAATGAAGGAAAAGAAAGCCCGTGTTGAAGACGCACTCAATGCGACGCGCGCTGCTGTTGAAGAAGGTATCGTACCTGGAGGTGGCGTAGCACTGGTACGTTGCTTGGACGCTTTGGAAAAAATAAAAATCAAGGCCGATCAAAAGCTGGGTGTAAAAGTTGTTATGCGCGCCATCGAAGAGCCTCTTCGCCAGATTGCCAATAACGCGGGTGCCGAGGGTTCTATCGTAATCGATAAAGTTAAGAATGGTGAGGGTGCTTTTGGTTATAATGCGGAGGCGGATACATATGAAGATCTAATGGAAGCCGGCATTATTGATCCTACAAAGGTGGTTCGTTTCGCACTGCAAAATGCAGGCAGTGTAGCCTCATTAATGCTCACCACGGAAGCTATGATTGCTGAAAAGCCTGCTGATAAATCGGAAGGCATGCCGGGAGGCGGCGGTGGAATGGGTGGCGGAATGGGCGGAATGGGCGGAATGGGCGGAATGATGTAATTTTTCCCATCTCATATTCGTTTCTCATATCAGTTTATATAAAAAAAGCCCCATGCAAATGCATGCGGGCTTTTTTTATTTTTAAAGTTTTTTTTTAAAACCGCCGATAATAATTACAGTTTTTTTAACCTTCTCCTCTTTACAAATCAATAACAAATATAAGAATCGGAGCCTTGGATGCTTAATAAGAAATTTTTCCGTTTAATTAAATGTGAGTGGGTATTGATGCTGACAATTGTTATTGCAATCCCTATTTTACTTTCCGCAGAAGAAAGTGAAAATTTAATCGATTATCACTCAGAAATTTATTACACAATTAAAAAGGGGGACACGCTTTGGGATCTCTCCGAAAAATTTTTAAATTCGCCCTGGCAATGGCCGGCTCTATGGCATAAAAACAATCAAATTATTAATCCCCATTTAATTTATCCCGGTAATCGAATAAGACTTTCCAGCAGAGAGGAAATGAAAAATTTAGACGATAACACGGATAAGCATATAGAAAAAACCCGATCAATAACAAATTCAACGGCATATTATACCTATTCTTCAATGCACAGGATTGGATTCATCAAAGCCGACCCTGTCAGCCCTTGTGGATTCATTTTTAAAGCCAAAGATGACAAAGAGATGATCAGCACAATGGATATCGTTTACATCCAACAAGATGGAACAACGCCTCTTATTCCGGGTAATAGTTATACGGTGTATAGGACTTTAAAGTCGATAAAGGACAATGAAACCGGGGCTGACTTCGGGATTCAGTACTTCTTAACAGGTGTCATTGAAATTATCAAAAAGGAATCTCAGTTCTATGTCGCTCAGGTTATGCATTCATTCAGGACCATTAAAGTCAACGATCTTTTAATGCCGTATGATCAGCCGGAATCCAAAATAATTTTACAGGAAAATAAAAAAGGGCTTGAAGGAAAAATCATTGCATCTGAGGAGCATGAAGGTATCTTTGGGGATAATACTGTCGCTTTTATCAACAAGGGCAATAGAGATGGTGTTGCTCCCGGACAGTTTTACAGTATTTATTATCAAGAAAAAGCAAAAGTCCATCATCAATTCAAAGAGGAAGTTTTTCTCCCTCCGGTTGATATCGGTAAATTTTTAGTTTTGAGAGCGGAAGACTCCACCTCAACCGTTCTCATAACGAACTCATCCAAAAGTATTTATCCAGGGGCAAAATTTCGAAGCACACTCTCACTCCCCTAATTTTTTTTGAAATCCAAGAAAAAACAAATTGACATATTAATTTGAATTCAATGCATTCAGGGGCGGGGTTTATTCCTTGCCCCTAAGGGAAATAATTGTAGATTTATTTTATGCTACGCACCTTACATTTAAAATATTATTTTTTCAGAATCTTCAAGTTTTTGAGCTGAGAAATATCAAATAGACAAATCAAGGGATTCTCATTATGTGGAAATGGATATGGGTGATAGTGTTTTTAGCGGCGTTGGTGTTGCCGACGGTGTGCCCAGCCGGTTACCAAATCAAACTGAAAGCCGACATCAGTTTTATTACCGACGAATACTGGGAAGAAGACGGGAAAATAAAATTTTTCTATTCTGGTGGGACTGTGGGGCTCCCCAAAGAAAAAATTTCAACCATCACGGATTCTGATGCGCCAGCACCAAAAGAAATTATTCAAACAGATCCTTCCACCGTTGAAATCCCGGCAGATTCATTGGAAACAGAAAAATCAACGATCAATACTATTGATAGCAACAGAGAAATTCCGGATTTTCAGAAAAAAGAGCAGGAAGTCAAGTCGGCTCAACGGCGCATCCACAACGACTTGATAACCCAAATTGAATATTTCAACACTGCAAAAGAAGAAAAAGACCAGGCCGCCAAAGATAAAGCCTGGTACCATTTACTGAACCTGAAGGAGGAACAAACCCAGTTACTTCAGAAAGTTCAGGATCTTTATAAAGGCACATTGCCGGAATGGTGGAATGAGACCATTCAATAGCCTTTCAGTTAATTGAAAACCAGCATTACATACCCAAGATTATATATTTCAAAGCAATTCCACAATATACGTTTACCTTGTTGACCGGTGAGATAAAGCATAGATAGTTAGAGTTTGTACAGCCTATTGAACTTCTTCCCAGGACAGGAGTGATACATCATTTGTTGTAACGATATACTTATCACTCAACGCTGCATCATAATAAAGTGTTCCTGAATTTTTTATGTCAACGGTTTTTCCCCATAAAGCTCCGTAAACAGCTGAACTGTTTTTCATGTCAATATCTCCCAACGGGGCGTATACAAAGCCCCGAAACTCACTTCCATGTTTGAAATCAATCTTTTGCGCTGAATTGGAATAAATGGAAAAATCAGTGGGGTTCCCACTCGTATTGGTAATCGAGCTGTTCTTGGCATCAAAGATGGTTCCCGTTGTCGCACCGCCGCCATCCAAAAAAATGTTTACCGGTCCTAAAGTGGTATTAATAACAAGGGTAACATTATTTTTCAATTCAACACTCGTAAAATAGAAATTAGACCCCCCAACCTTTCCGGTCAGAGTAACATTATCTCCGTTGCTGGTGCTTATCGTGTCTCCGGCAATGAATGCCCCATTAATGGTTGCATGGGTAGCATTGTCGTTACTGGCACTGTAAGTCGTCGGATCATACACGCCCCCGGAATTTATCCCCAACGGGTCCGGATCAATGCGTCCTGCGTCGACTCCGGCGGTCCCATAGAAAATAGTTCCCCCGTGTATACCATCCTGTGTAGCAGAACCATCATCCTGTTCGCCGAATACACCGTCCCCATCTATCATAGCTCCATTATGGGTTACCAGCCAGTCATTTGACCCCACATCAGCCTCATGGGTTGATTGGAAAGAAGGATGGGAAGGATCATTTTTTGTGGGATCAGCGCTGCTGCTGTCATAACTTTGCGTCGTTCCCCCATTTTTTGTATCTAGTTTTTCATCTCCAAAAGCGGCAAACTCAATTGGATTTGTAGCCCCTTTCCGAAAAGTTACACTGATGACAGCCTGAGCATCTATATGCGCATTGCCGGAATTGCCGGTACTTGTAAACGAATAGACATTACTACCGGTCATGGATATGTTTGAAATATTGAAGAAAAATCCGGCCGGTGTGCCATAGGTATAGGCAACGCTACTTCCTATAGAAGTGGGAAGCACATTGGGCACTCCGTTCTCCAGTGCATTTTCAATACTGCCCAGGGTATATTGAACACCGGAATCAGCATCGTAGAATGCCATTTTCTGTGTCTCGGCATTAACGCTAATCTGCTGCTCCGTGGAGGATATGGTCACTGCATTTATCCCGATGATACTCAACAAGGCCATCATCATCAGGGCTATGACCATCGCGCTGCCATCCTGCTGCTTTAATATGTTAGTGCATTGGAAATATTTCATGGCATGGTCCTCCTGGCATATTTTTATAAATTTTCATTATTACAGCGTATTGAACTAAATTAATTGGGATCGGTGATGATATAGCTGAAAACAACGTTCCGCAGTTCCCCGCGGTCGTTCCATGATGCGGTAACCGTAATTGTTTTGGTATCGTTAATGGGGGTATTGTTTAACACTGTCCACAAAAGCCCGATATCTCCCTCTGTTGCAGACCCGTTAGAAATTGCGGAATACCCCTGAAAAACCAGCCCTTCCAGGTATTCCGAGGCACGGGTCGCAGCCTCGGTCCTTAACCGGGCAGACCGATTCCCTTGAAATGCGGTGATCTCCATACTGGCCACCGCCAGAATGCCGATGGCAAAAACCCCCATCACAAGCAAAACCTCAATAAGCGTAAAGCCTTTTTCATTATTTGCCCTTGGCTTGAAATGTGTTAATACTTTCATAGCTTGGCTTTCCCTTTTCCCGGCATGACCGATCACCATTTATAAATCCAGGTTGCGGCAATAAACCGTTGTTTCCAGGCTGCGAGAAACAGGGTCACTCCTCCCTGCAGACTCCGTAACCTCTAATACAATAGTTACATTGCAGTTGCCGGAATAGGTAAACACTAAACTTGTGACATTATCGATCAGGGGCTGAATCTGTTGGATGCCACTTCCTTCATACAGAATCCGTCTCAAGCTTCCCCCGACAAGATCATAAGTCACTCTTTCAAAGTTAGCATCATTAATAACGCCATTCGCATTTCTGTCTGATGTCACCTGGATTTTTACGGGTTGGCTAATGGCAATTGATGCACCGGAAGTTTGGAGCGGGTCATACCCTGCCATGCGGATATCCTGGGTCATGAGGTCAATTCCCACACGTACTGCCTGCTGAGCAGCGGCTGACGCATTCTGGACATTGGCCGTTCGACTGGATGCGATATAGGCACTAAACACAGACGCCATCACGATTGAAAAAATTGCCATGGCGATTAGCAGTTCAATCAGGGTAAATCCGAATTTGTTATTTTCACTCATAAAGAAACCCCTGTTAAATCGTTTCCACCCGGATACGTCCGACAAAACTGACAACAACTCTCATACGCAGACCACTGCCGTGATTGAGTGTCACCGAACCTGCAGGGCTGACACTACCAGCTCTATGAAAAACCGTCCGACTTCCTGTGAATGTAACGGCGTTCATGGAAACGCCGGCCGGATAAGTCTTATTCCTGAGCACCGCCTCACCCGTGTCAATAACGTTATCATTATCATCGTCAATAAAAATTGTATACCCATTGGCTGCAAATACCACGTCCACTCCAGATCCTGTCGAATTGTAAAGCTTAATGGCATGCATACGAGCCATGGCCAAATCCGAAGTTAGGGTTTGAATCGCACTGTTGAGTTTTGCCGATTGCCGCCATTCAAAAAAATTGGGAATAGCAAGAGCTGACATAAGTGAAATAATACTTATAATAGTCAATAGTTCTATCAAGGTAAACCCATCGTCTGATCGAACACGATTTTTGGGATGATTTTTCATTATATTACTCTCCGTCAGTGCTGGGCTCATGGATTCAAGCACATAACTCGTTGTGTCTCTATAACCTGCAATCATACAATACTTTGTTATTCTGACACTATTTTATAATAATATGAACCCGGTCCCTCCTTCCTATCCACAGAAATCGTCCGTTGCCCTGTAAGACTTTATCATTCAAGAGCAATGCAATTCGAATCAAATGAAACTATTGTATTTTCCATGAAGTAATCTTCATGGGTCTATACCCTACATTGATCGGCTCTCCGTGCACACTTGTATCACTTGTTTGAATGATTAATTCAGACTGTTTAGTCTTTTTGTCAAAATAAAAGACAGGTTTTGATGGAAGCCCCGGCCCCAGAGTTTTATATCTTTCACCTTCTTCACCATCGGCTATAACCGGGTCATCTCCGTTTTTCCCGGGAAGACCTGTTTTGTAATTAACGGCATATAATCTGGATTCACCACCATAGCCGCAAACATCTGAATTGGGGGTAAAGCTAGTAAAGAATACGATACCGGCAATAGCTTCAGCGGACTCAAGTACACCTTCACCAGGACCGGTGGGTACATCTAGTTGGAAATACCATCCCTTAGTATTCACTTTTTCCATCTCGGCTTCACTCAGATTATCAAATGCCTCTTTGGTCTTAATAGATGTCAACTCCAAAAGGTCATTATTTTTATCTAATGCCGAGACGCTTATAAAATGGTTATTGTTTGCATCTGCTGTTTGTACTTTATTTTCTATTAGGCAGTACAAAGCATTTCGGTTCGAATTATAGCGATCATTACCAATTAGATATTGACCGGTTCCAAAAAATATTCTCAGTTTACCGTCATCATCAAAAACCAATAGCGGCTTGGCGGTGATGGCTTGCCCTCCGGTTTGAAAAAGTTCAGTTTTTTTCCACACATCATCCACATAATCATAATAAAATTTCCATAGAGAGCCTTCAGTGTCTCCGGCATAAATAAGATCTAAATATCCATCCTCATCCGAGTCTACCGCGGCAGGAGAAGACAAGGTATAATATAAACTACTGATCTTTTTAGCTTGTGTAGTTAATTCATTGACGCTCGAACCACCGTCATCCCAAATCACTTCTTTGGCTCCGTCCGTAAAATTGAATGCAGCAATTTTACCCAAATTCGTTCCTTCATGATAGCCGCTGGTAATTATCGCCATCCATTTATCGAGTCCACCTCCTTGTATTTTGCCGACAGCCGGCATTGTGGTGGACTTGCTGCCGGAAAATGGAATCATGTCCCATAAAATTGCAAAACTGTTATAGGCGGGGTTGGTAATATCCAGGCAAAAATACTCTTCACCTCCCAACCGATTGCCACCGATCAAGACGGTTTTCCAACTGCTCCCATCCCAGATATCAGTAGCATAGGAGCTTAAGTCCACATAATATTTATGACAATCGACTTCCGATAGATTTTTTAGATCAGCGTGAATATTTTCAGGAATAAATGCCCATGCTTCCGAACCATCGCTTGAATTGAAAGCATGTAACATTCCATCATTTGCTCCAACATAAACCATTGCCGGCCTTGAGCCCGCATCTGTCTTAAATGTTTGATAGCTGCCGTCATAATAAAACTTCGGTTTGCCAACCGAAATGGGGGTGGAATAAATGATATCCCCAAGAGGCCAGTCATCGCCTTCTCCTCTGATAGCGTTCATCAAGTCGGCGGCATCTTGCAAATCATCAAGTGCCCACTGTTCATTGAGATCGGATAATAAAGCTGTATTTGTTGAGACAAATTCCTGTTTTTTTGTCGTTTCGGAACTCATATAAGTATAGATATGCCGCTGAGTAACATTCGTATCAGATAGAAGCTGCCCGGCTTCCCAAATGGGATCATCTTCTGAATGATACGGCATGGTAAACGCTTCCAAATACCCTTTCCAGGAACCGGGCAAAAACTTGGCTCGAATAAGGTAGTCGTCCGATTCCGACGAGGTTGAAATGGTTGAAACCGCCGTGCCGGATGAAATTTTATCCAAGATATTATCCACCGCACTGCTTAAAGCCGTTGCCAATCCATCAGCATTATTGGCCGTATAATATTCACCGCCGCCTTTTGCAGCCGCACTGGATAATAACGGGTCATCAATACAAAATCCAATTACATAAGTAGTAATATTTTGTGTTTCAGAAAAATCGGATCGCATATCATGATCATACAAATACTTGGCAACATCATCAAAATAATTATTCGAACCGGTGGTATCACCGTCACCATCATAATCTCCGATCACTTCGGTTACGATATTCCAATCATTATCATTGTTTGCGAGCCCATCGGTAATAAAAATAATAAAAGACTGTTGGCAATAATATTGAATAGGACTGGTTGTATCAATAAGATTTCCCATATCATCGGTAATCGTGGCATCAGATGCCATGTCCAGATAATGGTAATTTTTCTGATAATAACCAAAGCCGTCAGGTCCTTTTCCAACTCGGCTGCCGCCTTCGATTGCAGTTGCAAAATATTGGCCGCCCGTGGCCAGGGTTTCGGCAAGATTAGTCCAGGTTTGAGGAACGTTACTGTTGTCTCCCCAATTTGTAATGTAGGTCTTGATTTCATCTCCCAACGTGCCGCAAGGTTTCAATATTTTTCCACCTTGTCTCAGTACGGTTTGTTCAACCGAAATTCTATCCGCACCGCTACCGTCACTTCCATCCATCCGCATAAGACCGAATCTGACGTTCGGAAATTGATCGATGATATCTTTGACAACGGTTTTTGCGGTATCCCATCTTGAACCGGTTCCACTGCCCATCGAACCGGAATGATCCAAAATTATCAGAATATTCGGCTCAACGGCTGTACCGGAAATAAACGGCGGAAGTGGACAATTTTCCAAACCTGAAGTGGTGGTGGTGCCGACATTTACTAAAAGTGTAAATAGATTAGAAACACTATCCATAATCGTTACGCTGATATTGCCGGCGGCGATCGCATTTATGGTCAGTTGGTTGCCGCTGACTGTGGTGGTTGCCACGGAGTTATTGCCGGAGGCTACGTTGTATGGGCTTATACCGCCGCTAATAGTTACCGTTTGGCTATCTCCTATGCTCATATTCAAGGTCGAGGGTGTAAGGCTCAACGGAGCAACAACCACAACTGAAATTTCAACATTAGCGGAAGGATTTGCACTATCGGAAACGGTAATCGTCGTACTTCCTTCTGCCACCGCGCTTATTGTAACGGTCGTAGTTTCAACAGTTGCCGTCGCCACGGATTCATTAGCTGAACTGATGGTATGGGGACTCGTACCGCCACTTATCGTTGCCGTTCCAATACCGCCTACCGTTAAATTCAGCGATGTCGGATCAATTGTTAAAACAGAGGATACAGTCACTGAAAGGGTAACGGTGCCTGAAGGAGAAGCACTATCGGTAATCGTAATTGTTGCCATTCCATCCGCCACTCCAGTTAGGGTGACAACATTGTCCACGAGGATTGCGGTCACCACGGATTCATTGCCGTTAATCATGTTATAGGGAGTTGTCCCGCCCATAATGGTTGCATTTGCCGTATTGCCCGGGCCAAGTGTCAGACTTGAGGGATCAACGGAAAGGGGAGCGGGAGTGGCCTCCTCGGCCACATAAACAATGTAATTACTACCCGTGCCGGCGGCTCCGGCACTCATATTTCCACCCAAGGTAACTTGGCCCGCGGAATAAGCTTTAGCGTAAAGATTGAGTGTCACGTCCGTGGTACCAATAGTGTCTCCCGTGGCTGAAAAACTTTGCAGCCAATTGGGCAGTGAACTTGCCCGATTATCATAGGCAATATAAATTGTCGCTGCCGAAGATAATGTCAAGACTATGTATTGCTCGTCCGTAATACTTTTATCATCGTTTTTAGTCAAAATAGCAGTATAGGTTTCAAAATTATTGGGTTGGGAAGTGATTGTATAAGTTCTATCGACATAATATTGCGAATTCACATTCAGGGAACCTTTTATATAACCAGAAGGGGCCGTTAATGTGACAACCGCATAGGCATTGTCATTTGTTGTAACCCCTATGATGCCGAATAAAACTAAAAGCAAATATAAATTTATAAATCTTTTTGAACATGGTTCCATTTTAGTAGCCTCCTACATATTCAATTTTTCGAGCGTTACCTCTATTGTTGCTTCCGAATCCCGAGGTCCACGCCCGGTTGACTCTACCTCATATCTGTATCTTTTAAACTCTGTGCTGTAGCCGGGAACATTATTTGCACCGGCAAAACTTACCTTAGCAGAAAAGCCGTTGTTGGAAGCGAGTTGAAATGTATCCGGGACGCCAAATTTAGCGTTGGTAAAACCAATTGCTCCACCGGTCATGTCCAGTCCCCCATCGATAGTACTCAGAGGATATTGGGAATCAAGCCAATTGACTGATATTTGCCAGCCGCTTTCCGCGGCATAAAAGGTTATTTTGTTAAATAAATCATTTGTTGATATCAGTGTTTCAACAGTACTTGTATGGGTTGCAGAAATCCCGATAACCGTGAGCAATACCAAAATCATTAAAGAAATGACAATAGTAGATCCTTTTTCATTTTTAAGAACTATTTTTACCTGCTGCATCATTATTATCCTCTCTATATCTCGCTGAAATGGTTCGCTTAAATATATTGATCAGGTATTTGTTTTTATAAAATCAAGTGAAATTTGCTTTGCTCCACCGAGATTTGCCCAAGCCACATTTACGTTTATGGTTTTACAAACCGTAATTTGAAGTGAAGGACCGGTAGGATTGCTGGGATCAGTCATTGTCATAGCCGGTATCGGCGTATCATCTGTTACCATCCACGATACGGTGTATCGGCCAAAAACTTCAGGACCGCCGTTCTCGGTATCGTTAAACGGCATGGCCATTAATCGCTCCATTCGCTCTACCGCTATGGCGTTGGCTTCCGTATACATCCCGGCAGCGGTATTAGCACTAATGGAATTAATTTGCAGCGTAAACACTGCCAAAATACCGATTGCAAAAATAGCCATGGTAATCAGGACTTCCAAAAGCGTAAATCCGTGGTCTTTTCTTTCCATTTCCATTGATATAATTCGTTTTCGGAACATACATAAGACTCCAAAGTATTTTACGAATTTCGGTGAGAATAAAAATTATTATATGCCCATATTGCGGCAGTTGATCATAGTAGTTAAAAGACTGTGCTGGTAACCGCTTTCATCGCCACTGGTTGTTATTTTTTTATCGCCTACAATATAGGTTCTTATGTTCGAATATCCTCTGATCCGTGCTTCAGTCCGACCCAAAACCCAGACTTTAACTGATCTTATATTATTTATATTGACTAAAGTGCCTAAAGCAGATCCCCCAGAAGTGTCATTCGCATCTATCATGCCGTCATTGTTAGTATCTATACTGGTATCCAACAGACCATCTCCATCGGAATCAACAGCCCAAATGACATTGCCGCCGGCAGTGTCCAATTCGCCATCACCATCATCGTCAAAAGCGTAGGCAAAACCGACGGCATGGATATTGTCAGCTATGGTGCTGGGAACACCCCCGGTGGTTCTTAACAACATTGCAGCACCCGTATCTGCAATACCGTCATCATCAGCATCATCGACATTAGAAAAACCAAAGCTGATGTCTTCATCCAGATCATTTGTATCGCCATCCGGATTACGAGGAATTGGATTACCATCATTATCAATGTCTAAGGTGAATCTAATCATATTCGGGCTAGCGACTAAAATTGTTGCACCGGATGTTTCACCTGCTTCATCGATGCTTCCATCGCTATCGTTATCGATCCCGTCACTTACTATCGGGTCATAACCTGTCATTCGAATTTCTCTGCCCATAAGATAGAGGGCGGAACGAATATTCTGTTGCATATCTACAACTTGCTGCTGGGTTGTATGTGTTCTTTGCTGACTGTCAAAAGCGGAATAGATCGCAGTCATAACAATTGACGCTACCGCCATAGCAATAAGCATTTCGATTAAGGTAAATCCCTTATTATCTTTTGGTGTTGGCATTACCATAATGTTACCTTAACATTCAAATAAGACTAAAAATTTATGAATTTTTATTGATCAAATTTATCAATCCCAACTGACTCCGTCCGTACTTTTTTGGATTCTTGAATGACCTGCAAGCTGTATCGTGACTCTTCGATATCCATTTTGATTATTTTTGATACATACGGAACCATCTCTAGCCGAATTGTTTAAATCTGAAAGTCCCATACTGTTAAATACTGTGTTTGATCCTCCAGAGGAACCAAATGAAGCCTGGTACATATCAATTTCTGTCGGCATCGTTGCATTCCTTATGATCCTTTCATTCCCGTTTAGAGTTTCATCGCTTGCGGTCCCCCCACCTTCGCCATTGTCCAAAAATGCGAAATACTCATCCGTCCCAATATTAAACGATACCACAGCATTGGTATTTTCTTTAATTGCTCTAAATCTTGCAAACTGCATCGTCGACTGCAACTCCCGCGCTGCACTTTTCAATCTATAATCAGGCAACCAACTAATAATATTGGGTATGGCTATCGCCGACATAATGCCCATGATACCAATTACCGTAACTATCTCTAATAGGGTAACTCCCGAATTGTTATGCATTGATTTTTATCTCCCGATATTTTGCCTAATAAATCCAATGAAATTTTAACGTAATACCCATTCGGTTACAAATTTCATGCCATTTGATCATGTCCTTAAATAAAAGCCTGAAAATATCACTCAAACAATTCAGCATGTAACCTATCAGTTTATAATTATTAGCAATAAATTTATCGACAGCTATAATATTTTTTTTGAATATATAATTTGAGGATTGAAGTATTGAGATAACGCGATAATTTGAAAGCGAACTATTAAAACTTTTAATAGTTGGATAATCAAATTTTTATAAAATTAATCGTTCACAAAAAGATATTTGACCGCTTCACCCTTAGGCAGCAAAGCGCAAGCAGATAAAGAATTAAAATCAGGGGGATGGGAAAAACCGTCTGACAAATTTCGTCACTTTAGGCAAAATAGGTTTGTATGCTTTATGGATAATCAGCGAAATGGATAAATGGACGAACTCACGGAGGCACGCCGGAACGGAGAGAATATGGATGAGATAAATTTTAGATTAGCGATTGCGGATAAAGTCAACCGCATTTTTCAATATTCGAATGCCGGGCGTAAGGGCGGTTTCGATCTTTTTGCCCCGGCGTTTCAACTTTTCATAGTTTCGAGTCCAATCGGGATGATTGGTCCAGTGATTATATGCTTCAGGGTGAGGCATCAGGCCGAAAATCCTACCGGTAGGATCACATATTCCGGCAATATCTTGAATGGACCCATTGGGATTATATGGAAATATTTTATTTGCGGGTTCCCCGCTATGCGTTGAATATTGAATAACAACCTGGTTATTTTGAATCAGACGATCAATAATCGCTGGATCGGCATAAAACTTTCCTTCACCGTGCCTGACAGGAAGTTCTATTTGCTCAAACCCTTTAGTAAATATACAAGGAGAATTCGGATTGACTTTCAGGTTCACCCAATCGTCTCTAAAGTTACCGCAATCATTAAAAGTGAGTGCTACCGATCGCATCCGGTAATTATGGTCACAACCCGGTAAAAGTCCTAAATTGACAAGCGTTTGGAAACCGTTACAAATCCCGATGACAAGATTTCCTTTTTCTACAAATTCTAAAAGTCTATCACCTAAATTCCGCCTTAAACGAACCGCTTGAATGACTCCCGCACCATGGTCGTCTCCCCAGCTGAATCCACCCACAAATACAAGGATATGAAAATTCTCGAGCTGATGAGATCCGTCAATAAGTGAATTGATATGGACTCGAACGGAGTTCGCACCTGCAAGCTTAAAAGCATGGGCGGTCTCATGGTCACAATTCAATCCATATCCACTCAGGACTAATACGCTTATACCGCTCATATCAATTCTCCAAAGGGCTGTTTCCAGGCAGTTTTGAGATTCTTTACGGGTATGGAAATAAGGGGGGTATGGCTGTTGAGGCCTTTTATTATGAAATCCGATGCAGCCGTTACCTTGCCGATACAGGCGCATGGATACCCGTTAAACATCTTTTCAAAGGCTTTCTTTTTTTCAGGATCAATCGTTACAATAAAACGACCGGCTGATTCTGAAAATAAAATTTTATCATTACGATCAACTTCAGTAACCGGTACATCGGCTAGGTTCACCTGCATACCCAAATTGCCGCCCATGGCAACCATTGCAAGATGAACTCCCAAGCCGCCACGATAAATACCATGAGCCGATGCGGTCAATTCATTTTTAAGAGCACGGCAAAGTATCCGATACATCGCAGTAAATTGTTCCGGCCGCACCCGGGGTACATTGAGACCCACATAGCCGAAATGCTCATAATATTCAGAACCGCCCAGTTCGTTTCTTGTATCACCCAAAATATAAATGAGATCTCCCGGGATTTTACTATCCATGGTAACACATTTGGTGATGTCATCGACGATAGATATTGTGGAAAACTGAAGCGTTTCAAGGGCGGAAATTTTATGAGTTTCTCCGTATCTACCTTCAAGATGCCCGTCCACATACATACTATCCTTACCCGAGAGCAATGGTATTTCATATGCCTGACAAATATCACGCAAAGCTTTACAGGAACGCACGAGTTGAGCAGCTTTTAATTTTCCATCCGGGTTATCATCAATATGATATTGGATATTCGGCCAGCAAAAATTGTCGACCCCTCCGATTTGTTCAAAATCCGCTCCGACGGCGACCAATCGTCGCACGGCTTCATCAATACTGCAACTGGTCATATGATAGGCATCAATTGCGGAATAAGTCGGCAGCAGGGCCTGCGCAAAAGCAAGCCCCTTATTGGAATTCAAAACCGGCCTTATGACCGCACCATCGCTATTGACATCCCTTTCCGCTCCGACAAGAGGTTTGATTACACTTGTTCCTTGAACTTCATGATCGTATTGTCGGCTGATCCATTCTTTTGAACAGATGTTGGGACGCGACAAAATGTCTAAGAGCAAACTTTCATAGTCTTTCGGTTCTTTTAGGACCGGTTCGGTTAGCCCCCTTTTGGTTGGGGGTTGCCAATGGGCTTCAAATTCCCATTGAGGAAAACCGGAGGTCAATAAATTCAAGTCTACATAAGCACAAGTTTTTCCATTATAGGTAATATGAAGTTTGCCTGTATCGGTATACTGACCGATAACGGTGCTTTCGACCGCATGCTTTTTTGAAAGTTGGAAAAATCGGCTTAGATTTTCAGGCTGTACGGCGACAGTCATCCGTTCCTGAGATTCCGACACCCAGATTTCCCACTGATCCAACCCTTCATATTTTAGGGGAACTTTTTCCAACTGAATTTCACATCCATTACTAAAACGTGCGGATTCTCCAACAGATGACGATAATCCGCCCCCGCCGTTATCGGTAATAAAGCTGATAAGACCTTCATCACGAGCTTCCAGAAGAAAATCGTGCATCTTTTTTTGTGTATAGGGATCACCGATCTGAACATGACCAGCCGGTGTATTTTCAGAAAAATCTTCTGAGGCTGCAGTCACACCATGGATTCCGTCTTTACCTACTCTGCCCCCGCACATAATGACCAAATCACCGGGTGACGTCTTTTTTTGTTCCGAGGGTTCGGCTTTGATTTTGGACGGCATTACCCCCACCGCCGTGACAAAAACCAGACATTTCCCCATATAACCCGGGTGGAAAAGAACCTGGCCGAATGTTGTTGGAATTCCGCTTTTGTTGCCACCATCCCGAACTCCCTCGATGACACCATCCAAAAGTCTTCTAGGATGCAAATGCGGTTTAAGATCACCATCATAGTCCCTTTGACCGACACAGAACCCATAGCTTCCCATCACCAAGCGTGATCCCTTACCCGTGCCCAGAGGATCCCGATAAACTCCCACAATGCCGGTTATAGCTCCTCCATAGGCTTCCATGTTGGAAGGAGAGTTGTGAGTTTCACCCGTAATCACATAATAATGATCCTGATCAAAACATCCGACACCGGCATTATCCCATAGGACGGATATCACCCATGATTTTCTTTGCTTCAGCTCAAGCGTCGGCACCTCAATACAGGTTTTAAAAAGATTGTCCACATTTTCGGTTTCACCCGTTTCCAAATCCCGATAATGAAACAATCCGCGAAATGTATTGTGATTACAATGATCACTTCTGGCCTGAGAAATGTATTCAAGTTCAATATCCGTAGGATCCGAAAGCCCGAATTTAGCCCGTGCAGCCCGTACATCTTTGTTCAGAAAGTAAGCCCTAATTGTTGGAATGTCATTGGAATTTAGAGCTAAGCTGCGCTCATCACTCACTTTCTTAAGCATTAAATCACTATCAATGGGAATGGACAAAACGGTGGGTTTGTGGTCAATCATGACTTTCGGAATGATAAAACCGATTCCATCGACGGTATTCCAGTCTTTTCGTGAAAATATTTTCCATTGTTGAATGATATTATTTGCTAATAGTTCACCCGCTATTTTATCGACATCTTCGGCTCTAAGACCTGCACCTTGCAGACAATAACGCTTGGATGTATAAATCGCTTCTCCCGGACCAAATTTTACTCCCAAGATATCTTCAACCGCTTCCCTTGCCGTGCTGCCGGGATTGTCCTTTACTCCCGGCCGAAAACCAACCCATATCGTCCAGTCGAATTCAATGGAAAGCGGCTGTAGAGAAGAAATTTGGGTGACTGGATTTGTAAAAATTTCTCCTTGAAGGGCCTTCACTTGATCTTCAGATAGGTCCGCATCTAAAGTAACCACATGAATCGTGCGAACCTGATCAATTTCGATACCGAAATAATTCCTTGCCTTTTTGCGAATTCCCTCACCTTCAGCATCTAAAAGATCGGATTTCAATGTTATTTCAATTCGATAGGGCATAATTTGAATAAGTTTTTATTTTTAAAGTTTTATGCATTTTTCGTTTCTCCGACACGTAGAATCAACGTTGCCGGTATTAGCTAAAAAATACACGAGCAATATCGTTATAGAATACATATACCATAAGCAGGATGAGTATAAAAATACCAATCTGCTGAGCAATTTCACGCATCTGTCGATTAACGGGACGACCGCTTATCAGTTCGATAAAAAAGAAAAGCAAATGGCCGCCGTCTAAGACAGGTATGGGGAGAAAATTAAGAACAGCCAAATTAATACTGAGAAGGGCAATAAAAAATACCAGGTTGGCCGCTCCTTCTTTGGCCTGTTGACCGGCAAGCTCAGCGATCATGATCGGCCCCCCCAGCGTTTTGGTAGAAATAGTACCCCGTACCAGTTTGGCAATACTGATAATTGTCAGTTTTGTAATTTTATAAGTTTGCCGAACGCTTTCACTGAAAGCCTGAAATGGATTCAAATCTTTGGTAAACATTTCGCCGGAAGCGGTAACGCCGATGACATACCGCTCAATATCTTCTCCAAATATATTTTGGGTTACTGCAAGTTCGGGTTTGACATCAAAAACAAATGATTTTTCTCCCCGGCGGATATGGATCGACAGGATTTTCCCTTTACTTTCAGTCACTATTTTTGCCATATCTTCCCAGGTTTCAATCGTAGAATCATCAATGGCGGTGATCAGATCGCCATTTTGCAGGCCAACCTGATAGGCAGGCGTTCCCTCTTTTACTTCCCCTATGGATGGTTTTAATATAAAAGTCCCGGAAATTAAAAAAATTCCAAAAAATATCAATAGCGCAAGCAACAAATTAAAAAAAGGCCCGGCAGCAACGATTAAAATCCGTTTTAAAACATGTTTGTGCGTGAATGAAATCGGTATATCCGCTGGATCAATTTCAGCATCCGGCTCTTCTCCAACCATTTTCACATACCCGCCAAGCGGTATGGCAGACAAACGATAATCGGTAACACCTATCTTTTTACCGAAAATTCGAGGCCCGAAACCGAGAGAAAATTTTTCAACTCCGACACCAAATAGCCTGGCAATCAGGAAATGACCGAGTTCATGAAAAAAAATAAGTACGCCTAAAACGATGATAAATGCAATTATATTTGTGCTCATAAGGTCTCAGGTTTGTTTATTGGTAATCCCTAATGATTTTTTCAGTTTGTTTTCCGGCCCAATCATCGGCCTGAAGAATATCGGAAAGGGTCGGATTCGGTATGACTGAATGTTTCTCCATTGTTTTTTTTATGACTTCCGAAATATTTTCAAATGATATCCGCTTCTTTAGAAAAGCGTTCACCGCTACCTCATTGGCTGCATTTAACACCGCCGGAAGCGTTTGGCCAACGTCACAGGCTTTATACGCCAAATCAAGGCATGGAAACTTTTCCAAATCCGGTTCCTGAAATGTCAGTCCTCCAATATTTGGAAAATCCGGCAGTGGTTGCCTTAGCGGCAGACGCTGCGGATATGACATCGCATAGGCTATGGCCCCCTTCATGTCGGGAATTCCTAATTGAGCGATTATAGAACCGTCGCAATAAGAAACCATGGAGTGGATCACGCTTTGAGGATGAATGACAACTTTAATCATATCCTGCGTAACGTTAAAAAGATATTTAGCTTCCAAGACTTCGAACCCTTTATTCATAAGGGTTGCTGAATCAATACTTATTTTCCTGCCCATCTGCCAGGTGGGATGATTTAAAGCTGCTTCAGGTTTTATTTTAGAAAACTCATTTGCCGGTGTGTTTAAAAACGGGCCGCCGGAGGCGGTCAGAATAATCTTATCTACATCCTCTTTCCGATGACCTTGTAAGCATTGGAAAATTGCACTGTGCTCGCTGTCGATCGGAAGTAAGTGCACACCTTCTTCCGCTGCCGCTTTCATGACGATATCACCCGCCATAACAAGGGCCTCCTTGTTAGCTAGTGCAATGTTTTTCCCCGCTCTGATTGCAGCCAATGTGGGTTTCAGACCCGCTGCACCCACAATTGCAACGATAACCATATCAACAGTCTCATGGGTAGCTGCAGTCTTATAGCCATCTTCACCATACATTATTTCAAGCCCGATTGCCGGGGAAATCATTTTTTCTAAAACTTTTTTCAGCTCCAAGGCCTGTTTTTCATCAAAGACAACGGCAATCTCGGGGCGAAACTTTTGAATTTGTCCAGCCAATAAAGAGATATTGCTTTTCGCTGCAAGCACCTTAACCGCAAAACGATCCGGAAACATTTCTACGACGCTGAGCGTGTTGCGTCCGATGGATCCGGTAGAGCCGAGTATTGAAAGATGTTTCATAGCGTTATTGGGTGCTAACATTGAAATATGTAAGTCTTAAACATATAAGCGATAGGTGCGGCAAATAACAATGCATCAATTCGATCTAGAATGCCGCCATGCCCCGGTAAGATCAGACCGGAATCCTTTATGTCGGCAAATCGCTTGAGTTCGGACTCAAACAAATCCCCCACCTGTCCTGAAACTCCTATGGCAAGAAAAAAAATTATACTGTAGCCCCAGGGTAATACCGGCAGAAAAAATAATTTAAAGATTGAACCCATACCGATATTTGCCGCTAACCCCCCGATCGAACCTTCAATGGTCTTGTTTGGGCTGATTGAAGGACATAGTTTACGGCGGCCCCAATAGGTACCCATGTAATATGAACCGCTATCACCGGAAAACACAATGCATAAGAGGAAAAAAATCCAAATGATACCGTTTGGGCTGTTTCTGATTAAAACCAAATAGGAGAGTAAAAGTGGAATATAAATCAAAGCTTGCAACTGCTTCCGAAGATCTTGCAATACAGATGGGTAGGCATGAAATTGTTTCAATGATATCAACCCACCAATCATCAAGCTAAAAGCAATCAAACCGGAAACAAGATCAAATGAATTTCGGTAGGCTGCCGCAATCATCAGCAGACTAATTAAAAAGGTTACAATGCATAATACCAACACCAATGATCTATTTTTTTCACCGGAGGCAAAAACGATTCGAAAAAATTCTCTTAATGCCAAAATGCAAACAACACTGATAAAAACGGCGAATAAGAAAGCGCCTCCCATAGAAATAAACAACACAAGTAATGGAATTGCTACAACACTTGTAATTAAACGTTTAGAGTGCATAAGTCGGCAGGTTCGAAAGGAAATTACGCCTCGATTTTACCAAATCTTCGTTCACGTTGCTGATAGTCTTTCAGAATATGCAAAAATTCATCTTTAGTAAAATCGGGCCATAGGGTGTTGGTGATAAAAATTTCCGAATATGCAATTTGCCATAAAAGGAAATTGCTGATGCGGTATTCTCCACTAGTTCTAATCAATAGATCAGGATCAGGCATTCCACTAGTATAAAGATGATTCGATATAACTTCCGCTGTTATTGAATCAGGATCAATTTTACCGTCTTTTGCCTTTTGGGCTATTTCCCGAACCATCATAAGGAGTTCAGAGCGCCCCCCATAATTAAGTGCAATATTAAAGAGCATGCCTTTATTTTTTTTTGTTAAAGACATGGTGTGATGAAGAGCTTGCTGAACATCTTTCGGCAGACTTTCAATCTGCCCGATTGCATTCAGGCGGATGTTGTTATCCATCATCTCTTTAAGCTCCGATTTAAGGAACTTCTTGAGGATAACCATAAGCGCAACAACTTCACTTTTTGGTCGTTGCCAGTTTTCAGTGGAAAAAGCATAAAGGGTTAGAATAGAAATTCCAATTTCACGGCAGGTTCTAACAATCGTTCGGACAGTTTCCACACCCCTCTCATGCCCTTTTATCCGATTTAGAAGACGTTTTTTTGCCCAACGTCCATTACCATCCATAATAATGGCTACATGAAAAGGGAGTTTTGCAAAATCAAGACCGTCATGTTTAGAGAAAGAGGTGCTAGAATTCAAGGATCTCTTTCTCTTTTTCTTTATAGACATCGTCGACGAGTTTTATATACTCATCAGTTATTTTTTGAACCTGAGCCTGAGATTTATAAGCCTCATCTTCAGAGATGTCACCTTCCTTTTTGTAATCTTTCAACATCTCATTTGAATCCCGTCTGATATTGCGAATCGCAACTTTATACTCTTCACACATTTTGTGAATAATTTTTACAAGTTCTTTTCGCCTTTCTTCCGTCAACGGTGGAATCGAGATACGGATGATCTTACCATCATTGGAAGGTGTGAGTCCCAAATCTGATTTTAGGATCGCCTTTTCGGTCTCTTTGATAATGGAAATATCCCAGGGTTGAATCATAATCAGGCGACTTTCGGGAACAGAAAGGGATGCCATCTGGTTAAGGGGTGTCAAAGTACCGTAATAATCTACCCGGATACCATCAAGAAGGGACAAAGAAGCTCGACCCGTCCTCACCCGCTTCAAATCATTTTTAAGGGCGGCTAACGACTTATCCATTCTTTCCCTGCTTTCTTGATATATCGCTTCAATCATAGGTCTTCACCTCTAAAATTGCTTTGATTCCAAATCAATTATATATTCGGGTCCCCACTGCTTCTCCGCATACAACTTTTCTCATATTGCCCTTACCCTTAAGATTAAAAACAACAAGGGGAAGTTGATTATCCATAGCCAACGAAATCGCGGTCATGTCCATGACATTGAGCTGTCTTTCAATGACTTCTAAGTATTTTATCTTTTCTATAAATTTGGCATCTTTATTAATAAAAGGATCTGAATCGTAAAGTCCGTTAACCTTAGTAGCCTTTAAAAAAATCTCGGCATGAATTTCTTGAGCCCTCAAAACCGCCGCTGTATCTGTTGTAAAATAGGGATTTCCGGTACCGGCTGCAAATATCACCACTCTGCCTTTTTCAAGATGACGGATCGCCCTTCTGAAAATATAAGGCTCCGCAACTTCATGCATCGATATGGCAGTCTGAACACGGGTTTGAATCCCTCCTTTTTCCAACCCATCCTGCAGTGCTAAGCTGTTAATCACAGTGGCCAGCATTCCCATGTAGTCGGCCGAAACTCGGTCCATTCCTTTTGAAGCAGCGGCAACGCCTCTGAATATATTACCACCTCCAACCACGATGGCAATTTGTACACCCAGCTCTAAGACCGACCGAACCTCTTCCGCCACATAATTTATGACATCGGGACTTATTCCAAAGCCTTGATCACCCATCAAGGCTTCACCGCTTAATTTTAGTAAAATCCGTTTAATCGGAGGCGAGGTCAAAATTTAGGACTCCCCTAGCTGGAACCGTGCAAAACGTTTAATTGTTATATTTTCACCGATTTTTGCAACATACTCATTGATAAGATCCGCAATTGTAATATCGGGATTACGAACATAAGCCTGATTGAGCAAACAATTTTCTTTAAAAAACTTGCTTAATTTACCCTCAGCTATCTGATCAACCATCTTTTCAGGTTTTCCCATTTCCAATGCTTGGGCACGATAGATTTCTTTTTCCTTATTTATAATTTCTTCCGGAACATCTTCAGCGCTGACTCCGACCGGATTCGTGGCTGCAATATGCATCGCAATATTTTTTGCAAGTTCATTAAAATCATCGGTCTTTGCAACAAAATCAGTCTCACAGTTAACTTCAACCATCACACCGATCTTGCCACCCATATGAATATAGGACTGAATCGTCCCTTCACTCATGGCCCTGCCGGCTCTTTTCTGGGCTGTTGCCAAACCTTTTTTTCTTAGATAATCAATTGCCTTATCGATATCCGCATCACACTCTGAAAGTGCTTCCTTACAATCCATAATACCAGCACCGGTCTTATCCCGAAGCTGCTTAACCATTGCTGCACTGATTGTCGCCATATTTACTCTCCTGTCTTTTCTGCTTCAGCTACCCCCTTCAGGTCCTTGATATTCAGAGCTGTCTTCTTCATAATCAGCGGGAACTTCAGGTGATGTTCTTTTAATTATTTCAACAACGGGGCCATCGGAACCATCTGAGATAACTTTCCTCTCGCCGGGTTGTAATTCCGAACCGGCCACCGCAATCTCAGATTCCTCTCCAACTTCTTTATCGACCTCAGCTTGCCGCCTCTCGGATAGACGTTGTTTGCCTTCGATACAGGCATCAGCGATTCTGGAGGAAATCAAACGAATTGAACGGATCGCATCATCATTGCCGGGAATAATATAATCGATTTCGTCAGGATTACAATTGGTATCAACAATAGCTACAATGGGTATATTCAGTCGTCTACCCTCACGAACGGCAATAGCCTCTTTTTTGGGATCAACAATAAAGATAACACCTGGAAGCTGAGTCATGCTGCGAATCCCCCCCAGGTTACTGTCGAGTTTTACGCGTTCCTTTTCAAGCTGCAGCCGCTCTTTTTTGGGAAAAAGATTGATGGATTCGTCATTCTTTATGTTGTTGAGATAATTAAGCCGGTCAATGCTTTGCTTTATTGTCTGAAAATTTGTCAGCATCCCACCCAGCCATCTATTATGGACATAGAACATTTCACATCGATTGGCTTCTTCATAAATAGAATCCCGTGCTTGCTTTTTAGTTCCGACAAAAAGAGCCGGTTTGCCGTTTGCTACAGTATCAACGACAAAATCATAGACCGTCTTGAACATTCGGACGGTTTTCTGAAGGTCAATAATATATATACCGTTTCTAGCCCCAAAGATATAAGGTTTCATCTTAGGGTTCCAGCGTTTTGTCTGATGCCCGAAATGCACTCCTGCTTCAAGGAGTTCTTTCATTGTCAGGTAAGCCATTTTTTTCTCCTTATTCTAATCGGTTTTTCCACCACCCCTTTCTTCCCTGCTTCAGACTCTTGATAAAAGCACCGGGAAGCAGGTCCAAGGGTGTGAGATATTTCCAAATCTCAAGTTTTTAACAAATTAAAAATTAATTCGCAATAAATTTTTTATTTTTTTCTCATCTGAACCACCCGTTGGAATCCGCTCAGATCGTTTTCAAAAACAATGTTATCATACTTGTTGCAATTATTGATTATTTCTAAAACATCATCTCTTTGATCATGTCCAATCTCCAGCAAAAGAAATCCGTTTTTGTTCAAATAAGCGTGAGCCCATTGAATGATTTGTCTGACGTGATAAAGACCGTCTTCACCGCCGTCAAGGGCTTCGATGGGTTCATAGAGGTAAATTTCGGGCTGGAGCCGACCGATCATCCCACTAGGGATATAGGGCGGATTCGAAATAATCATATCAAATGGATGTATATCAGCTTTTATCGGGTTGAACCAATCGCCGACGAAGAAATTGATTATTCCATCAAGATCATAATCTTTTGCATTCCGGTGAGCGATTGAGATCGCTCTGATTGAACGGTCGGATGCAAAAAAAATATTTTTAGGCCGCTGTGATGCAAGAGAAAGAGTAATAGCACCGGACCCTGTTCCCAAGTCTAGAATATACTTTGGAATTGGGTTTGAATCTTCAGGCAACAATAATAACGCTGCCTCAACCAAGCATTCGGTTTCCGGCCGTGGGATCAGAACATCGTTTTTAACTTTAAAATCCAAAGTCCAAAATCCCTTGGTACCCACAATATAGGCGACCGGCTCTCTATGAATCCGCCTTTTTATATAGGATTTAAAAAGTGATAGTTCCTCATCGGAAAGGGGTTGATCATAACGTAAATATAGATCAATCCGCCTTAATTTCAGCGCGTATGAGAGCAGAATTTCCGCATCAGTCCTCGGCTTATCTATGTTATGGGATTTAAAATATGAAGTGGTCCATTTAAGAAGTTTAAGAATGTTCCAACGCGATTTGCTGATTTGTGACTGATTCTGCATTCTGAAGTGCCTGGGTTTGATAAAATGTTGTCAACTCGTCTATTATTATGTCTAAATCACCCTCCAAAATACTTTCCAGTTTATAAAGTGTAAGCCCGATACGATGATCGGTAACTCTAGCCTGCGGAAAGTTGTAAGTCCTGATTCTTCCGCTTCTATCCCCACTTCCGATCTGGCTCTTTCGCTCTTCGGATCGTTTTTCATTTTGTTGTCTGGTTTTCATATCAAGAAGACGAGCCCGCAAAACTTTCAGGGCTTTATTCTTGTTTTTAAGCTGAGATTTTTCATCTTGGCAGGTGACCACAAGCCCTGAAGGAAGGTGGGTAATACGCACGGCCGAATCGGTTGTATTGACGGACTGCCCGCCCGGGCCGGTGGATCGATATACATCGACTTTAATTTCCCCCGGATCAATATGAACTTCAACATCTTCGGCTTCCGGCAATACCGCAACCGTTACAGCCGAAGTATGGATACGTCCTTGCGTCTCGGTTTCCGGTACCCGTTGAACACGGTGAGTGCCGCTTTCATATTTAAACCGACTATAAGCACCCTTACCATGAAACATTGCAATGATCTCTTTTAACCCGCCGACCCCGGTTGTATGATGATCCATAATTTCAACTTTCCAACCCATGTTTTCGGCGTATCGGCTGTACATTCTAAAAAGATCACTTACAAAAAGAGCCGCTTCCTCTCCACCCGTACCCGCCCGCACTTCAACCAATACGTTCTTATCATCATTTGGGTCTTTGGGCATTAGAAGCTTTTTGAGTTCTTTTTCAAGCCTAACTTTTTCAATCGTAAGGG
This sequence comes from Desulfobacterales bacterium, assembly GCA_016931455.1. Classification (GTDB taxonomy): domain Bacteria; phylum Desulfobacterota; class Desulfobacteria; order Desulfobacterales; family JAHDSC01; genus JAFGES01. Next base: position 32,959 of record JAFGES010000103.1, on the reverse strand, counting down.
CATTGATCTCATTTCTGGCCAACTCTTTGATTTCCGGGTCACCGTCTCTAAGAAGCTCCGTGCTGCCGGAAAGTTCCTTGACGGTTTGTTTATAATTTCTATAAACCGTTATGATCTTGGAAAGTTCAGCGTGTTCGCGACTGTATTTCTGATATGCCGCTCGATCCTGGAAAATTTTTGGATCACTCAGACGCTTTTCAAGTACTAAATACCGTTCTTCGACCCCTTTTAATTTATCAAACATAATGTTTGTTATTTGATCCGTTTTTTATCATCACTATATTTCGGTGAAACTTAGTCTATTACTCAAAATTTCAATAACCGTTTATACCTCTATCAGCTTGCCTCATCCGCATTTTGAAATTTTGCATATTTCTTTCGGAAACGCTCAATTCGACCGGCTGTATCTATGAGCTTCTGCTTGCCTGTAAAAAAAGGATGGCATTCCGAACAAATTTCAACTCGAATGTCCTGTTTGGTCGAACCGACTTCAATGGTATTTCCACACGCGCATTTTACAGTTGTTTGACTATACTTCGGATGAATGTCTTTTTTCATAACTTTTACAACCCCCTATTTGTTTTTTTATGCATTCATAGAATTTAAAAAATGTTTATTATCTTTGGTTCCAGCCATTTTTTCAAGTAAAAATTCCAAACTATCAACAGGATTCAGTGATGAAAGCAGCTTTCTTAAAATCCAAACGCGATTAAGGGTTTCTGAATTCAGAAGAAGTTCTTCTTTTCGGGTACCCGACTTCTTGATATCAATCGCAGGAAACATCCGTTTATCGGCAAGCCTGCGATCCAATTGAAGCTCCATATTACCCGTACCCTTGAATTCTTCGAAAATGACTTCATCCATTCGGCTCCCGGTATCAATCAGCGCTGTTGCAATAATGGTGAGGCTTCCCCCTTCTTCGATATTTCTAGCAGCTCCAAAAAAACGCTTTGGACGCTGGAGCGCATTCGAATCAACGCCTCCGGAAAGTATTTTCCCACTCGGCGGCATAACGGAATTATAGGCCCGTGCAAGCCGAGTGATACTATCTAAAAGTATCACAACGTCCTTTTTATGTTCCACCAGCCTCTTAGCCTTTTCGATAACCATTTCAGCGACCTGGACATGCCTTTCGGCAGGTTCGTCAAAGGTGGAGCTGATTACTTCACCCTTAACGGAACGTTCCATGTCGGTTACCTCTTCGGGTCGTTCATCAATTAGAAGTACAAACAGAACGATTTCTTGATGGTTGGCCATAATGCTGTTGGATATGGATTGCAGCAGCATGGTCTTTCCCGACCGGGGAGGCGAAACGATCAAACCTCTTTGACCGAAACCAATCGGAGTTAAAAGATCCATAATGCGCATGGAATAATTTTCCGGATCGGTTTCAAGATTCATCTTCACATCCGGGTAAAGCGGTGTTAAATTATCAAAAAGTATTTTTTCCCTTGCCACTTCCGGATCTTCATAGTTGACAGCCTCAACTTTCAGTAATGCAAAATAACGTTCAGACTCTTTAGGTTGCCGAATTTGGCCGGAAACCGTATCACCGGTTCTTAGATTAAAACGGCGTATCTGTGATGGTGAGACATAAATATCATCCGGACCCGGCAGGTAATTATAATCAGGTGCCCTTAAGAACCCAAATCCATCCGGCAGAATTTCCAATGTACCTTCCCCGTATATTAAACCGTTTTTCTCGATTTGTGCTTGGAGCAGAGCAAAAATGAGGTCCTGTTTCCTCATTCCCGCGGCCCCATGGATATTGTAATCTTTGGCCATACGGGTAAGTTCGTTAATTTTTTTGTCTTTAAGTTCAACTAAATTCATTAAATATTTTCCCCATTAAATAATTTTATTTTATTCTTGTAATTCTACCAACCACCTGAACTTTAGCCATAACCGGAAAGGCCTGGGATTCTAGTTTGCTCAACAGATTGAATCTTATTGATATGCTGTGATTTGACGGCATCCGAATGGATTAGAATTTCATGAAAGCCGGTATATTCAAATTTCATTTAAAAATCGGAAAATTCTTTATACATAGGGTTATTTGTTTAGATATGGGTATTACAATCGTATTCCTACAGGTAATGAATAAGCTGGATCCATGTCGTCGGCTAATTAAAATGGAGAACTATGAGTGTTCCGTGATTTACGATTGAAGAATTTTAATAAGGTATTCTCCTCAAAGGCGGGCACCTTAATCTCAATTAATTAAAAAATTATAACATACTATTTTTTCTGTCAAGCGCTTTTAGCCTTTTTTTCGAATTTTTCAAAATATTTTTGTAAAAAAAGTCAACGGATTCTATCATTTTTTCTTCATCAAAATTATTTTTTATTATAAAATCAGCTCGTTTAATCTTGTCCTCATCCGGCATTTGTGACTTCAAAAGGGCTTCGGCATCATCGCGGGTCACTTTGTCCCGATCCATCAATCTTTTAATTTGTAATTTCCGATCCGTCGTTATAACTAAAACCCTATCAAACAGGTTTTCAAGGCCAAGTTCGTAAAGCAGAGGAACTTCAACAATAATAACAGGTATTCGATTTTGCTCCGCCGCAGCCATATGCCGGCGCATCAGCCGAATGATTTCAGGATGAATCAACTGATCGAGCGCTTTGCGTTGCGCCTTATCATTGACGATAATTTTTCGCAGCAGTGAACGATTCAAAGTGCCGTCACTTGCTAAGACTTCTTTGCCGAAATGTTCTATGATACTTTCATAAACCGATGAACCCGGAGCAACGGCCTCCCGGGCTAGATCATCGGAATTTATAACCATTAGCCCCAATTGTCCTAAGCGCTTGCAAACGGAAGTTTTACCGGATCCGGCGCCACCGGTCACCGCAATTTTAAGTGATGAAAATTCATTCTTTGTCTGGTGGTATGTTTTCACAAGGTTCATTGAAAAAAAATAAATGAATGCTATGATTAGAAAATGGTCCCCTTCGATTTGCATATAATTTCCAAAACCGATGACGCATATATCGTCGGTGGTTCGGTCAGAGATCTTCTCCTGGGCCGAACGCCGAACGATTATGACATTGTTGTTATCGGAAATCCAGATAAATTTGCAAAAAAAATCGCCGAAAATACAAACGGCCACCTGGTTAACATCGGAAAGCCGGGAAAAAATATCATTCGCGTGATTGCATTGGACAAGATTTTCGATATATCCGCCGCTAACGGTAATTCAATTGAAAAGGATCTTAAAAGCAGGGATTTCACGATCAATGCCTTAGGGTACTGTCTATCTTCCGGTAAAATTATCGACTATTCGGACGGTATTCAAGATTTGGCAAACCACCGCATTCGCATGGCCTCAGAAAATATATTCAAAAAAGATCCGGTTCGATTGATCAGGGCTTACCGATTAGGTGCATCTCTGAATTTCAAAATCGAACCGAAAACGGTTGCGGCTATAAAAGAGCACATTCGTTTAATCCATCATTCAGCCGGTGAACGGATCAAAACCGAACTTTTTAAATTACTCCAAACATCAAGATCCTATTCTTATATTTCAAATATGGCCGAAACCGGTTTGTTGCAGACGATATTTCCCGAACTGACTCAACTGAAAGGATGCACCCAAAATAAACATCACAAATATGATGTTTTCGAACATACGCTCAACGCCTTTTATCATTTGGAGCTGTTGCTTAATAAATTGGACCGGTTTATATCGACCATCTCCAGTCAAATTGAATTTACGATGGATAAAAAAAAATCAGCACTTCTTAAGCTGGCTGTTTTGCTGCATGATATCGGCAAACCGGATGTAAAAATAATCGACCGGAAACAAAATGTGCATTTTTATCATCATGATCAAAGAGGCGCTGAAATGATACAAAATATAAGTCAAAGGCTAAAATTTTCAAATCATGAAAGACGCTTTTTGGATTTTATCATCCGCAATCATATGCAACCTTTGTTTCTTTTTAAATCCCATCAAAAAAAAACATTAACCCGCAGAGGCTCAACTCGTTTTTTTATTAAATGCGGAAAATACACCCCTGATCTTTTGCTGCATGCTGTTGCAGATATGCAGGGGAAAAGCGATACTGAAAAAAATGATTTTTTTATCCGTTTTGCAAAAAATATGATTCGTGATTTTTTTTTAAATTTCGAGCCCAAAAGGTCAAAATCACCCCTTATCACCGGTCATGATCTAATAAATGAGTTCGGTCTCACCCCCTCGCCCTTCTTTAAAACAATTCTCAGCCGAATTGAAGAAGCAAGGCTCTCAAAAGAAATCACAAACAAGCAGGAAGCCCTGAATCTGGCAAAAAAATTCTTAAACAGCGGTACTAAGACTTCTAAATCTTGACAATCTATAGTCGTTTTTATAGTAAAATTTATTTATACTTTTATTTTATTCCCGCAAAGACGGGAATCCGGTTTGTTCATTGAATGTTTGTGAATTCAGAAAGGAAACGGTTATGAATATACTGTTATTTGGGCCGAACGGCAGCGGCAAAGGGACCCAAGGATCAATCTTAAAGGATCTTTATAATATTCCTCACATTGAATCCGGGGCTATTTTCCGCGAAAATATTTCCAATGGAACCGAATTAGGGGCTAAAGCCAAAGAATATATCGACCGAGGGGATTTGGTTCCGGATGAAATTACAATACCGATGATACTCAACCGCCTAAAAGAGGATGATTGCAAAAAAGGTTGGCTTCTTGACGGCTTTCCCAGAAATAGAAACCAAGCCGTTAAGCTGGACGAAACCCTTAAAGGAGCCGGCATTCCCATTGATGTGGTCGTTGAAATCGTCCTTGATGCCGAAATCGCCAAAAAAAGGATCATGGGTCGCAGGCTTTGTATAAACGACAACAACCATCCGAACAACATTTATATTGATGCCATCAAACCCAACGGAAATAAATGCCGTCTTTGCGGCGGCGCGCTAAAGACCCGAGCGGACGACCAAGACGAAGAGGCAATAAACAAACGCCATGCGATTTATTATGACGCTCAAAACGGAACACTTGCATCCGCGTATTATTTTAAAAATCTTTCAAAAAATGAAGGTTCAATTAAATATATTACTCTCGATGGTACCCCTTCTGTAAAAGAGGTTTCAGATAAACTTATCTCGAAACTTTAATGCATCAAAATTTAAATTATTTTACTTGCCAATGGATTCAATTTTAGGTATAAAAGAAAAATTCATTGATGAAGCGAGATAAAATAACCATCGGAAATGTTGATAAATATTAGGTCAAATTGTATTTGTTCATCCGATGGAACGAAAGGGGCGAAAAAGTTTGAGTTTGAAAGCTATTGAGGTTAAAGTTTTTGATAATGACCTTGAAAAGGCTATGCGCATTTTGAAAAAAAAGATTCAAAACGACGGTCTCTTTAAAAGACTAAAGCTTAAAAAAAATTATGAAAAGCCAAGTGAATACAGACGTCGTAAGCAACGCGAAGCCTTAAGAAGGCAGAGGATTGCCGCTTCCAGAAGTCGATATAGATAATTTTATAATTGAGTAAAAATATTCAACCCGGCAAAGATATCAATTTTGCCGGGTTTTTTATGTGTCGTTTTTTTTAATCCATGAACAGCAACCCTATCTATAATGACTGCCTTCAAAATCTATATCAGCTCAGAAGATTCGGAATAAAGCTCGGCCTTTCTCCAATCAGAAAAATCCTTGAAGGTTTAGGCAATCCGCAAAATAATTTTGCGTGCATTCATGTAGCCGGAACAAACGGGAAAGGTTCAATCGCCTCGGCCCTTGCTTCAATTCTGCATACCTCCGGATACCATGTCGGTCTTTATACATCTCCGCATCTTGTTCGTTTTAATGAAAGAATCCGGATCAATAATCAGGACATAACCGACAATGAGGTTGTCACGGCCTATAATGCCGTAAGCAGTGTCTGTAAGGATAATTTCCAGCTTACTTTTTTCGAATATGCAACAGCAATGGCCCTTTATGAATTTGCGAGACAAAATATGGATTGGGCCATTATTGAAACCGGCATGGGCGGAAGGCTGGATGCAACCAATGTTGTTCAACCTATTCTTTCAATAATATCGAATATATCCCTTGAACATCAAATCTATCTCGGAAGCACACTTGCCCAAATTGCGGGAGAAAAAGGCGGTATTATAAAAAATGATGCGCCGGTGATAACCGGCGTTAAACAAAAAAACGCCCTCTCAGTGCTCAAGGAGATCGCACGAACAAAATCGGTTCAAATTTATTGTCTCGGAAAAGAATTTCGAGTCAAAAAAACCAAAAATCAAACTTTTACCTATTTTGGAATCGACACTGTTTGGCCCCAAATGCAAACCGGATTATTGGGCAGCTATCAGGTTGACAACGCAGCACTTGTTCTGGCAGCATGCGAGCTGCTCAATCGAAAATCGGCAAAACTGCCTCTGGAAAGTATCCGCAAAGGGTTATCTCAAAACAGGTGGCCGGGTAGACTGGAAGTGGTTTGCGATTCTCCCCTTATCCTGCTGGATGGTGCGCATAATTTGGCCGCCGCTAGAAACTTAGCTAAGTTTCTTCATAAAAATATAACTAACCGGAAATTGATACTTATTATCGGCATCTTAAATGACAAGCCCTATGCGGCAATGCTTCGGCACCTTCTTCCGGTTTGTTCCAAAGTGATTCTAACCCGCCCCAAAATCGATCGCAGTATAGAGCCTCAAAAGCTCTATGACGTCGCAAAAAAAATAATCTCGGATGTTGAAATTATCCCCGATATTAACAATGCCGTTGAATATGCACTCAAAACCGCATCACCGCAGGATGCCGTCTGCATTTCAGGTTCTCTTTACGTCGTGGGAGAAGCAAAAGAAGCATTGGACGGAAAGGTCTTTTTAAACAATATGGATGAAAAATGATTTCAAACTTGACTTCTCTGCGCTGATTATCTATTTATTTTTTCAAGTGCGCCCGTAGCCCAGTGGATAGGGCGTCAGCCTCCGGAGCTGAAGATCGCAGGTTCGATTCCTGCCGGGCGCACCATTATATATAAAATCAATTTTTTAGGTTAAATTGCCTATTTCTTTTTTATTGCTTAAAAAATCTATACCCCACAATTTTTTTATTTTTGTCTAATACCATCTGCTAATCAAGCGAAGCGAATTTATTTGATTTTTATCACCTTTGATATCCAACACAAAAAGCCCTCACCTCGAAATATTCCCATTTGAAGCGGGTTGAAAAAATTTACATTTAATAACGGCGATTGAATTTCATTTCAATTGGATGTAATATTCATTAAGCGACAAGCGACAAAAGAAAAAAGCAATCCGTATCAAAATTGACAACTAATTGCAAAAAAAGGAATATTTTGTGAAGCAAAAATGCCCTGTATGCAACAAGACCAAGGGAAAACGCCTATGCCGACTTTATGACCCAAAAGCAGTGTGCGCCAAGTGTTGTGCGGCCATTCGCACCCCGGCCTGCAGCCCTTGTTCATATTATAGCAGCGCAGAAAAATACCATATGGAAAAATTTCAAAAGTCCGATGGAAAAAGCGTTGTTATTGAATTAGATGAAGCCATTGAAAAGAATGTTGACATGGCCTTAAAGGATATTGAAAAGAATCGTTTGGATCGGGCTGAAAAGATCTTAGTGCCTCTATTTAACACCCATCCGGATAATCATTATGTAAATTATGGTATGGGGTCGCTTTTTGCCTTTAAAAATGAAAATGAAAAAGCGAAACACTATTTTAAAAAAGCAATTGCCGCTTTTCCCTACTTTGTTGAGGCATATTACAACCTGGGCATCGTTTATTATAAAGACTTCGATATCGCCAATGGTCTTAAAGCCTTTCAAAAAGTTTTGCTGCTGGGTGATCCGGATGATTATATCGTCCGTGAAGCCAGGCGATTGTGTAAATTCATCGAAAAGTTAATTGCTGACGTTAACGGAACGGATGTAGATACTTTTCTAAAAGCTCAGGGAATATTTAGTAGAGGTGTTGAATTGATGAAAAAGGCGGAATGGGAACAAGCCATTAATGCTTTCAAGGAAAGTTTGACGATTAATAACAGCACCCCTCAGCCCCATGGCAACATGGGAATTTGCTATGCAAAGCTGGGCAAAAAAGAAGAGGCTATCAAATGCTTTGACCAAGCCTTGGCTATCGATCCTTATTATGAACTTGCCCTGGTCAACAAAGCATTCATGGAGAAACTCGCTCCTGGCGAAGTTTTGGATGGCCAACCCCGTATAATTGAATATTACAAAGAATACGGCATTAACAATAAATCCTATATCAAGGACCTTATAGAGGAAGTGGAAGCCAAACTAGGAAAACCAGTGGATAAAAATGAGCTTGAAAAATGAGCACCTAATGGATGCACCCACAACTGATCGCGCTTCTCAAACCATTGATTGTTGACAGGGATTTTTAGCGACTTGCATTTTCGCATCGGCATGATTATAATTTATAATTATGAATACAAAAAATGAAAAATTACCGGATCCTAAAGAAATTGAAAAAGAAATAAGCGAATTTTTATCCAAAAAGTTCGGCAGCCATGTAAAAGTAGTATCGCCGATTGTATTGCCGGAAGAATCCATTTTAGAAAGATCGGAAAAATCCCCGGAAAAAGATCAAAAAATCCAATTCGATTTAAAACCTGAAGATCTTGTCTCCTACCTTGACCAGTATATTGTCAAACAAGATCGGGCAAAAGCGATTCTGGCCACAAAAATATGTACCCACTTTAATCGGATAAAATGTATTGAAGCATCTTCCTATGATATCAACGAGCTTGTCGGCAGCATCAAAAACAATATCTTAATGATCGGTCCGACCGGCGTGGGAAAAACCTATATGATCAAACTGATTGCAAAAAAAATAGGAGTTCCCTTTGTAAAGGGAGATGCGACCAAATTCAGCGAAACCGGGTATGTCGGAGGTGACGTAGAAGACCTGGTTCGAGATCTTGTCAAGGAGGCTGACGGTAATATTAAACGGGCCCAATACGGCATTATCTACATTGATGAAATCGACAAGATTGCATCCAGTCATAACATTATCGGCGCGGATGTATCGCGGACTGGTGTGCAGCGTGCCCTCCTCAAACCCATGGAAGAAACCGATGTCGATCTAAAAGTTCCGCATGATCCTATCTCGATGATTCAAGAAATAGAACGTTTTCGAAAAACCGGAAAACGTGAAAAAAGTACCGTCAATACTAAAAATATCCTCTTTATTGTCAGTGGTGCCTTTTCCGATCTTGGTCCAATTATTAAAAAACGTATTAAAGAGCAAGGCATCGGCTTTGGAGCACACATTACCGGCTCGGAAGAAGAATTTGATATTCTAAAAAATGTAAGGGCCGAAGATCTGATACAATTCGGCTTTGAATCGGAATTTGTCGGACGCCTTCCCGTAAGAGCCGTTTTCGAAAATTTAACCGAAGAAGATCTGTTTGAAATTCTGAAGAATCCCAACAATCCGATAATTCTCGGGAAAAAACTCGATTTTGCGGCTTATGGTATCGACATCAAATTTGAAACTAAAGTATTGCGTATTTTAGCAAAACAGGCTTTTGAAGAAAATACCGGCGCCAGAGGATTAGTCAGCGTCGTTGAAAAAGCCCTGCTGCTGTTTGAAAAAAAATTACCGTCAACTCCTATGAAAATATTTCCGGTGACTTGTGATGTTTTTGAAGATCCCGAAAAATTTCTTCAGCAATTGATTTCAGCGCCGAATGATAATAAATTCATTGCAACATTTGAAAAACTGGTGCATGAAGAAAAAGAATTTATAAAAGCATATGTGGAATCAAATAAAAAAAATCTGACCGATAAATACAACCTAAGTCTGACGCCGACTCGTATTGAGCTCGTTGCATCTTTTTATTGCAAAAATATAATGGACATCGGAAACATTTTAAAAAAAATAAAATCTTATTATGATGAAATTAAAAAGATAGAGCTATATTTTTTCAAAAACCATGATATTAATCTGGTTATTGAAGAGGATGCAATCGATTTCATCATGGAACAACTTATAAACTCGGCTGTCAAACTGGAAGATTTTTATAGACAACTGACGAAAGATTTTGAATACGGTCTCAAACTAGTCAGAGAAAAAACCGGGAAAAACCGTTTCTTTATCACCAGAAAAGCGCTTTTGGCCCCCGAGGCTTTTATCAGTAATTTTCTTAAAGATGAGCCCACTGCATCTTAAACAACAAAAAAAAGGAAGGTCTAAATTTTAAATGATCGGAATATCAAAACTTTATTGTGGAACCGTCGAGCCGTCGGATGCTCTGCGTTACGGACGGATGTCATCCCAACTCCCCTCCCACTTGCTTCAGTTTTCCAAGGATAAACGTCCGGTTGTCGTTTGGAATATCACACGTCGATGCAACTTAAAATGTGTACACTGTTATGCGCATGCTAAAGACATCCCTTTTGATAATGAACTTTCGTATGAGGAAGGCAAAATTCTAATCGATGATCTCGCCCGATTCGGAGTACCGGTTCTTTTGTTTTCAGGTGGAGAACCTTTGATGCGAAAGGATTTACCCGAACTTGCAGCCTATGCTGTTGAAAAAGGAATGCGAGCCGTAATTTCAACCAACGGAACACTCATAACCGAAGAAATGGCCCGCAAACTTAAAGAAATCGGACTTTCATATGTCGGCATCAGCATTGATGGAATGGAGGCTATCAACGATCGCTTCAGAGGCATAAAAGGGGCCTTTAATGCCGCAATCGAAGGTATAAAAAATTGCCAAACAGCAGGAATTAAAGTTGGGCTTCGCTTTACCATCAACAAGTTCAATCAAGGTGAAATTGCCAATATATTCGATCTGCTCGAAAAAATGGATATTCCAAGAGTCTGTTTCTATCACCTCGTCTATGCGGGCCGCGGATCAAAACTCGTTGAAGAAGATTCATCCCATGAGGATACCCGTGCGGTGGTTAATCTAATCATGGATCTTACCAAGAAGCTGCATGACAAGGGAAAATCCAAAGAAGTCCTAACGGTTGATAATCATGCCGACGGACCGTTTCTTTACTTGCGCCTGCTCAAAGAAAACCCCGAAAGAGCGAAAGAGGTTCTCGAACTACTCAAGATGAATGAAGGCAATAATTCCGGTAGAGGTATCGGCTGCATCAGCTGGGATGGAGAAGTTCATGCCGATCAATTCTGGCGACATTATAGTTTTGGAAATGTCAAGCAACGTCCCTTTTCGGAAATATGGACCGATACATCAGAGCCGCTCATGAAAAAACTAAAAGAGAAAAAGAATCATGTTAAGGGAAGGTGCGCGACCTGTCGTTGGCTCGATATTTGTGCGGGCAACTTCAGAGTTCGAGCTGAAGCCGTAACCGGAGATATTTGGGCGCCGGACCCTGCATGTTATTTAACAGATGAAGAAATCGCTTAAAGGAGCCATCCATGTTATTTCCAGATTACAGGCCCCGACGTTTACGTCAAAGTGAGGCTATGCGTCGGATGATACGTGAAACAATATTAACCGTCAATGACTTGATCCTCCCGCTTTTTGCCATCGATGGTAAAGGAGTGAAAAATCCGATCGACTCCATGCCCGGGCAATATCAGCTATCCATCGATAATTTAGTTAAAACGGCAAAAACCGCTTATGAACTCGGAATACCGGCAATCATGCTTTTTGGAATTCCTGAAAAAAAAGATCCCTTGGCAACTCAGGCTTATGCAAAAAACGGTATCGTTCAAAAAGCAACCAGTGAACTCAAAAAACAGATTCCTGATCTTGTCGTCATTACGGATGTATGTTTATGCCAGTATACGGACCATGGCCATTGCGGCATAGTCGAAGGAAATATTATCGACAATGATGCCACACTTGACCTCTTAGCGCGAACCGCGCTTTCACATGCGAAAGCAGGTGCCGATATGGTCGCACCATCGGATATGATGGACGGCCGGGTTGCTGAAATTCGCGATGCACTCGATGAAAACAATTTCAGTCACGTGCCGATCATGTCTTATGCTGCCAAATATTGTTCAGCCTATTACGGACCCTTTCGCGATGCAGCCCACTCCGCCCCGAAATTCGGAGATCGTAGAACTTATCAAATGGACCCGGCCAATGCACTGGAAGCCATCCGTGAAGTGACCCTAGATATAGAAGAAGGTGCCGATATTATCATGGTAAAACCGGCACTTCCTTATCTTGACATTATCCATCGTACGCGTGAAGAAATCGATCTTCCGATCGCAGCATATAATGTCAGCGGCGAATATGCGATGATTAAAGCCGCCGACAAAATGGGATGGCTGGACGGCGAAAAAGTCATGTTGGAAACTCTCACGGCAATTAAAAGGGCCGGAGCGGATATGATTCTTACCTACTTTGCCATTGAAGCTGCAAAAGCGATTAATCAATAAGTAAATAAAGCAACACGGCCGATTTGCGGCCAAAGGAATTAATTGTAATAATGAAAACAAACCAAACAAGCCGGCCCCATCATAAAGCCCACCCGCATGGTGAAGACAATGCGGCATCTTTGCGACTCGTTGCATGGGAGACAACCCGTAACTGCAATCTTTCCTGTATGCACTGCCGAGCATCTGCAACCAACGGCCCTTATGCCGGAGAACTAGACACAAAAGCTTCTTTGCGTCTTTTAGACCAGATCGCAGAAGTTGGAAAGCCGATTGTCATCCTAACCGGCGGTGAACCTTTGATGCGACCCGATATTTTCGAAATTGCCTCTTACGGAACACAAAAAGGGCTGCGGATGGTTATGGCGCCCAATGGAACTCTTATCACCGAGACAAACGCCAAACAAATGGCGGAGTCGGGAATAAAGAGGATAAGTGTCAGTTTAGACGGTGCAACCAAAGAAAGCCATGATAATTTCAGAGGGGTGGAGGGAGCCTTTGACGGTGCCGTTCGCGGCATTAAAATCGCAAAAGAAGCCGGTATAGATTTTCAAATCAATACGACCATTACAAAAGCGAATCTGGATGAAATTCCCAAAATTCAGGAGCTTGCCGTAAACCTGGGCGCAGTTGCTCACCATATTTTCCTATTGGTTCCAACAGGACGTGGAAAGTATATTCTCGATCAAGAAATCACAGCCGAACAATACGAAGAGACATTGAACTGGTTTTACGATCAAAGAGGCAAAACACCTCTGCAACTCAAGGCCACCTGCGCACCTCACTATTATCGCATTATTCGGCAAAGAGCTAAAAAAGACGGCATACCCGTAACCTATAAAACATATGGTCTAGATGCCGTTACCCGCGGCTGTTTAGGCGGTACGAGTTTTTGTTTTATCTCAAACATAGGCATTGTACAACCCTGCGGATTTCTCCAAATCAATTGCGGCGATATTACGCGCAAATCTTTTGCAGATGTTTGGAACACATCCGACGTCTTTTTATCTTTGCGTGATTTTGATAATCTAAAAGGTAAATGTGGGAAATGTGAATATCGAAAAGTCTGCGGCGGCTGTCGTGCCAGAGCATATGAAGCCACCGGAGATTTTCTGGCTGAAGAACCGCTTTGTAATTTTCAACCCGCTTAATACGGTCATAAAACGCTCGGATAGAACAGATACACAACTTTAAGGCTGAATTGAAGGAAACTTGCTATGCAAATTAAGTCTTTAATGATCCTCAATCCGATTACTGTCACAGCAAAAGCCTCCATTAAAGAGGCAATCGAGTTGATGCAATCACATTCTATCCGCCATTTACCCGTGGTTTCCGCAGGAAACAGGCTTGAGGGTTTTGTGACCCTGGCGGATTTAAAACAAGGTCTGATCCCTTCTATGTTGGCGGATGTATCTCTTTCAGACTTATTAATAAGAAATCCCATCGCAGTTGATCCTGATGATGATATCGAAATAGCCGCTCGGCTCATCTACAAGCATAAAATAGGCGGAATGCCGGTTGTAAAAAATGATAAAGTCGTCGGCATCATAACTGAAAGTGATATCTTAAGAGCCTTTATCGATATGATGGGTATTCTTAGGGCCGGTTCCCGTATTGATGTGGTTTTGGGGGAAAAATCCGACGCGCTCCAAAAAGTATTACAAATTATTCAGAAGCAAGGGGTAGAGATAATCAATGTGGGGCAAACCGCACAACAGATGGATAAAAAAATATATTCTTTTCGGCTTTCCGCCTGTTCGATTGATAGTATCAGAAATGCACTTGAAAAAGAAGGCTTCGAGATAATCGGTGCAATGGACTGAAATTTTTCCATTGCACTGATCGATCTATAGGATGCATTTTTTAATCATTAAAACTTCCAAGAGCGTTTAATACCAGGGTAATCGGTCTATCTTCCTCACTTTTACCTGCAAAGCGAATCGGGCCCGGTCGTCGGTAATTATCCTCTCCGGGATATGCTGCCAGCCATTTCTCACGCAATTGTTTAACAATTTTAAAAGCGACCGAATCCAAATTTACAATACTTTTTTCCAATACCAGCGCCAGCTTACCTTTTCTTTCTTCAAGGTGCATCAGGGGCGCAATGGGGATACCGATCGGGTCCCATTCGGAAAAATTTTTTTCTAAATTTCTTATCGCAGCCATCTGGCCGGTTGCTCCGTTGGCAATTAGGCTGAAAACCGTCAATCCGAGGTTATAGGTGTAATTGCAGTCAAATTTAGTCGGATCACTACCCCTACCGTCGTATCCATAAAAATGAATCTGGGTTTTAAATTTTGGAACGGATTTTTTATAAATCTTTTCAATCACCGCGGGAACTTTTTCTTCTTCCCGAATCACATCCGCTTTTATGAGGACCTGTTTAAGTGTTTTTAAAGATATTATACTCGGCCTCATCAGTAAAAACATATCGTTATCATAGTTTTCAAATAAAACAGGGCCGAAATAATCGGGATCAAGCCCTTCATCTTTCAGGGTTTTTCGATAATATGATCTTTCGATACCAATCTTATAGATCCCTTTTTCTTTTAGAATTTCCAGATAGTCACCCACTAATCCCATAAGGACCTTTTCAGTTTCTACCTGCGAAAACTGAAAATTTCCATGGCTATCTCTTTCCATAAGCAGGCCTTCCTGGAAAAATTCCGGAATATCATTGAACAGGTCATCATCACGAGTATTCCAGATTGAAAAGGAACCTTCTTCCCGGGACCGGCGGGCCAGTCGACGAAGATATTCAAGTTTGTCCTCAAGACTTGGGAAATCCAAGTGAAATCCATTATCATGGGTTACATTATATTCAGCGATAATTGCATTGAGTTTAATGATAAAAATCTGAATTTCATTAATAAATTCTAAAACCCCTTCCGGGATAACAATGACGCCGTAATTTTTTCCAACAGCAGCCCGTTTCACTATTCCATCACAAATGACTCGCGAAAGATGCCGTAGCGTCATACCATAGGCATTATAATCTATTGTTTCGGATCGTTTGATTCTATCCCAATCGACATAGTCGGCCAAGTCTTCACCGATCAGGGTTATATTTGCGTGGGTTTGCAAGGCAACTTCAAGAGCGAGATGGCTGGCAACTCTTCCCATAACTTTACAAATATGCCAGTATTTTACATCAGAACTGCTATCGGTGCATAGATTGCTGATTTGGTTGGAAAAAGCCCTCGCCGCTGTATGAAACCCAAATGACATGGCACATAAAACATTGTCGGCCATATCTCTGACCTGTATATCCCCATCGATCGTTTTGGGAACGCCTATAACCTGAATACCATCTTCAAACATTTCTTGTGCCAAAAAGGCTGCATTCGTATTCGAATCATCACCCCCTACGATGACCAGTGCATCCAATCGGAGACTTTTACATGTCTCTTTAGACAAATTCATCTTCTGTTGGGTATCAATCTTGGCACGGCCGGTCTTAATCATGCCGAATCCCCCTATATTCCGATAAGGGTCAATGATACTTTGCGTCAGCTCGATGGCCTGATTTTCTATGATACCATCCGGTCCAAGTAAAAAACCATAAAGTTTGTTGTCAGGGTTTGCTTTTTGGGCGGCATCATAAAGGCCCGCAATGACATTATGTCCTCCGGGAGCCGGTCCGCCCGAAAAAACAATACCGATGTTACGCTTTTTGCAGTAATTTTTTTTGAAAGATTCTTCAACAGCATCCATACCTAAAATCAGCTGCACCTTATTATCGATAATGTTCGGTAGTTGCCTTTTTGCTTCCGGATGAATATCAAATCTATATTGAAGTTGCTCTTTCAAAACGGTATAAGAAGATAAAAACACATCACATTTTTTAGGGACGTATTTTCTTCTTTCAACCATATTGGGGTTGGTATTAGCGATTACTTCTCGCACTTCAGGATTTTTCAAAATGCCTTCAAGACGAATGGACTCTTTTTCTGGCATTGATATCCTCCCTTTAAATCTTTATTATAAATATTATCGAATCATTACGCGGTTACGCCCGGTTTTTTTGGCATCGTATAACGCCTCGTCCAGCCGATTAAAAAGCGTTTTAGGGCTTTGGTCCGATATTTTTATCGCCGTCACGCCGATACTGACGGTAATTTTCTCTATTTTCCCTTTATAAATGAAGTCCGTCTTCTCAACAGTTTTGCGAAGCTTCTCGGCTACAATCATTGCCCCTGACAAATCCGTTTCCGGAAGAAACACAATAAATTCTTCTCCACCAAAACGTGCAAAAAAATCACTCTCTCTCAGATTCGGCTTTACTTGGTTGACAATTTCTTTAAGACACTTATCACCAACGGCATGCCCACAGCGATCGTTAATTTGCTTAAAGTGATCCACATCCAGTAAAAGCATTGAGAAAGTATGCTGATGCCTCAGATAACGCTGAATTTCTTCCAGCATGTGTCTTTCATAAGCCCGACGGTTATAGATACCGGTAAGCGGATCTATCAATATTTCCTGTTCTAAAAATTTATAGCGATTTTCAGCAAGGAGTATCTCATTGCGCATATAATCAATGTTCTGCCTCAGAATTCCCATTTTCTTGTCAATGTCTTCCATTCGAAGCAGATCTTCTTGATATTTATTTTTAATCGCCGTATCGATAATTGCCAAGTTTGAAACTATGGTACGCTTAAGTTCCGATAATGTTCGGCTGAATTTGACGCTTCCTTTGAATTCTTTCAACCGATCTTCCAACTGGACATTGAAATCATTATTTGCCTGATGTGTTTCACGTGCTTGATTCAGTGAGCCAAGAAATTGAGTTTTCACTTCGTCAAGCTTTACCCCGATTTCCTTGACTAAAGCAGCGGCCTCTTCTCTTTCCGCATCCAACCGGCTAATATTATCTTTTATCAGTTTGCATACATCCTGATTAATAGAAAGGATATCATTCAAGTCAGCGGCCCGTTGAATTCGGTCTTCGATCTCGGATATTATATTGTTTGAATTTTCGTCAATATATAATCTAAATTCATTTAAAATGTTATGAAAGGCTTCCTTAAACAGCGGTAGATAGGTAACTTTAAATTGGGCTTCATCCGAATCCTTTTTGGGACTTTTCAACCAACGGTTAAACAAAGTGGGTTGCTTTATTATATCCACTCTGTCGGGTTTATGAAAGAATTTTTCTCTCATTATGGAAGTTCTAAACGATTCAAATGCACCTTCCAATTGCCGAATCTCCGCGCCGGCTTTGATTAATTGTTTGAACTGATCAGCGGATTCATGAAATGTTTCATTTTCATTTACGCGAATCGTATCAACAAAAATCAGCAACGCGCGCTCGTAAAAACTCCTTGCTCTTGAATGATTTGTTTCCAATTCATTCAGTTGTTTTAAAAGTCGCTCTTTTTGAGCCTCGAGTTTCTCAATAGATGATGAACTCCGGTCCCCATCAAACGATTTGAACGGCTCATGTCTTAGTGCAATCAGATCTTTGATTTCCTGCCGGGAAGACAAACTCAAAAAAAGAGAATGCGTACTGAGATTTTTCCTCTTAACAGCAAGATCTTTTAACACTTCAACTATAATCTGCGACAATTTTTTAAGCTGCTCATTGCTTTTATCATAATCCATATTGAAATATATATCTGCCCCTTAATATTTGTGTCAAACGGAAAAAGGAAAAACAAGAAAAACGGCTACATCCCACAACACGTGGCTCGTAATATTGAGTACCATTGAGCGATATCTGAGGTAGAGAACCCCCCAAAAGAACCCACAAATCATGGCGGCCAGTATCAGCATCGGGTTGGCGCTGCCGACATGAACTGCCGAATAAAGTGCGGTGGCGCAGATCAATCCGCGCAAGCCGCCGAAATGAAATTGAAATCGGCGCTGAATGAATCCACGCCAAAATATTTCTTCCCCCGGGCCTATTATAAAAAGCATCAGCAATGCAATTCTAAGAGATGAAGCATCTCCTTTAAACTGATACACCTTACTGATATCGGTGCCTGCAAATGGGAAAAGGATTCTGGAAAATATATTTCCGAAAAAAAATACAAAATACAGAAAAAGGGCCGAACTGATTCCCAGAATAATTTTTTTTAACAAATCCCGGGACAAGTCATTCGTAAAATCGCTCTTTAAAGACTGATCTAATATGGCGGAAACAGCAATGAGAATGATCAGATTAAAGGACATCCACCACCAGAAATCAAACCCGTTCAGACCTCGGGTAATAAACAGCGGAACAAAAAGCGCTACTGCCGTTATCATGATGACGATAAAAGCAGTATTTTTTTTCATCAGAACATTCGCTGGATTATGACGTCTAGTAAAGGAGCGGCAACGCAGAGAAGTCCGAAAATGAAGTTGAGCTTTCCGGTTGCGCCATCAAGACCTCGAAATATTTCCAAGTGTTCGGGTTTATGCCGTATACCGGCCATCTTCATCAGCTTTACTGCCGGAGGCAAAGCAGCAAAACAAATCAAAAAAGTCCAAGGCATAGGTGGACCAAAACCGTTAAACCGAGATACGACGAGAATCATAAGTATCCCGATAAAAGGTGAAATCAGAAGAAAATCATAGTACGTTTTTGACATACGGTCGCCTAATAAAGACGAAACGGTTTTAATCCCAATCCGGGTATCGCTCGATATATCCCGCCAGTTGTTCGCGTGAAGAATGGCAATCACAATAAGAGACATGGGAACCGCCCATACAACCGGTATCCATGAAAATGAACCGGTTTGGACAATCCAGGCACCTGCCGACCCGAGAATCCCAAAAGTTAAAAATACGGCTAAATCGCCAAGCCCGTGGTATTTTAGCTCAAAGGGGCCCCATGTGTAGAGTATGCCGATAATGATACCTACAAAGCCGATATATAAGATAGGTAAGCCTACGAATAAAAAGATATAAATCCCCAGTATAATTCCCAGCCCCATCAGAAACAACGCAGCTCTGAAGGCTTCCCGCTCGCTAAGCCATTTTCGCACAACCGCTCCGCTCACGGGATTGATTTGTCGATCGACACCCCTGCGATAATCATATACATCATTGAGAAGATTGGCACCGCTATGAAGAACAAGCATTCCGAAGAAAGCACACAGAAAAAGCAATGGTCGAAAGGAGGCGCCTCCCGTCGTGACGGCAATTACCGTGCCGAAAAGCACCGGTATAACCGATGCCGTCAAGGAAAAAGGCCGAACCGCCACAAGCCATAGTTTTATAAAATTGGGTTTATTTTCGGTATAAATTTCAGACATATAATAATTCTCTCGATCCCTTGCCGATATGGCTCTCTATACTTAAGTTACCTACTTTAGCTTATGCCCCTCAAATCCTTAATGGTCAAGTAAAAAAGGACATCCAAATGAGGGTAAATGAGGGAAAGTTAAAGTGGTATAAATAAAATGGGTATCTCTTTACCTTGGTTGATAGAAGATGGATACTAAGAAGAGGGGCTCATACAGGATTTGCAGGATTTATCAGGATTTATCAGGATTTCTTGCTATTTTTTTAATCTCTATTAATAGACCTTTCCTGTTGTACCCTTTCGTGTAACCATACTTTGATTAATGCCCCTCGGTCTACACCAATGCTTTCTCTGATGCGATCAATGTCGTTAATCAATTCTTCTGCTACATCAAGTGTGATACGCACTTTCTTCCCATGGCGAATGACGCGGGCCTTAGACATATCAATGAGATCGTGGATGTCTTCGCCATCGTCAAATCGTCTGTCAAACTCTTCCGCGCTCTTAACTATTTTCTTTTTGACCATATAATGTGGTTTCCTGTTTTCGGGCACGCCTCACTGATATAATCCGAATGGCATTGCCACGTCTGGTAAAAATTGGCGTCCATAGTTTTTTATCAATTTTCCCTATAAGGATGCTTCTGTTTTCAAGTGGATATGACGTTTGAATTTCGACTCGGTTGTTATCGTTCCACAATTCCTTAGCTGTATTAAAGTCGATACCATGCTTAGTTGTGTTATCATGGTTCTTTTTGTCGTTGCATTCAAACTTCATAAAAATATTATAATTATATTGTACAAAATTACAACAAAATTTTTACATTATCCCAATTGGTCTCACTAACTGAAAATCGATCTCTTTAGAGCAGAACTCTTATATCTTCTTTTCCCCCTGCGTATATCAGCTGAAGATTCTTTTGAGTCGGTTATGCCAGACGGTTGCATCTGTAAAATCATTGCGAATTAAATTTTAAAAAAGCTAAAGACTAAGGTCTTGTAAAGCTTGGGACGCGTGTAAAGCTTGGGACGTTCGTGCAGAAAGTTCAAAACTGTAATTGCATGAAGGTTACCACGTATTTGACCGGGTGGGTTTGCTCTTCATGGATGTATCGGACATATTTCCATGCATATGTCCCGTCATTGCTCCGCCTCCCTCAGGATTCATCATGCTGGGTTTGCCTGCTAATTGTGCTGCGGCATCAATGCTGAAAGTGCCGTTAACTGCAATTTCATCGCCTTCCTGCAAACCTGATTCTACAATAAACCCTTCGTCTAATTCAGGACCTAAAGTGATTTCACGCATGGTGAACATAATGCCTTGAGCGGTCGTATTTTTAATGTAAACCACCGACCTTTTACCTGTCCACATCACTGCTGTTTTAGGTATTATAAGTTTCTTCCCTGTGCTTTTGATTTTTGTTTCAATGATCCCACCGGCAAACATTTCAGGTTTTAGTTTTAATTCCGTATTGCTCACTTCAACTCTGGCTTTTGCGACTCTTGTTTTAGGATCGATTACCGGATCCAAGTAGGTAATAGTTCCTTTAAAGGATTCGCCGGGAAGGGATTGAATAGTATAGTGGATGTTGTCACCTTTATTTATCCAGCTCATGTCGGATTCGTAAACATCAAACAATACCCAAATT
Source organism: Desulfobacterales bacterium (assembly GCA_016931455.1). GTDB lineage: Bacteria > Desulfobacterota > Desulfobacteria > Desulfobacterales > JAHDSC01 > JAFGES01. Next base: position 11,694 of record JAFGES010000103.1, on the reverse strand, counting down.
TTGGAAAGATCGGCTATCTCGTAGATGGGTTGACCTAATTTGATATAATCTCCCAAGTTGACCCTTTTTTTTGTTACATAACCGGATACGTTCGCCTGTATCGGAAACTGTTCGGCAGCCTTATCGGATTGGAGGATTTGATTGATCTGCTTATCAGTGAGTTTCCAGTTTTTCAATTTTTTCTTGGCCGACTGAAACAATGCAGGCTGTGCCTCTTTGATTTTCTGCGCTTCAAACAATTCTTCCTGAGCGGTGACTAATTCAGGAGAATAGATATAGGCAATTGTTTGGCCTTTTTTTACGTACTCACCGGTAAAGTCGACCATCAATTTTTCAATTCTGCCTTGGATATGCGACGCTTGTGTATAGAGATGTCTCTCATCGATTTGCACTTTTCCGTTCAAACGAATTGTTTTTATCGGCTGACTTAAGCCGATAACAATGGTCTGAACATTTGCCAACCGCATGGCTGTGGGGGACATGCCGACTGCCATGAGGTCGATCTCACCTTCTTCGCTTTCCAGGGGAATAAGATCCATTCCGCAGATGGGGCACTTGTCCGGTTTGTTTTTACGAATCTGCGGGTGCATAGAGCAAGTCCAAATGGTTTCATCTGCTGCTTTCGATATGTGATTATGCTTATCATTTTCCAATTTTGAAGAATCACCAAAAAGCACCCAGCCTATCCATACTCCCATTGCAAAGACTACGGCAGCTATGACTATTGTTTTATTTTTTAAAGTTTTCATTTCAATTCTTGATTTTTCTTTTTAATAATTGTTCATTAAGGGCAACTCAAGCGGATGTTTTTTAATTATTTTGTTTTTGCGGTGATATAATCCAATTCAGCCAAGGCAGTTTGAAATTCTACCACTGCCGAGGCTTTCATTTTTTGATACTTCAGCAATTGCTGTTGCATCCGAAGGACTTCTTCAAAGTCTTTTCCTGAATTACCATAAGCAGTAAAAAGAAGGTTCAGGGACTGTTCAGATTCCAATATTTGCTGATTGTATAATTCAACCAGATCTTGTTGTTTCTGAATCTCAAACCAAATCATGTTGTAAGAGCTGGTAAGTTGATTGGTTAAATCTTCTTTTTGAAGTTTAAATGTTTCCTGCATCAATCGGGCTTCTTTTTGAGCTGCCGTGTATTTGCTCCCGAAGATCGGCAGGCTAACCGAAACCATCGGCATGAAAACATCTTTTCCATTATCGGATAAGGTCATATCCGAACGCTTGCCGACAATTACATAATCCAAACCCACACCGATTGTTGGAAACCTCTGTTTTACGGCAATCTGCTCATCGGTTTCACTAGCTTTGATTTTAAGCTCCAATTCATCAATCAATGGATTAGAAGCCAATAGTGAATCTTTACGATAGTCATCAGGCAAAGCCATTAATTCAAGGGTATCAAGAACTGTGATCGAGTCGTTTTCAGCACGGTTTAAAAGCTTATTGAAACGAGTTTCAAGAGGCTTTTTCTTGGTCTTCAGGATATTGAGATTTGTGACGGCATCTTTGAGCATGATATCTACCCGCAGCACGTCCACCATAGCCCCTTTGCCGTTTTCAAAATTCTTAGCGGCGATGGTTTTGTACGATTCAAGAATTTGGATATTCTCTTTTTCTATTTTTATCCATCGGTTCAACTCGAACAAAGCGTAGTAGGCAGCCGAAACCTGATAAAACAGTTTGTTCCGGGCATCTAAAAAATCCTGATATTTTGCTTCCGCCATGAAAGCAGCAGCATTTTTCCGAGATTTAAGTGTGCCGAACCAGGGGAACATTTGGGTAAGTGAAAATCTTGCGCGTTGAGGCCCCACTCGTGTTTCAATAGGTGAGATAAAGTAGCCGAACGACAGATTAGGATCCGGGAGACTGCCTACCTGCGGCACCTTTTCCAGGAAGGCCTTAAAGGTTTTGTATTTGGCTTGCAAGCCGGGATTGTTTTCCGCCGCTATTTTGAAATAATCATCTAACGTTTGAGAATAACCCATTGAGCCGATTCCCAATAGGGCAATTGTTATAAACATTATCTTTTTCATAATCAGCTCTTTTTAAGTTTCAATTCTTCCCGCATAGCATAAAGTACAGGTACTATGAAATACGTGACCGTAGCAACCATCATCCCTCCAAAAGCAGGAATGGCCATTGGAATCATGATGTCTGATCCACGTCCTGTTGAAGATAGAATCGGCAAAAGGGCTATTATGGTGGTGGCGGAGGTCATAATCGCCGGTTTTATTCTTCTTTGACCCGCTTCCACAACTGCTGCTCTTACCCCTTTTATATTATCTGTTTTGTTTCGCTGGAAACTCTGATCCAGATAAGTCGCCATCAAAACTCCATCGTCGGTAGCAATACCGAACAAGGCTATGAAACCGACCCAAACCGCCACGCTTAAATTAATCGTGTGCATTTGGAACAAATTCCTGAAGTTGGTGCCGAAAACAGCAAAGTTAGCAAACCAGTTATGGCCATAGAGCCAAAGCATGATAAAGCCGCCGCTGAAGGCCATTGCTATACCGGTAAAAACCATCAGTGAAGTAGTGACGGAACGGAACTGGAAGTATAAAATCAGAAAAACAATGCCTAAAACAAGCGGCACGATGATAGACAATCGCTTCTCGGCCCTTACCTGATTTTCATAGCTACCTGAAAACTTGAAGCTCACACCTGAGGGAACCGTTAATTCACCGGCATCAATTCTCTCCTGAATGGTTTTTCGTGCATCATTGACCACTGTCACTTCCGAGTAACCTTCCCGCTTATCAAAAACCACATACCCGACTAAAAATGTTTCTTCACTTTTGATGGCCTGCGGTCCCCTTACATATTCAAAGTCTATGATTTGCGATAGTGGAATTTGTGCACCAGTAGGCGTCGGCATCAAAATTTTGCCCAATGATTCAGGATCATCTCTAAGTTCTCTGGGATAGCGAACCCGAACGGGGAATCGTTCACGTCCTTCCACGGTTGAAGTGATTTTCATGCCGCCGATGGCCGTTTCGATGGTTTGTTGCACATCTTCTACATTGAGGCCGTAACGGGAAATTTCATCCCGATTAATATTCAGGTGCAGGTAGGGTTTACCGACTATCCTGTCCGCAAAAACCGCTTCGGATTTTACCGATGGCACTTTTTTGAGAATATTTTCAAGTTGTAAGCCGAAATTTTCAATGGTTTTTAAATCAGGGCCGTACACCTTTATTCCCATCGGTGCTCTCATACCTGTTTGCAGCATGATCAATCGTGTTTCAATGGGTTGCAGCTTGGGGGCGGAGGTAACTCCCGGTATTTGGGTCACATTTACAATTTCATTCCAAATGTCATCAGGTGACTGAATGTGTTCGCGCCAATTCCGATAATACATGCCCTTGTCGTCAGGGATTAGATTTGCGGCTTCAATACCTTGTTCCAATCCTTCCTTATTGGTAAGGGTATCTCCGGATAAGGTGATAAAACGTTCTTCATCATCGACCTTAAACCTTTGCCTGTGCCCTTTGCTGTTTAATACATACTCCGGTTTGTAATTGATGATGTTTTCGAACATGGAAATCGGTGCAGGGTCAAGAGCTGATTCTACACGTCCTAATTTGCCGACCGTAAGTTCCACTTCAGGTATGTTGCTCAGGAGCATATCTAATTGGCCGACTACTCTTCGGTTGTATTCAATTCCCGAATGAGGCATGGAAGTCGGCATCAATAAGAAGCTACCTTCATCCAATGAAGGCATGAATTCTTTGCCTATACCGGGAAATGTATGGGTTAAGCCCGACCAAACTTTGGTGGGCCGAACATCCCATCCAACCGTATCGAAGCCTTTAGCCGCAAAACCAAATACCGAATTAAAACCCAACCAGATGTTGGCACCCAATAAAATGAGGACCCCGGGAATGGTCAGGAACTTGAATTTATTATTTAAGCACCATATAAGAACGCGTTTGTACTGAAATTCCAGAAGGGTAAAAGCACCCAAAATAAATCCGACCAAAATGACAATAAAAAGGAAATTCAAAAATAAGGATTGAGATGGGCCAAGGGGCAACCAATATTTTGTCAATATCCAAACTACCCCAATGAGCACAATGACCAACTCAGCATAATTTAATAGTTTGGAAATAAAATTCGGCAGAGCAATGTTTTTCTCGGCTATAAGTGTTTTAATCGTTCCGATCACTGCAAAAAGCAAAAGCAATACCCCTGGCCATAGATAAGTGAATGCAATTAAAAGAATTCCAAGAATGACCCAAACAATACTGCCGTACTTTTTGATCGATTCGCTTTTAATTTTAAATCCGAAAAACCAATGCGCCAGCGCCGGTAGAATCAACAGAGAAACCAGCAAAGCTGCAAGAAGTGCAAAGGTTTTGGTAAAGGCCAAGGGGATAAACAGCTTACCTTCCGCCGCTTGCATGGTAAATACCGGAATGAAACTTACGATGGTGGTGGAAACAGCGGTGAGAATAGCCGTAGCTACTTCCGAGGCTCCATTGTAAATGGTATTGATTAGTTTTTGCCCGGGTGGGACTTCATTGATATGTTTGATGATATTTTCAGAAAGAATTATCCCCAAATCCACCATCGTACCAATAGCAATGGCGATACCGGAAAGGGCAACGATGTTGGCATCCACACCAAAGTACCGCATGGCTATGAACACCATCAGTATGGCAATGGGCAATAAACCGGAAATAAGAATGGAAGCCCGCAAGTTGTAAACCATTACGATGACTACCAGAATGGTAATCAAAATTTCAAGTGATAAGGCTTCTTCCAAAGTGCCTAAAGTTTCGTAAATCAGTCCTGAGCGATCGTAAAACGGAACAATCGTCAATTGACTTTCCACCCCGTTTTCAAGGATCTTTTTAGGCAAACCAGGGGCAATCTCTTTGATTTTGTCTTTAACATGATTGATGACTTGTAAGGGATTTGAACCATAACGAACAACTACCACACCACCCACCACTTCAGCTCCATCTTTATCCAACACCCCCCTTCGTGTGGCAGGACCTAATGAAACAACGCCGATATCCTTGATACGGATAGGCACATTGTTTTGAACTGCAACGACTGCTTTTTCAATATCTTCCACTTTTTTCACATATCCCAAGCCACGCACCAAATATTCAGCCTGATTGATTTCAATAGTTTTGGCACCCACATCTTTGTTGGATTTTTGAACGGCCTGCATGACTTTATGTAAAGGGATATTGTAAGCCTTTAAGGCATTTGGATTGACATCAATTTGGTATTCCTGAACAAAACCGCCGATAGAGGCGACTTCTGAAACACCTTCCACAGCATTTAAGCCGTATTTGACATAAAAGTCCTGAACGGTTCGGGTTTCGTGCAAATCCCATCCACCGGTTGGATTTCCATCTTTATCCCGGCCTTCCAAGGTATACCAATATACCTAGCCCAAGGCTGTTGCATCAGGGCCAAGTGCCGGTTGAACACCATCCGGTAATAATCCCGAGGGTAAAGAGTTGAGTTTTTCGAGTATGCGAGAACGCGACCAATAAAACTCAATATCTTCGGCAAAGATGATGTAGATACTTGAAAAACCGAAGATGGAAGAGCTACGGATGGATTTGACCCCCGGTATTCCCAATAAGTAAGTGGTAAGCGGATAAGAGATTTGATCATCAATGTCCTGCGGCGACCTGCCCGGCCATTGAGTGAATACAATTTGTTGGTTCTCCCCGATATCGGGGATCGCATCCACCGGAACAGGGTCACGGGGAAGAAAACCTACATGCCAATCAAACGGAGCCACGGCAATGCCCCATGCCACGAACAATATAAGAAGCAGAAGGGTAACGAGTTTGTTTTCTAAAAAAAACCGTATTACTTTATTGAGCATAATCTAAAGTTTTCCGGTTAGATTGAAATTATTTGAAAATGAATATTTCTGATGCCCTTCCGGGTGGGATAAGGGGCATCGTTAAGGGATAGGGTTGAGGAATGTTCGGACGGAACATTCACAGTTTTAAATTGATTTCATGGATGTCTTGCTTTCCCCCTGCTGATATCATTCGCGTCATGCATCTTCTTCGGCCCCTTGACTGGGGTTCATCTATGAAAACATTATACTTTTCAGACACTTTCTATTCATCAAGGGTACGCAACCCGGCAGTTTGATCCCGGTCGATTCATTTCGATTGGATGCCGTGTGCTAAGATTCCGGTTATTTATTTAAATCCAGACTCTGTCTATACATTACATTTATAAATCGAGTTTCCGCCCAAACTCTTTCAGATAAAGCCTTTCAGCTACTTTCCGAACCCGGTACCAGAAGGAAAAATCCTCGTGCAAGGTTTGTCGCAACGGCTTATTACTGTAAATTTTCATAAACCGAAATAGATCATGTTTGGTCAAACCGATATTCATCGTCGAAAAATAGATCCCCGCCACATCCTTGACCATCCAGCGATAGGGCGTTTTACGCCGAATCCGGGCACGATGCAAATCGATCAGTGAAACTTTGATGTTTTCCGGATCAATATTTTCCCGTCCCTTGGAAATATCCAGCATAAAGTGGCAAATATAATAGTCGCGATGGTTCATGCCGTGAATATGCATGCATCGACTCACCCAAGACAGTTTTTCAACCAACGCTTTTTTCAGCGCAAACGGTGGAGGATTATTCAGCCAATCACAGCAAAAATCTTCTAAACTTTCAGTGTCTGTCAACTCTTCGGTGATAATAAAGGAATGTTGTCTTGCCGGATTTTTGCCGCGCAAGCCATAAGCCACCGGCGTCATCGTGTCCACTCCAAGCTTTTTCAGTTTGTTCAAAGCCGCCCATTCATTTTGTGCGCCTAACACCGGAAGCTTGAACTGTAACAGGTTTTTGACAATTTCGCGCCAACCGACACCGCGATGGATCTTGGCAAAATAACGCTTCCCGTTTAGTTCAAACCTTAATGTCTTACGCGCCTTAACTATCCGAAACATCTCGCCGTCAAGCTTTTCAACTTCCTTGAAAGGATCCATGCCGGCCCAATAAGACTCAAATTCTTTAGTCAAATAGATCATCAGGACTTATACTCGATCACCTGCTCGATAATATCGGCTGCAACTTCATGCTGACTATACAAATCCGTTTCCTCGGCATACTGCAAACCGCATTGACCCATCTCAAAAAGTTTATCAGATGTCAGCATTTCTCGTAAACATCGATTCAGGTTCTCCTGCTGATACGGTTCAGGTATCACACATCCGCACCCGGAGCGTTCAATATGCACCGCATACCCACAAGCCGCCGTACATACTACCGGCAAACCGGCGATAATTCCTTCCAAAAGCACAATACCACCGGCTTCATTAATGGAAGGATGCACCATGAGATCCGCACCCTGCAACAAACACGCAATATCATCGCGTCCGCCGAAAAAACAGATACGATCGCAAACCCCCAACTTATGCGCCAGCCGCAAAAATCGGCCCGGACAATCTTTACCCACAACAAAATAGCGGGTTCGTTTCCGCAATTCGTCGGGAAGTGCCGCCAACGCATAAATAGAGCGATCGACCCCTTTGGTAATAAAACCGGACCCCACTTGAAGCAGCACAAACTCACTATCGGAAACACCCCATTCGCAACGCACCGCTTTTCTGATATCCGTCGCATTTTCCGGTTTTTTAAGTTCTTTAGAAACCCCCGGCGGCAGCACCTTCAACCGGTCCTCCGACGTTCCATAATAGGAATAATAGGATTTGCGCTGGGATTCGGCAATCAACAGCACAACCGTATCACTTTTCGCACTGAAAACCGCTTTTTCAAATGATGAATACACACGATAACGCCCGCTGAAACGATATAACCAACCCCGCTGCCTTTCAGCTTTTTCACAAAAACAATTATCAGAAGCAAAATAGACATCCAATCTAGGCATACGGTTAAAGCCGATGACGCAATCCACCGGATCACGATCCAAATCATTTGCTACCCATCGAAAATATTTTTGAACACGAGTATGATTTTGCAATGCTTTAACCGGAACAAAACGTACGTCAAAACCTAGCGGTATTTTGCCCTCCCAGGAAAGCACATATATTCGTATATCATAACCGCGATTCTTACAAGTTGTTGCAATTTGTATAAAATCCCGTTGCAATCCCCCGTAGGGAAAATATTTAAACAGGCAAAACGCCGTTTTTTTTCTCATCCGAAGCGATTCCCTCTTCAGGCTTTGAGGGTGTTAATGACATATTTTCAGGGCAAAGGCAAGTCCACTTGATCCACCATCGGCGCAGGCAGGAACAGCCTCCCGGCGCTACTTCATCTTTGACTTTAGCTTGATTCTTTCACCCGCGATCATGAAGTTGCCGCTTCCAAGATGATGAATCGTCTGTGGATCTTTCACTGTGGGATCGATCCACGCTTTAATGACCTCAAAAACAAATAAGCAATACTTGGCCACCATATCCGTGTCGATCACCCGGCACTCGAGATTTGCAAAGCACTCATCGATCAGTGGTGCGCCGACTTGCTCGGCAGGTTTGGCCGTGAGGGAAAACATCTTGAACTTGTCGATGTTCGCCCCCGAGGAATTGCCGCAACCCACGACCTTTTCAACTATCTCCACTGTGGGAATGTTAATGACACATTCGTTGGTTGCCTTCAAAAGCTCAAAGGAATGGTTGCGATTACTGATGACGCAACCCACTATCGGCGGTTCAAACTCGATCATGGTGTGCCACGAAAGGGTCATAATATTTGGATGCCCACTGCGGGCGGTTGTGAGCATAACGACCGGCCCCGGCTCGAGTAAGCCATAGACCTTCGATAGAGGAAAGGATTTTTTGGTCATGTTGTTATTACCTATGGAACAAATGTAATAGTTCCAAACAGTTAACTATGTACACCCTCAATTACCCTGGAAAAACCATCACTTTGGATAGTCGGCAATATGGGGTTTAACGGCCCTGCCGAGCCAATCAATGCATTTTCCGAGATGACGCATGTTAGCTATGCCTTCCTCGTCTTCAAGCACCTCTCCCTTGTTTAGGCCAAAGCCCATATTCCAGTAGGTTGAGCAGGGAATGATCATTCTTGACATTTGGAACATATGGTTGATGGTGTCATATACATGTGTGGTGCCGCCTCGTCTAACTGCAACCACCGCTGCCCCTAATTTCCCGGAAAAAGCATGATTGTTGGCATAAGCAACGTAACCGGCTCTTTCGATCAATGCCTTCAAGTCCGCTGATACAGCCGCAAAATAGGTCGGGGAACCCAGAATCACAGCATCAGCCTTTAGCATTTTTGAAAAAATGTCGTTAAATTTATCTCCCTCAATGGTGCATTGATTGTCTTTATTTCCAAAGCACTTTTGACAGGCCAAACAGCCGCGAATTCCCGTTCCGCCAACCTTTACAAGCTCCGTTTCCCACCCGGCATCATGTAAACTGCTGAGGACCTCATTCAGGAGGAGTTCGGTATTCCCGCCCTTACGTGGACTTCCGTTTATAGCTAATGCGTACATTGGAACCTCCCCATGTTATATTTGATAGACGATGTTTTTAAACAATTATCTCTCTGTTGTTTTGCATTGTCAAAAGTTTATCGGAGTTTTTTAGGTTAAGATCTTGCAGATACGTATGCAATCTTTATTTTTTTAAACCGAGTGGATACATCTATGGCCTCTCCACAGAATGTTGTTGTCGGGTTCTCACATCTGATTGATATCGGAATTGCAGAAAACCCTTGCTTTGTCGTTAATGGATTCAATTAGTTCACCGGCAAAATCAAGTAAGGATATATTCAGTTTTTCACGACGGGAAGAAAAAACTGCATGATCATGATTATATCTTATATTATCTCAGTAAAACTTTAGTCGTTGAATCGTCAGTCACACACCAGTCACATAAACTTATGATTTAAAAAAAGTTAGAATGCAAAACCTTTCATTCTTAACATATTATATTTACTGTATATATATTTACCATATTGCGTATTTATGGCGTTTTTATTGCGTCTTAAACAAAAATATATCATTCCTTAATCACATACCAGTCACATAAAATTTATGCCCAAAAAGGAACGTATTTTGCCTGTTTTTTTGACAGATTTTCAGGATCGTGCCTTTTAATTAAATTTTTATCAAGTGTATCTGCAATTATCCTCGAAGCCATTGAATAATTCTTTTTTGCTATTGAAAATCGTTCCCGCAATGAAGTGTTCGTTAGGAAATCATTTGAAACGTACCGCAAACAGGCATGTTGGTAGCAAGCCCTAATACGGTCGGATTTATCCATTTCTGCAAATTCTTTATGTGCATATAGAATGGCTTTTGTATGATTTGAAGAAACGATAAATTCAGGAGCCGGAAGTTGAAAAAACTCCACCTGAAAAATTACCTTATCAATTCCGCTGCCTCTTTCTTCGCATATATTAATTCTTCTCATAAATGATGCTAGCGCTTCATTCCTTGACTGCGGTGGTTCATCGATAAAACGTAATGTATCAATTAAGGGGATTCCCGGATTAGTTATTTCTATTCGGTCGGAAAAAATTTCTACCATGGGGCCTGTACCCCTAATAGTGAAATCTTGGTGGATAATAGCATTGGCAACCAATTCACGAATTGCTATTTCAGGATACATACGGACACTTTTTCGTAAAGCGTGATCGATAACCTCATTTTCCGGCAAGAGATTGTTTATAAAAGCAATTGCACCTTCAAACCCTGGACCATAACCTTTGACACCTGTTTGTTCTCTGATTGTTTCAACACGATTTGTATTTTTGTAAACAATTACGCGAATCGCTTTTCGGGATAACCGCTCAAATGAATCCAAATCTCTGGCAAACATTATCCCGCCGAGATTCGTAATATCATATATTCCACCATCCTTTTTGGTTATCATTTTTTCGGACGATAGTTTTTCTAAAATTCCTTCCCGGTTATCCGGCAACGGTTGATGGGTCAAATCAAAATAGGCGGGATAATCTAACAATTTCAGGGCTTCATCTGAAGCGACATTCTGCCTTGCCACTTGCATTTCAAACGGAATCCGCTCGAACAAATTCCATAGTTGCCGTTCTTTTTCTGGAAATTCCTTTAATGCTTTTTTGTAGCTTCCAATTCTGATGTACTCAACCCCCTTAAAGCTTATCGGCAGATGGCTCGCGCATGGAATTTCAAAGATTACGATTGGTTTTTCATCATATGTGAATTCATGAATTTTAAAATCGATCCGAGGTGAAAGATGCATTGTAAGCCAGCTTTCAAGTTCTTGATTTCCTTTTTTTGATTGGCGAGGTTTAAATAAGGTACCGGATATTATGTGCGTTGCATCCTCTATACCCCATACAATATATCCAAAATGTTTCTCATTGATCGCAGCCGAATTTGACAATGCAGATAAATATTCACCAATAGATTGAGGATCGGCAAAATTACATTTAAATTCCAACCATTCCGTTTCATGTGGCATGGCTATTAATTCACGAATAAGACTTCTCAGGTATTGAATATTCATGGTTACACTTTACCCCCATGATCATTCTCAACCGCACCGGCAAGACCAAGGGCGGCATCTGAATAATTTTCCCAATGGTGCATTTGCGGGATATGGTGTGTCGGAAATCTAATGGGTGCGGCTCTTTTGCGACATGCCTTATAACAGTTTTTGGTAGTCATAATATTTCTCATTTTCTGTTGGACCTACTTGATTACTT
>JAFGES010000102.1 GCA_016931455.1 Desulfobacterales bacterium | reverse complement strand
AATCAGAGCCGCTTTTCAATTATTTTCCCTATAATTTCAAAAAATTATCCCTTTTTTTGCCTTTAAATTTAACTGCGAAACTTCAGTTATAATTTGAATTCTTCTCCGAGATATATCCTGCGGGCGGTTTCGCTTGAGGCTATTTTTTCAGGTGTGCCGCATTCAATCACCTCGCCATTATTTAATATATATGCTTGATCGCAGACTTCAAGTGTCTCTCTTACATTGTGATCGGAGATTAGAATTCCAATACCTCGCTTTTTAAGATGCCTTATTATATTTTTTATATCGATAACCGCTAAAGGGTCGATACCGGCAAATGGCTCGTCAAGTAAAATAAATGCCGGGTTTGTTGCAAGTGCACGGCTAATCTCAAGTCGTCTCCTCTCTCCTCCGGAAAGAACACCGGCTTTTTGGTTGGAAAGATGTTTAATACCTAGTTCACCAAGAAGCGAGTCGGCTCGGTATTGTTTTTCGGTTTTTGCAATAGGAAGAAATTCAAGAATCGCCATTATATTTTGTTTTACGCTGAGTTTTCTAAATATTGAAGTTTCTTGGGGAAGATAGCCGATTCCTTTACGTGCTCTGAAGTACATAGGATATTCCGTTATATCTTCATCGTCGAGAAGGATTTTGCCCTTGTCGGTCTTTACCATTCCCACGGTCATATAAAAAGTAGTCGTTTTGCCTGCACCATTGGGACCAAGGAGACCAACAACACCGCTACTTTCAACACTTAGGCTAACAGAGTTTACAACTTGCCTTCCATGATAGATCTTAACCAAATTCTGTAGAGATAATCTCGGCATTTCTTCAATTTGAATCGTTGCTATATATAACTACGGCAACGAATAAAATAAACTTAAGTTATTTAATTTAATTTTTCAGAGTAGAAAATAGCTTCTACTCGTTTTTCGTTTCGGCCTTCAACTTCAATCCGTCCATCGGCTCTATATAAGGTAATTTTTGTTCCGGAAATAGAATTTTTTCCACTAATAACCTTTGAATCGACACCTGACAAAATCAGAATTTTTTCTTCGGTGATATATTCTGCTTGATCCGTCATTGCAAGTCGATTGTCAAAAGTTATTTTGACCTTACCATTTGCAATAATTTTTTTTATCGATTCCTCTCCAATAGCCGGGTTCTCTTGAAGCTTTGAGTCCTGGCTATTGTAAATTTTCAGCTTCTCGGCACAGATTACCATGGCCCCTTGGGTCACCCTGACATTGCCGATAAATTCAGCAAATCCGACCTCGCTATCAGATATAAATTTATCGGCAATGATATAAATTTTTTGATTTTCATTGTCTTTATCCGGATAATAAGATTTATCTTCTGCACATGCAAAATAATTATTTAATTCAGCACAAAGAGTGTAAGAGATTAATAGTAAGAAAAAAATACGGCAAAAAATATTTTTACAGCTTGATATTTTTACTGAAATTACCATTTACGCTGCCTTCTAAAAGGATTTTGTTGGTATTAAAATTGAAAACCATTGAATCAGCCATGAGGTTGAAAGAGACCCCGAAAATTTCTACCGGGGCATTTGTAAAAATAATTCGCCTACCATATTCATAATGAAGATTTTCAGTTTTAAGCCTGTATTTGTTATTTTTTATCATGATATTGCCCGAAACTTCAATATCATTCGAATCTGTTTTTAAAACCCCTTGGTTGGCTGTTAGATAAATTTTTTCACCATTATCGAGAAAAAATGTTAAGCTTATATTTTGTAAAAATGCCTCTTTTTTTGAATCGATAAGTTGAGCGGATTTAGCCTCAAGACTCCATTCCGTCATTCCATTGCGTGTCGCGGTATGACGGAGTTGGTTGATGGATATATTAACTCCTTTTTGAATAGAAGGAATGATATTGCCGGGTTTATTTAAGATATGGCGATAGTTGATGAAAACAGATAGTATGATAACGCATGTTACGATAATGGTAAATAACAATAATATTTTTAAATTTTTAGGATTATTGTATTTTAATAAGAACATTATAAAAAGTATTCCAGAGTTTTTTCCCAAATTCCTTGAGCCTTCAGTATCGTTTCACAAACTTCTCTGACGGCGCCGGCTCCGCCTTTATGTGTCGTCACCATATCTGCATTCTCAATAATTTTTTCATGGGCATCGTTTACAGCGATGGAACATCCGACTTTTCTCATAATTGAAATGTCAGGCAAATCATCACCTATAAATGCAATTTGGTTGGCCGCTACACCTATTTGGTCAATAATAAAATCCAATATTGCAGCCTTGTTGCTGGTACCTTCGAATAAGTGGGAAATACCAAGATTTTTGCAGCGATGATGAATTGCCTTTGAACGTCTTCCGGTTACAATACCTACTTTTATTCCTGCTTTCAAAAGGAGCCTTAAACCTAATCCATCCTTTACATTAAACACCTTGGTTTCCAGACCATTATCATTATAAATGATGCTGCCATCGGTGAGAACCCCATCCACATCAAGGAGCAACGCCCGTATATTTTCCAATTTACTTGAAATCATAAATTTTTGTTAAGTTATATTCTTACAGCTGAATCAAACTTTTAATATAATATAACCATTTTAATTCCGATAGCCAGTGGAATCGGATTAATTATGCAGGGCCTTTTTAATATTTTTGAGTTGGTAAAGCAATTCATAAAGATTTTCTAATTTTAGAGAATTGGGCCCATCGCAAAGCGCTTTATCCGGATTTTTATGAACCTCCAAGAATATTCCATCTGCTCCTGAAGCAACTGCTGCTCTAGCGAGAATCGGTGCGAATTCTCGTTGGCCTCCGGAACTTTTACCCGCGCCGCCGGGCAGTTGAACACTATGCGTTGCATCAAATATTACCGGTAACCCCATATCCTGCATCATTTTTATGCCCCGGAAATCAACCACCAGATTGTTGTATCCGAACATTGTTCCTCTTTCAGTTATTAGAATCTGCTTATTGCCCGTTGATATGGCCTTTTCAACAACATTTTCAATGTCCCAAGGTGCCAGAAACTGTCCCTTTTTTATATTAATCGGTTTCCCGGTATTTGCTACTTCCAGAATGAAATCGGTTTGTCTGCATAAGAAAGCAGGTACTTGAATGATATCCAAAACCTGGTTTGCAATAGCGACTTCACTTATCCGATGAACATCTGAAAGTATTGTGAGATTCAGTTCTGTTTTAATCCGTGCAAGAATTTTAAGCCCATCTGTAATTCCCGGACCTCTAAAGGCGTCTATGGAAGTTCGGTTGGCTTTGTCATAGGAAGCTTTAAAAATAAAAGGAATGTCTAATTTTTGGGTCAGTTCTTTTAAAAATGATGCAATCTCAAGAGTCGTTTCATAATTTTCGATTACACATGGTCCTGCAATCAGAACAAGAGGAAATCCATGTCCAATTAATATCTTATCTGTTTTAATAACATTACCCATAATATTACAACCAAAAGAAATCTTTCCTGATTTATAAAAAGTTAAGGTCTTAATTGCTTTTAATTTTTAATATCGGCTTGTTAAGCAGGTCGCTAAAGGCAAATGCTAAAGGCAAATATCGTATAAAACCGATCAGTTGTTGGGAAAATAAAGACCAATATTTAAAATCATCTATTAATAACCTATCTTGCACATAATCAAAAGTCAAGAAACGAAAAACAAGCCTTGATTACCGATGATTGAGCTGATATTATTAAAAATCAAAATTAAAATAAGAAATAAAATGGTTTCTAAAAATTGAGAGCTAAAAGTAAAAATTTCAAAACAGGGTTGATTGTATTCGCATGTCTAATCCTTATATCGGCATTGGGATGGATTTTATGGACACCTTTGGAAGGTGAAAAACCTTCCATCAACATTGAACTCCCAACATTATCTCTTGGGAATTCTCAAAAACTTCGAGTTTCAGTATCCGATACCCATAGCGGTGTGCGCAGGATATGGATTGGCTTGTTTAAAGATACCCAAGAGATTACTTTATTTGAAAAAGATTTTCCGACGGATAGCTTTATCAGGGGCGGGAAATTCAAACAAGGATCCTTCGAAGTTTTAATTGAGCCTAAAAAGCTGGGAATCAAAGACGGCAATGCGATTTTGCGTATAGCCGTGTGGGATTTTTCCTGGCGAGGATGGTTTCACGGTAATAGTACTTACA
Source organism: Desulfobacterales bacterium (assembly GCA_016931455.1). Lineage (GTDB taxonomy): Bacteria > Desulfobacterota > Desulfobacteria > Desulfobacterales > JAHDSC01 > JAFGES01. The sequence continues at coordinate 43,232 of JAFGES010000102.1, read as the reverse complement.
TAGAAAAGACTGTCGGCATTGATACGCGGCCACCTGATCTGGATGTCCTGAGCAGGGTTCATAATATAAGCCAGGGTGGAGCGAATCTTGTCATTTACAAGCTATCCGAACCATGTTCAGACAGCGGCGTGTTTGTCGGGAATGATTTTTTTCCAGGGCATTCCGGATATTTTCGAGATAAGAATATTTTTATGGCTTTTTTTGCACTTGATTATAAAAAAGGGCCTGAAACTGAAATTTTTATTAAAGCAACTGATCCGGCCGGTAATATCGCCCGTGCAGGCTTTCCGTATTATATAAAACGTAGAGCTTTCAAGAGCGATACCCTAAATATTTCAGATGGATTTCTTAAAGTTAAAATGCAGGAATTTGACATCGATATTCCCCCCAATACCCAATCCCCACTTTTGGCTAAGTTCCTTAAAGTGAATCGTGAGGTACGTGCGGACAGTTATAAAAAAATTAAGGAGCTGACGCTTAAGACTAAAAATGTTTTACATTGGAACGATATATTTTTGAGGCTTCCAAGATCAGCAACACGTGCGGGATTTGCAGATCATCGAAAATACAAATATAATGGCAATATTATAGATAATCAAGTTCATTTGGGAGTTGATCTGGCATCTGTATTTCAATCGCCGATTCCCGCTGCAAACAGTGGAGAAGTTGTTTTTTCGGATAATATAGGTATTTATGGAAAAACTGTTCTTATTGATCATGGTTTCGGTTTATTCAGTATGTATTCTCATTTGAGCTATATTGATGTGAAGATTGGACAGATATTGTCTAAAGGAGATATTATCGGCAGAACCGGAACCACAGGTCTTGCCGGAGGAGATCATCTCCATTTCAGTATGCTGATTCATAATACTTTTGTAAATCCGATTGAATGGTGGGATATGGCATGGATACAAAACAATATTGCAACTAAGATAAAAACGGTAACATTAATGAATAAATGAGTTGGGAATCTAATCCGCATTTATCACTTTATAGCTTCTTTGGAGAGAAGATTCGGCGATGGAGAGAGTAACCTGTAATGAACCAACAATATAAAGTTAATAAAACTTATCAGGAGATTAATGAAAAAATTCGGTCCGGGATGGCGGTTGTAGTTACGGCCGAAGAAATAATAGATATTGTCAAAGATGAAGGGCCGATAGAAGCTGCAAGGCATGTTGACGTAGTTACCACGGGGACTTTTGCGCCGATGTGTTCTTCGGGGGCATTTTTGAATTTTGGGCATTCCGTTCCTGGAATAAAGGCTTCTCAGGTTTGGTTGAACAATGTCTCTGCCTACGCAGGCTTGGCTGCTGTGGATTGCTATATCGGGGCCACGCAGCCTTGTGAGGATGACCCCTTAAATAAAGTTCCGCCCGGTGAATTTAATTATGGGGGCGGGCATGTGATTCAGGATCTGCTTGAAGGAAATAAAGTCATATTAAAGGCGACCGCTTATGGAACAACATGTTATCCTAATCGTAAAATCGAAAAGGAGATTAAATTAGCCACACTTACAAATGCTGTGCTTTGCAATCCTAGAAACGGCTATCAGAACTATAACTGCGCTATTAATTTGACGAACAAAACTGTTTATACCTATATGGGTACATTAAAACCCCAAGCAGCGAACGTAAACTATTGTTCTGCAGGGCAGTTGAGCCCTCTTTTCAATGACCCATATTACAAGACGATTGGGCTGGGGACTCGAATTTTTTTGGGGGGGGGCGAAGGATTTGTTACCTGGCACGGAACTCAACACAAACCTTCCGTAGTCCGGACGGAAAAGGGTATTCCCGTTACACCTGCAGGAACCTTGTGGGTGATGGGAGATCTGAAGAAGATGAGCCCCAAATGGATAATGGGCGTCAGCATACAAGGTTACGGTTGTTCGCTTGCAGTCGGACTGGGCGTTCCTATCCCCTTATTAAACGAAGAAATCGCTCAATATGCTGCTGTTTCAGATGAAGAGTTATTTACTCAAATTATCGATTATGGGTATGATTATCCAAATGGGATTTCGAGAAGCAATGGACAAGTGAGCTACGCAGAGCTTAAAAGCGGTTTTATAACATTCAGGGGCGAAAATGTTCCGGCTGTGCCGCTTTCAAGCATTGTAAAGGCTCGAGAGATTGCTGAGATTTTGAAGCAATGGATTTCCGAGGGAAAATTTATTCTTGGTGAACCCCAATTCACCCTTCCGGTTTAAGTGTTTGAAAGCTAAAGGTAACCGATGATATGTGTAATATGACGAATTGTCGATAATTCCTGAATGCAGAAACATGTCTGATTTTATAAGAACTTTTATAGCCATTGAGCTTCCGCAAAATATACTGGCATCTATTTTTAAAGTGCAGGAAGGTATTCGTGGTTACGGGTTTAAATTGAGATGGGTTCCCCCCCAAAATGTACACCTCACACTCAAATTTTTAGGTTATATCAGTAATACGGATGTCAAAAAGATTGGGGAGGCAATGGTTGAATCGATTGAAGGACATTTCCCCATACAGCTTGCAGCAAAAGGGATTGGCATTTTTCCGGGAATAAAAAGACCTCGAGTTTTATGGGTTGGAATGATAGGTCAAGTGGATTTGCTTTCAAAATTGCAAAAAAATATAGATGAAAAACTAGAGATGGTTGGTTTTCAGCCTGAGAAAAGGACCTTTAGAGGGCATCTTACAATTGCGCGAGTAAAAGGTAAAATTGATCCCGGAAAACTCCATGATGCGATCAAACAATTCGAAGGTTTTGAAACGGAAGAATTTGTTGCGGATAAGATCATTTTGTTCAAAAGCGAACTGAAATCCAGTGGTGCTGTTTATGAGAAGCTAATGAGCATTTCTTTGTAGGGAGGATAGGATGAGCATTTTACCGGAAAAGGAAAAGGCAGTCGAAAACGCGATGGTTCAAATCGAGCGCCAGTTCGGCAAAGGTTCTGTTATGAAGCTGGGGAGCAGACCTATTATCGATGTGCCTATTATACCAACAGGTTCCCTTGCGCTTGATAAAGCGCTGGGTATCGGGGGGCTTCCCAGGGGTAGGGTCATTGAGATATTCGGACCGGAATCATCCGGGAAAACAACGCTTGCCCTTCATGCGGTGGCTGAGGCTCAGAAACAGGGAGGGATTGCCGCTTTTATCGATGCTGAACATGCTCTGGATACGGTATATGCAAAAAAACTCGGTGTCAATTGTGACGAACTGCTGGTTTCACAACCTGATACCGGAGAACAGGCGCTTGAAATTTCGGATATGCTGCTCAGAAGCGGAGCAATTGATATTATGGTTATTGACTCGGTTGCCGCGCTTGTTCCCAGGGCGGAAATAGAAGGAGAAATGGGGGATTCCCATATGGGGCTTCAGGCTCGACTCATGTCTCAGGCCCTGAGAAAGTTAACCGGTACGATCAGTAAAACGATGTCAGCGGTTATTTTCATAAACCAGATCCGGATGAAAATAGGTATGGTTTTTGGAAATCCGGAGACAACGACCGGCGGCAATGCACTTAAGTTCTATGCTTCCCTTCGAATTGATATTAGACGCACCGGTGCTATCAAAGATGGACAGGATATTTTGGGAAACCGGACCAAAGTACGTGTTGTTAAAAATAAGATGGCTCCGCCGTTTAAGGAGGCCGAGTTTGATATCATGTACGGCGAAGGAATATCAAAAACCGGGGACCTTCTCGACATCGGAGTTGAAACAGGCATCATTGATAAAAGCGGTTCTTGGTATTCATATGATGGCGAGCGGATCGGCCAGGGGCGTGAAAATGTAAAGAAGTTTTTGGGAGAAAATAGAGACATCTCTGATTCTTTGTTTTTCAAGGTTAGAGATACGTTGGGCCTTTCCAAAAAAGAAAAAGAAAATACTCAGGATGATTCATGAGGGGAAACGAACTGAGTAACAATGATAATCAATAACAGATTTTAACCGACGGAGTTATCAATGACAGGCAATGATATACGTAGGCAATTCCTTGAATATTTTCAAAAGCATCGCCATCAGATTGTAAGGAGCTCATCCCTTGTTCCGCATGATGATCCTACACTGTTGTTTACAAATGCGGGAATGGTCCAATTTAAACGTACTTTTCTGGGCGAGGAAAAAAGAAACTATGTCCGAGCGACAACTTCACAGAAATGCGTGCGGGCCGGCGGCAAACATAACGATCTGGAAAATGTCGGATATACGGCAAGACATCATACTTTTTTTGAGATGTTGGGCAATTTTTCATTTGGTGATTATTTTAAGGAAAAAGCGATTGAATTCGGCTGGGATCTGCTCACTAACGGTTATGGCCTGCCGGAAGATAAATTGTGGGCTTCGGTCTATCTTGATGATGATGAAGCATACAAGCTTTGGCAGCATCATATCGGTTTGCCTGAAGATCGTATAGTGAGGTTTGGAGAAAAAGATAATTTTTGGTCAATGGGTGATACGGGACCGTGTGGACCTTGCTCTGAAATAATGATTGACAGGGGCGAGGAATTTGGTTGTGGTCGGCCGGATTGTAAGGTTGGGTGCGAATGTGACCGATACCTTGAAATCTGGAATTTGGTTTTTATGCAGTTTAACCGCGATGCTTCAGGAAAATTGACTCCGCTTCCAAAACCTAGCATTGATACGGGAATGGGCCTTGAACGACTGATTTCGATTATTCAGAACGTGCCCACCAATTATGAGATTGATCTCATCATGCCTATAATAGAGAAAGTGGAAAACCTTGCCGAAAAACCAATGGCCGACTCTTCAGAAACTAGTATCGCAATGAAAGTAATAGCCGATCATAGCAGAGCGGCGGCTTTTCTTATCGGTGATGGTATCCTTCCCTCAAACGAAGGAAGAGGATATGTGTTGCGGCGTATTATGCGCAGAGCCATACGCTATGGACGTAATATCGGTCTGACTCAACCCTTTCTTCATAAAACTGCAAGTGTTGTGTTCGATATTATGAAACCTGCATATCCTGAACTCGCAGAAGCAAAATCTTTTATAACGAATGTGATTGAGAATGAGGAAATCCGTTTTTCCGAGACTTTGGATAATGGTTTGAAACTTTTAAACGATGCACTTTCAGATATTAAAGCAAAGAACCAAAAGAAAGTTCCGGGTCGGATCATATTTAAACTCTATGATACGTATGGCTTCCCGGTCGATATTGTAAGAGATATGGTCAGGGATGAAGATATGACCCTTGATATGCAGGGTTTTGATGAGGCCATGGAAGTTCAACGTTCCAGGTCTAGATCTATTGAAGCCTTTTCTGCGCAAAGTGATGCCTACAGAAATCTTTCGGCCGGTGGAATTATACCCAAGTTTGTGGGCTATGACATAACTTCATGTGAGTCAAAAGTCCTTGCTCTGGTGGTGGACGGAGATGAAGTGCAGGAAGTTTCGGGTGATAGCCGGCTTGAGGTTGTTACGGAAATGACACCTTTTTACGGTGAGTCCGGTGGGCAGGTAGGCGATACCGGAAAAATAATCCGTCAAAACCAAGAAAAAACTCTTGAAATAGATGTTTACGAAACAATTAAGGACCCGACAGGTATTATTATTCACAAAGGTAAAATTATTTCAGGGCGTATTAAAAAAGGTGAAACCGTAACCTTGGTTGTTGATAGGGTCAAACGAGATGCTACGGCTCGAAATCATACTGCAACACATATACTTCATTCTGTTTTAAGAAACGTTCTGGGTGACCATGTAAAACAGGCGGGTTCACTGGTATCTCCGGAGCGACTGAGATTCGATTTTACACACTTTTCTCAGGTTGATACGGATACTTTGGAAAAAATTGAAATTCTTGTAAATGAACGAATACGTGAAAACCAACCGGTTCAGATAGAAGAATTAGATGCTGAAGAAGCATTTAAAACAGGTGCCACTGCACTTTTTGAAGAAAAATATGGTGATCGAGTCAGGGTTATATCGCTTTCAAATTTCAGCAAGGAGCTTTGTGGCGGAACTCATACAGATCGTACCGGTACTATCGGCCTTTTTAAAATTCTCGGCGAATCTAGTGTGGCGTCGGGCGTTAGGCGAATAGAAGCTTTAACGGGTGAAGCTGCGCTGAAATATGTTCAGCATCAATCAAGAACTTTGCAGAACACCGCCCGTCTTGTTAAAGAAAAGCCGGAAGCTTTGCTGCAAAAGATAGAAAAAATCATTTCCGATCAAAAAACTATTGAAAAAGAAGTAGAAAAATTAAAGGCAAAAATGATCAATGCCAAGACGGACTTGACCCAAGATGACATCCAATTAATCAATGGCTTAAGGGTTTTTGCCAAAAAAGTTTCAGTGGATAATCCTGCTGCCTTGAGAGAACTTGCAGACAAATTCAAGGAAAAGATTAAATCCGGTATTGTTATTCTTGGTAGTATTGCCGGAGCTAAGGTTTTTCTAATTGTTGTGGTTACGAAAGATCTTGTTGATCGATACCATGCTGGAAATATCGTAAAAAAGTTGGCGGCATTGGTCGGTGGTGGTGGGGGTGGAAGATCGGACATGGCGCAGGCAGGGGGAACTAAACCCGAAAAGTTGGACGATGCGCTTGCTTCGGTTTTATCTTTGATCAATTGATACTGTGAATCAAGGGAGGGGATTATGTCGGTAGGTGAAATTTGTAATCGTGAAGTCGTAATTACCCATAAAGAGAGCAGTATTGTTGAAGTGGCGCAACTCATGCGACAATATCATGTGGGGGATATCGTGGTTGTCGATTCCAGCAGTGGCCGGCCAAAGCCTATTGGGATTATAACGGATCGTGACATTGTCGTAGAACTTGTTGCGGGTGAAGTAGCGCTTGATTCCGTTACGGCAGCTGATGTGATGAGTTATGAACTGGTCACGGTACGGGAGCAGGATGGTATCTGGAGTACACTGGAATGTATGCGCACAAGAGGTGTAAGAAGAATTCCGGTCGTCAATGAACAAGGAGGGCTAGAAGGTATTCTGACCGTAGACGATTTGCTTGAACTCTTTTCTGAGGAATTGATTGCGCTTGCCAAGGTGACCATGCGCGGACAGTTGAAAGAAAAACAAAGCCGAGATTAGGCTGTCCGGTTTTGCTATCTTAGGAGCTTGTAAACATCTTCGAGAATCGTTGTCGGTATCTTGATTGAATTTTCTTTTTCAAGTATTTTTGCTGCTTCTTCAGGAGTCTCGGGCGGTTTTTTCATTTTATGAACAAGGCCGGTGACATCTTCGATCGCAGCCCATGGATAGATGATCCAGCGCCAATTAATGACTTTTTCGGCATAAAAATCCGGCGCGAGATCAGATACTACTTTATGATGCAAAATAGCTGACTTAACCTCCGCAGGTCGGAAGCTTTCGAGATGATTTAATGCCAGCCGAAGGGTATCTCCCGTATCACTGACATCGTCTACTAGAAGTACTTTCATTGCGTGGATATTAATACATAAATGCTCGGAAAGACATGCATGTTGTTTTTTGTTCACACTTTTGTAGTGTTCAATTCTTATACTTGTTAGATTGCTGACTTCCATGAAGTCGCATAAAATTCTTGCTGGAATGTATCCACCACGCGCTATGGCGACGATGATATCCGGTTGATATTGTGCTTCCCTGATTTTTATGAAGAGCCGGCGTGTTAATTTGTAAATTTGATTCCAGGAAAAAAGTTCACAACGAAAATTTGTATTCATGTTGCTTGCCTCAATTTAAAGTTTTTTGAAATCATGATTTTTCATTAATTTGAAGGCTAAATTTTTATTTATTATATCATATTATGAAATATTATTAAGGCTTATTATGAAGAAAATTGTTTATTCCGAAAAAGCACCAAAAGCAGTCGGACCTTACAGCCAGGCAATTATGACGGATAGTTTTGTGTTTACATCAGGCCAATTACCCATTGACCCGATGACGGGGAAATTCGTAGAAGGAAATATTAAAAAACAAACACGCCAAGTGATGGAAAATTTAAAAGCTGTTCTGGCTGCCGCTGGAACCGATTTCTCAAAAGTGGTTAAAACAACCGTATATTTTAATGATATTAATGATTTTAAGCAATTTAATGAAGTGTATGCAGAATACTTTCCGTCCGAGCAACCTGCACGCAGTGCATTTGAAGTTGCCGCATTACCATTGGGTGCGACGATTGAAATAGAAATGATTGCGCTGACAAATTAGGATCGCGGAAAACCATAAATCCACACGATACCTATCCCCAAGCGGAATCCGTGGCTTTTGATTTTAAATATGTTTCTAAAGCATCGGGCTGGCTCCTATGCCAAACAATACGGGTGATCTCATAAGGGCGGGGTTTTTTCCGCTCAGCTTTCGCTTGAATTATACCTTCCGACTCTTATTTAAAGATATGTAAAAAATTATATAAAGTTGTGGAATTGATTTCACAATATTTTTCTTTAAAAAAAGATAATTTTAAAGCTAACATAAGTTAACCATTTGTTATATTAAATTATATTTACATAACCATTTTTTGGCAAGATTTTAGCATTTAGTTAAGATTACATAAAAAATTGATTAATTATTAATTGTAATAACCGATCCGGAGAATTAAAGATGAAACTTTCAGATAGCTTTGCATGTTATTGGCAACAAAACAATATTAAACCGACAAAATTGGACGTGAATCAGGAAAGCTTCAATCAGCGAAGAGATTGTTCAGCGAAACCTTATGTCACTGTCAGTATATCAGATGTGTCAAAACGGATGCGGATTACGAAGGATACGGCCTCGCCCGCCCCTAATATTCGAATTGAGAAAGTAAAAAAAATAAAACAGCAGATTGAAAAAGGCACCTATATGATTAACGTTGATCAGATCGCCGAAAGGATATTGAACTCAATTAAGTTGATATAGAAACTCAAAAAAAAGTAAAGCCAAGCTAAGCATTCTTGAAAAAGGTAATCATGAAAAAAGACTTAAAAAGAAATGTAGGTTTTCGGCGATTATTAGAAAATTATAGAAAAATTTTTCGAATTCCGGAAAATTTAAATTATTATTCTGCTGAAGATTTTAAATCAGCAGAGAAAATGTTTGTAAAAATTGCCTTGATCGAAGGTAAACTTAAATTTTAAAATAATTCAAAACGTCTTATATTATAATAAATTAAATTCTTTTTCTCCTTGAGCTATGATTTAAGGACATCGATCATAGAATACACTTTTCCTTTTACCCCTTTTTTTACTTTTTCAAAAAGAAAAGAGACAGCATCTAGAGTCCCTTTAGCATAGATATCTCGACCGTTTACATTGTGTAAAAATTCAAATTTAACAGTTCCGTCCTCGGAAAGAAGAGTATAGGTGTGCCAAGCATGTCCTTTTAGATATGCTTCCGGGATGCCCCATTGTTTTTTTTGCTTTATAGGATCACGCTCCTTAATGATATCAGCTTCCGAAAATGGAATACCGAGTTGGTTAAAATAGTTGATCATGGCTCTAGCGGTTCCGCTTGTGTCTGCTTTGTCCTTCTGATGGCTTTCTTTGATTTCAAGGGAATATCCGGCAAAAAGATTGGGTAAATTTTTTGCACCCCATTCCATCATGGCTTGAAATCCGACAATCTGTTTGGCCATATTCGGCGCTATCACAGCTGGGATAGATGATGATACCACGGTATCTTCTATAATTTTTCGGTTACCTCCAGTGGTACCCATAACAAAAGGTATACCATGTTTGCAATAAAACTCAGCATTGCCGTTTACGGCCGATGGGTGGGTATAATCAACACTGATAAAAAACCCTTCTTTTTTTTTTAGTGCAATGAAGGCTTCTTTTCGATATTTCGGTTGGATCAGATGAATAACTACGGAATTGATTATACATTCGGTTTCTGTGATTTCAGGACCGGTGAGCGATTGGTGAATCAATTCAAAGCGATCGTCTTCAATGGCATTTTTGACAACACTTGCTGCCATATTTCCGGGAAGGCCGTTTATCATGATTTTGATCCGCTTCATTTAGTATCTCCATTTTACTATGCTGTAGAATATATAAGTAATTGAATTATATTAATTTGTTTATAATTAATTTCAAATTTAAAAATTTTGTATTTTCAAATACGGATAGATTGTATTTCAAAGCTTTCAATGCTGCAGGAATATATTTTTCAAAGTATTTTTTTTCTTTGACTTGACTCAAATACCCAAAAGCGCCTAGTATTTGAAGATTCCGGGCAATAGAGCAATATTTAAAACACTTCTTAAAATGATGGGGGTTAAATTTAACAAAAGTTGAAAGCCTTACCATACAGTAATTCAAAAGGTGAACCTGGATGTCGAGTGGTAGTTTGACATAAGGATCAATAATTAAAGATGCAAGATCATATTGGATTGGGCCGATTCGCCCGCCTTGAAAGTCAATGAAATAATAATGATTATTTTTAATCATAATATTTCGAGACTGCATGTCCCTGTGCATAAATCCATTAACTGAAAATTTAAGTGCCATATCAGCTATGTGACTAAATTCATTTTTTAAATCTTGAAAACGCACATCCATTCCAAGATATCCTCTTAAAAAAGACTCAACAAAATAGCGGCATTCCTTTTCCAGAATAACATCTTTATTGTAAGAAGACGTTTGATAAGTCCAGGCCGGATCAAATTTTTCAGCACCCCGTACGGAGAGTTGCACCAGAAGGTCGATTATAGATTCATAATGAAATGTAATTCCTTGAAGATTATCAGTACGGTTAATAAGTTCCTGAAGATTCAGATCTCCCAGATCTTCTAAAAAAACCAAGCCTGAGAACTTATCGTAAAGATATATTTGCGGTACGGGTAGCCCTTTCCCATGCAGATGTTTACCGATAGTTACAAAAGAGTCGATTTCCGATTTTATATTCGAGTTTTTTAAACCGTGATCCGCCATGATAATTGATTGTGCACCGGATTCTAATCTAAACCAGTCCCTGTCTGAGCCATCCCCCTTGAGTTGCGTTTGCTTTATAGACCGGCATTCGTTGTTTGGGAAAGCTTCGTTAAAAGCTTCAGGCCCCATTTTTTTTATAACTGCTTTCTTGTATCTTTGAGGGGTTCCTATATCTTCCCAGTAATGGTTTTTTGAAATAAACGCTTTTAATTTTTTACCGTTTGAGATTAGCTTATCATATACATCGATAATATTTGAGAATGAGTTGTTGGGTATATAGTCAAGAATACTTGGATTTAGAACGTGTATTCCGGTAAATGCAAGGTTTAATTTACAACGAGTGCAAAGGTCTTTTTTTAAACGTTCCTGCATTGGTTTATGGATTGATGCAGGTTGGTGGCCATAATGAAAACCGATGACAAAAGCATCTTGATTTACCAAGACATTATTGAAATCCGGATAATCATGAAGCACCAGAGTTGCCGGATGTTGATGACTCAGATGAAAATCATAAACTTCTTTCAAGTCGATATTTGTTACAATATCGCTGTTTATAACCATAAACGCTTTATTATCCCAAAAATCGGCAACATTTTTAATAGCCCCACCTGTACCAAGAATGACGGGCTCATAGCGGATAGAGATAGGGATTTTATATTTTTCTTTGATAATGAAAGCCTCTATCTTTTCATGCAGGTGATGGGTGTTGATGATAATTGCTTGACAATTTGCATCTTCTAGACTCCGTATGATCATATCCAGAAGGGGGCGCCCTGCAAATGGAAATAGCGGTTTGGGAATATTTTTAGTAAAAGGGAGCAGGCGTGAACCGAAGCCTGCTGCCAGGATCATTGCTTTCATTTTTTTAGGATGGAAGATGTTTTAAGTATCTTCGGATTGTATCGGCATAAAAATCAATTTTCTCGATATCATCTGAGCCTCTTATGTTATGAGTAATAAAGAATTCTATCGCATTTTCATAATTGATTTTTGAAAGTGATTCTTTCCGCTCGATTTCTTTTCTTTTATACATTCGATTACCCGTAACTTGAATTTTTTTAAGGCGTTCCTTGGCGTTAATCGAATTTTTCGGGTATCGCATGAAGAAGTTTAATGCAATCCAATATGATTCAAAATAAGTTTTTAGAAAGCTGGAAAAAAATTTAAGTTTTCTAAAACCCACCGAAGTCAGGTTGTAAGTGTCAGGGAGTGTGGGATGGGGCATAAGTATAGCATCATCGATAAACGATTTTATCGTCTTGCGTACAACCGATTCAGTAGTCCGGTCGACATTATAGGCGAATTCAAATTTAAAAAATTCTTGAAGAAATGTATAACCGGAGTGAAGGTTCGAAGCTGCAAATTGGAAAGCATCGTTTTCAAGAATGGTAAGGGCCGTAAAGGCAGCTGGAACAAAAAATGCGATACAGTTGTTTTTGTAATACTCAAGGATTGCTCTTTTGCTCTCATTGACTTTAAAAAGAGTATTTGAAGATACAGTGCTTTTATTTTTTGAAAGCGGTTCGATAAATTTCCTTTGCACATAAGAATCCAGAGCATTCTCGACCGCATGAACTTGATCAATAAGAAGCGTATCGGCCAACTTGGCTTCTTGCGAGAACAGATATGTCATATAGGTTTCAATTTGATATGTGAGATGTTCATAGGAAAACAGTTTCTCTGAGCAATTCAAAATAGCACTTGCCACGAGCGCATGTGGATTGACGACGGAAACCTTATTGATTGCATTAATAACTCGGTGTCCCAAATTGCGGCAAAGGGCATTTTGTTCCTTTTGAGTCATTTCACTTAACTGGTAATTATTCTCCGCTAAAAGTTTCTTAAATGAAATAGGCTCATGAAACATAACATATACTCTGCCGTATCTTTTTTTAAGAAATTTTCTTGCTTTAATAATTTGTTTAAGGCTTTCAGGTTTTTTCTGCCCACCCTCAATTTCATTAAGATAAGAACTTTCTTCCAATACTCTGTCATATCCTATATAAATCGGCACAAATATCATGTCGTCACAAGCCCCGTTTTTATATGCACTGATAAGCATGGAAAGTAATCCCAGCTTGGGCAGTATCAATTTTCCGGTTCGGCTTCTGCCGCCTTCGATAAAGAATTCGATATTGAAACCTTCTTCTAGAAGTTTATGAATATATTCTCCAAATATTTTTGAATAAAGTACGGCCCCTCTGAAAGTTCTCCGAATGAAAAATGCCCCTCCGCCTCTAAATATGGGTCCCAACGGCCAGAAAGAAAGATTTTTTCCGGCGGCGACATGCGGACACGGCATGTTATTAGTGAACAGAATATATGATAATATCAAATAGTCTAAATGGCTCTTATGGCATGGGATCAATATCAACGGCCCCTTTTGAGACATATTTTTAACTTTTTTTAGGACATCGTTGTTGACTGAAATCCCTTCAAACATTGTGTTCAAGAACCATCTTACAACTGTTGCGCCGGTTTGAATGATAGAAATATTGTACTTTGCAGTTATTTCTTCAAGATATGCATCAGCCTTTTTATGGACTTTATGTATCGGAATGTTGCGCTTTTTGGAATGGTGAGCCATAAATTTTTGTAGGCGGTTATTTGTCAGAATATTTTCTTTCAATTCTTCTATAGAGTGCAGTACCGGCCCCGTTATGCTTTGACGATGGCGATTAATTTGTAGTATCAGATAACGCCTCAACTCAACCGATAGGTGCTCTATGCTTCTTTTTTGGTAAGCCGATTGGGCAATAAAATACTTTAGATTGAGTGGCTCTGAAATTTCTACAAGAATTTTTTCAGGATTTTTGAACAGGGTAATGAGACGTTTTATTTTTCCGGGTTTTTCTCTATTGCCGAACAGAAGGTTGATTAGAGTAGGGTTCGATCGAGATGGTTTCTTGTCAAAGACCATTAGCTGAGGGATTAGATAAATCGGACGTTCGATTGATTCCTGCATCTCGATAAGATATCGAATCGGATCTGTCTCGGCCTTGACGAATCTGCGATGAAAGTCTTTTTTTTCTATAAGCGATAGTAATGCCGACCGGCCTTTATTCAGCTCCTGCTTGATATACCCGCTATCATATGGATTCGGCCAAGCCATATTTTTATAGATATAGGCGAGATGAGCAAAAAAAATTTTCAAAAGGCGTGATATTGGTTGCCATAAATAAACGTTATAATCAAAGCCGATTTCGGGGCATAGGAGTCCATTTTTTTTATAACGTGTGTGGTAAAATAGGTATTCGAAATAACTTTTGTACTTAGTGATGTATACGACAATCGCATCTTTTGGTATATTTTGAATGACCGCAATCTGATCTTGATTAATTTTTATTCCGGAGAAAAAAAGTTTAAGTAAAAAATGTGATACAAGTCCTGTGTTTTTCGGAAAATAGCAAATATAGTGGTGATATGTGCCTTGAAAGCAACTTGTAATCCATCCTTTGAATTTTATTTGTAAATTTTTACAGTATGTTCTTATCGATTTAATCATGGCTGCATTCCGTCATTTATATATTATTTTTCTCTTGTTATCATAAAAATATAATATAGTGATAATGTTTTTTTGTTTGTACTAAATTCCATAAAAGAGACGGAATAATATAAAATTTATCTTAATAATTACATTATTAAAAACCATAAAAATAACAAATCTGAATTTTGATTGCAATCTTTTATTTGGTATTTATAGTTGGTAAAATTAGTAATGTCTTTTAGATGTTATCAGTTCTATAGTTTCATATATGGGGTTATTCCTCTTAAAATTAAGATTTATGATGACAAATTTAAGCTTGCGTTACAAATTTGGTTGTGATACTCCCTCAAACAATAAAATATGCTATATGAGCAACAATTTGTTTATAACTAAAGGATTATATTGTTGAATTCGTAGAAAGTCGGCGATATGGAGTAGAAGCCCGATTCGTCATGTTTTGGATTTTTTTCTTAGCGTCTTATACAGAATAGATCCATTTGTGACCTTTTACGAAACAATTCGTGCTAGTTGTTGAAAGCAATTTATATCAAACAAAATATCAATTTAAGTTAAAGGAGGATAATTTTTTATGAAAACTTTAATTGGTGGGGCGGTAGGAGCTGTATTGGGTTTAATTGGTCTTTCGGTTTGGTTTAGTGAATTTTTGCAGCTTTTGGCCGGTGCTGTTCCAGTTATGCTTTTGCTCGGTGGAGGTTTAGCTATTTACTTGGGATTTGATGAACTTAAAGATACATGGAAGAAAGACGATACATCTTTAAATACAACAGTAAAGTCTGATGATTTGGAAAAATACAAAAAAGAAATTGATGAACTTAAAAAAGAAATCGAAACTTTAAAGGCTGAGAAAGCGTAAAATTTTTCGCTCATGAGGTAATATTAAGAGCCCTTTCCAACTTGAAAGGGCTCTTAAGCTATATTTTTTTGTTTCTTAATCGCTAAAGTTGCAAGAAAGTCTGCTCTTTCATTTCCCTCAATTCCGATATGGCCTCGCACCTTGATAAATTTTAAGTCGCTGAAATTTGAAGCCATATTTTTGATCGTGTTGATTAACGTTTGATTTTTCTTTGCTTTCCATCCAAGGGTAAGAACTCCATAAGCATATTCGCTGTCAGTAAAAATTCTGACGGGAATATTTGTTTCTTTAAGTGATAGAAGAGCGGTTTTTATTGCCTCAAGTTCTGCGATGTTATTGGTTGCTATACCGATATATTTGGATATTTCTTTTTTATGTTTTCTAAAAGACAGAAGGATGCCTATTCCGGAGGGGCCGGGATTTCCGGAAGATGCACCGTCAGTATATATGCAGACGGCGTTGTGACATATTTCCTCATCATGTGAATCGATTTTTTGTTCGTTTTGTGATGCTTCAAGCGGTTTAACTCCATTTTCGTAAACCCAGTATTTGTAATTCTGGTTGAGTTGGTACTTGATTAGAACTTTGCCATTATTATTGATCGGTTTACCGTTTTGATCCATAGCTAACCAAATCTTGTTTTTTTTAAAGCGCATCCGTTTCCAATCGGCTATTTCTTCCCTTTCCAATTGAGAATCTCCTTTTGGAATTTTAATTTAAAATTATTTAAATCCTGATGAACTTAGCCTTGCTTGTATTGCCGTCGAAGCATCTTGTAGCCTAATTTTATTGATATAAATGAAACTTGCGGCCTATCTCAATGAATTGATCGAGATTATCTTGCCAGGATGCTGAAATTTCATTGATGCTGTCAAACCTAGCAATTCTCTGTCGAATTATCTTTTCCCCAATGATTAGATCGATGGGAAGTTTAAAAAATTCATATTCGTATGGCGGCAGCTTCCAATTGAATTGGGTTGAGTAATGAAAAATAATGGTCTGGAGCAATTTTAGTGAAGTTAAATAAGGTTTATATTTTTGAACATCGGTGATGTGTATTTGAAACCCTTTGCATAGGATTCCCTGCCATTTGTTGGATGTCGGTTCAAATGAAATTTCTCTAAGTATGATACCCGGCAATTTATTCCCCCCCAATGTTGAAAGAATTTTTGCATGATCAATGAAGGGTGCGCCGAAAATTTCAAACGGCTGAGTGGTCCCCCGACCTTCGGAAATATTCGTTCCTTCCCATATGACCTGACCGGGATAAACGATGGCGGAAGTCGGTGTAGGAAGATTGGGGGATGGAGGAATCCAGGGAAGATTGGTATCTGAGAAATACATATCCCTGCGCCAGCCTTGCATTGGAAAAACTTCAAGATCACAATTGATGCCGTAAAAGTTATTAAATAGCAGCGCGAGTTCACCAATGGTAAGTCCGTGGCGCATCGGTATCGGGTAGCGACCGACGAACGAACTGTATTCCGGCGACAGGCAGTTACCTTCGATCGAAGAGCCGTTTATCGGATTTGGCCGATCAAGAATAAGGACTTTCTTGTTGAACCTTTTTGCCGCTTCGAGGCAGTATGACATCGTATAAATAAAGGTATAGACACGGGTTCCGGCATCTTGCAAATCAATAATAAGGATGTCGATGGGATCAAACATATTTTTTGTGGGGATGCGTGTTTCTCCATACAGACTGAAAATAGGAATTTTCAAAACTGTATCAATCATATTCGGTGATTCGATCATATTATCTTGTTTTTCCGAAAAAAAACCATGTTGAGGGGCGTATAGGGCTTTAAGCTGCCCGGGAAATTGTTTATTGATCAGTTCACGGGCGTGACGAAAGTTTTTGGTAACGGAAGCTGGATTGCTTAAGAGCCCAATACGTCTGCCGAATATCCATTCAGGCGGATTTTGAATAAATGTTTCGAGTCCGGATTGAACTTTAATCATAATCAGATATTTTAAATTTCTTGGCGTAAATTTTTACCGAAAAAGCACCTTTGCGATAAATAGTATTCACACTTTTACGATGTAGCATGCATCTTTTTGATTTAGATTAGAATTTCCGAGTAAGATATGGTTTGCTGTCTAAGATTTTATTTTGAAAATATGATATATGTGGTTTC
Organism: Desulfobacterales bacterium; assembly: GCA_016931455.1. Classification (GTDB taxonomy): domain Bacteria; phylum Desulfobacterota; class Desulfobacteria; order Desulfobacterales; family JAHDSC01; genus JAFGES01. The sequence continues at coordinate 25,871 of JAFGES010000102.1, read as the reverse complement.
TGATTAGCACAAAAAAAAAACTATCAAAAGAAAAAAAAGAAACATCGATGCAGTCCGGTTCAATATTTTATTATTTCCTCAATATTCTATCTATTGAAAAAACTTGACAAAAACAGAAATAGAAAATAGGTAGCATCATAATATTGTTTTATTGCATTGTTATGATTTTTAAATTTTTGATATTTTATCTAATACATCGGATATAGGGTTAGTGGATCAAATTTAGATGGGAGTCCACCTGAGAGGAATTTACATAATTGTCGGCAACTATGGCAGTGGAAAAACCGAGGTTGCAATAAATCTTGCTGTAAATGCTAAACGTTCCGGTTTAGATGTTCGTCTTGCAGATCTTGATTTGGTTAATCCTTATTTCAGAACTCGTGAGGTTAGAGGCCTGCTTGCTGAACTAGGTATTGATGTGGTTGTACCACCGGAAAAATATCTGCAGGCCGATCTTCCCATTTTAAGCCCTGCAATATCAGGAATGATCCGGCATCCAAGTCAACTGACATTAATAGATGCCGGAGGTAATGATGTGGGGGCGACCGTGCTGGCAGCGCTAGCGGATTCATTCAAAAATAAACTCGTTCACATGCTTCAGGTTGTAAATCCTTCTCGACCTTTTACAGATACGGTGGAAGGTTGTCTCAAAATGCGGGCGGATATTGAGAAGACCTCGAAAATGAAAATCAGCGGTATTATAGGCAATGCAAACCTGATAGACGAAACAACCGTAGATGATATATACAAAGGCTACGATTTTGTTAAATCTTTTTCAAAGGAAAGTGGATTGCCGCTTGAGTTTATAACCGTTTGTGTGGAATTGCTCCCGCAAATAGATAGCAATCGCTTTACTTGTCCCGTATTACCGATTGAAAGGCAACTTGTGCCTCCCTGGAAAAAGGCTGTAAAAATAAGGAATTAAGCTGTATGACATATGAATTCAATATTGATGTGGACAGATGTAAAGGATGCGGATTATGTGTAACCGTTTGCCCTAAAAAGGTTTTGGAGATTTCTGATAAAGTCAATAAAAAGGGTTATTATCCGGTATATCAAGCACGCCCTGACGACTGTATTTTCTGTAAGGCATGTTGTCTGATGTGTCCTGATGTGGCCATTACGATTACGGAAACTGTTAAAGATACGGTAAAGCAAGAATAAACGGAGGGGGAAAATATGGGCAAGATATTAATGAAGGGCAACGAGGCAATTGGTGAGGCGGCAATCAGAGCTGGATGCCTTAACTATTTCGCCTATCCGATTACTCCTCAATCCGAAGTTTCCGAATACCTTTCCCGACGCTTGCCGGAAATCAGGGGAGTGTTCTTGCAGGCAGAAAGCGAAGTTGCGGTTTCCTATATGATTTTTGGGGCAGCGGGATGCGGTGAGCGAATTTTTACGACATCATCAAGTCCGGGTATAAGTCTAATGAGTGAGGGACTCAGCTATATAGCCAGTGCCCAGTTGCCGGCGGTCTTTGTTAATATTATGCGAGGCGGACCGGGGTTGGGAGGCATTCTTCCATCTCAGGGCGATTATTTTCAGGCGACAAAAGGCGGCGGACATGGTGATTATAGGTTGTTTGTAATGGCACCGTCAAGTGTTCAGGAAGCTGTTGAAATGGTTATGAAGGCATTTCCGTTAGCTGAAAAATATCGAAATCCGGTGATGATTTTGGGCGACGGCTTAATTGGGCAAATGATGGAGCCTATCGAATTTCCGGAAAATCTCCGATCCGAACCGACCAATAAAGATCAATGGGCTACCAACGGCATGGCTACACGCAATAGTGATAAGCCCAATATCGTTAAATCGCTTTTTTTAGATCCTGATGAACTAAACGATCATAATCTGTTATTGAAAGCCAAATATGAACGGATGAAGCGTGAGGATACTAAATATGAGCCCTATAATTTAGATGCTGATTATAAAGTCCTCATCGTTAGTTACGGCACTATGAGCAGAGTTTGCAGAACGGCTATTGATAATATGAAAGCCGAGGGATTTGAAGTAGGGATGATAAGACCTCAAACACTTTTTCCGTTTCCTGAAAAAGCGATAAGCGATGCGGCCTCGAAACAAAGTTGTGAAGTAGTAGCATGTATTGAAATGAGCATGGGGCAGATGGTAGAAGATGTGCAGCGATGTGTCCTGGGAAAGCGTCCTGTTAAATGGTATGGGAAGTGTGGCGGAGATGTTCCGACACCTGAAGAAGTTATTTATGTCGTTAAGTCTTTCCTGGATAAAAACAAGGCATAAATTAGAATAAAGCAAGGAGCGGATAAAATGGGGAAGACCTTTAAAAAACCGGAAGCTCTGACTGATGAACATACGCATTACTGTCCGGGATGCACCCATGGCGTTATTCATCGATTGGTAGCCGAAGTTATCGATGAGTTGGGAATTCGTGGCCGAACGGTCGGTATATCACCAGTTGGTTGCGCGGTTTTAGCCTATAATTATTTCTCTTTTGATTTTCAAGAAGCCGCCCACGGTCGCGCACCGGCAATGGCTACCGGAATAAAAAGGGTTCGGCCCGATTTGATTGTATTTACTTATCAGGGTGACGGCGACCTTGCAAGTATTGGGATGGGTGAGATTATTCATGCTGCCAACCGAGGAGAAAAGTTTACAACAATTTTTGTCAATAACGCGGTCTATGGTATGACAGGAGGGCAAATGGCACCGACAACCATGCCTGGGCAGCGTACTACGACTTGTCCCTTAGGGCGTAACGTCGAAGAGGTCGGGATGCCTATTAAGATGGCCGAACTGCTATCGTCGCTTGAAACACGGGGATATATAACGCGGCAGACTGTGATCAAGCCGAAGTATATTATTAAGGCAAAAGAAGCAATAAAAAAGGCGTTTACGTATCAATTGGAAGGCCGCTGCTTCAGCCTTGTAGAGCTGGTAAGTACATGTCCCACGAACTGGGGGCTTACCCCCGTGGAGGCGGTGAAGTGGGCCGAGGAGACTTTGCTCCCATATTATAAATTGGGTGAATACAAAACACCTGAATAGGCTGAGGAGATTTGAATGCAAAGTGAAGTGATGTTCGCGGGCTTCGGTGGTCAGGGAATTTTATTAAGCGGAAAAATACTTGCTCATGCAGCTATGGAGCAAGGCTTTGAGGTGGCATGGATACCTTCTTACGGACCTGAGATGAGAGGTGGAACAGCTTATTGCCTGGTTGTTATCAGCGACCGCCCGATTGGTTCACCAATAATTAAAAATCCTCGTCATTTGGTTGCCATGAACCGCCCTTCATTGGAAAAATTTGCACCGGTGGTTAAATCAGGAGGGGTTGTCCTGATTAATAGCTCATTGATACCCATCAGAACGAACCGTGATGATATTGATGAACTGATGGTGCCGGCTACTGATATTGCTAAGAATTTGGGGAATGTGAGGGCAGCAAATATTGTCGCCTTGGCCGCTTTTGTCACTCGCAGCAAAATCATCGATTTTGATTTATTAATAAAATCCGCCAAAGAAGAGTTCGCCGGCAACGAGAAATTTATATTACTCAATATGAAGGCGCTGGAGGCAGGTAAAAAGGCAGCGATTTAAAGCTTTTAATGAAGATTTTGTGATTGAGCGGCGAACCTTAAGATAATTTGAATTTAATATGTTGCCTCCCGATGAAAATACCCTTTTCCAAAAGCTACCAGCAAAAATAGGCCGAAGAACAAACCTAAGAGTCCATAATTAATATCTAAATATAATTCATAATTAAAACAAATACTTTGAAAAAAATAATCATTGTGATTGATGGACCCGCAGGTGCGGGAAAAACGACGGTTGGGCGTATGCTTGCAGATTGCCTAGGTTACAGATATATTGATACCGGGGCTCTTTACCGAGGGGTTGCGTTTGAAGCAAAAGCCGCTGAATTAAGGATAGATGATGATTCGGCACTTGAAAATTTTTGCAAAACTCTAAAATTCGAATTTGTGAGAGATAAAAGGGGGGTAAGAATTTTATCAGGTGGTTTGGATATTACCGAAAAAATTCGGCATCCTGAAATAACAATGCTTGCCTCGAAAGTTTCTGCGAGACCGATTGTAAGGAAATTTCTTTTTGGCTTGCAAAGAGAGATGGGTCTAAAAAAGGGTGTCGTACTCGATGGGCGTGATATGGGTACCGTCGTGTTTCCAGATGCGGACATAAAATTTTTCTTGGATGCATCTGCTGAAATTAGGACGCATAGACGTTATAACGATTTAAAATCAATATGTTATCAAACATTAGATGAGATCGAAAGAGATATTAAGCAACGGGATAAGAATGACAGCAGCCGAGATATAGCGCCCTTAAAACCGGCCCCGGATGCGATTATTATTGATTCGACAAATTTTTCTGCAAAAGAAGTTGTTCACTTAATGCTGTCTTATATCAAAGAGGTGCTTTAAGCCTTGTATTCTTAAAAAAAATTATTCATTGTTTTTTTAAAATTAGTTTGATATATTTAATTGATTATATAACCTTTTCAAGGTTATGCGAATAAAATAGGCTAAGGGGGTAATTGTTTTCATGGAAAATATTATAAAAACCGATGTAAACGAAAAATTAGACTCAGATAATGCTTTAAATTCAGCTGTAATTGAGTCGGCAGTTATTGATCAAAATGAAGAATTGAAATCTGATCTATTTTATAATGAAAAAGCGGATGATAAATCATCAGAGAGTGCTCCAGGTTTTGGTGATGACATGGAAAACTTGATGGATATGTATGAAGAAAGCTTCAAACGATTCGCAGAAGGTGAAGTCGTTACCGGTAGGATCATTTCAGTCGATAAAGATTATGTATTGGTTGACATTGGATACAAATCAGAAGGGCAGATACGAATCCAAGAATTCCAAGATGAAGAAGGTAACATAAATGTCAATGTAGGCGATTTAGTTGAGGTGATGGTAGAGTGGTGGGATGACGAAGATGAAGTTGTCATTCTTTCCAAGGAAAAAGCAGCCAAGATTAAAGTATGGGAAGAAATAAAGAAAGCTTATGACGATGACGGAATTGTAGAAGGTGTTATTATAAATCGCGTAAAGGGTGGTTTTTCCGTAGACATCGGTGTGCAGGCGTTTTTACCGGGTTCACAGGCGGACCTGCGTCCTATCCGTAATCTTGACGAAATGGTTGGTAATTCTTTCACATTCAAGATCCTTAAATACAATCGTAAGAGAAGCAATATTGTTTTATCACGGCGTGTTATTCTTGAACAGGAGCGCGAATCAAAAAGGAGTGCAACTCTATCTGCCATTCATGAAGATAAGGTCGTTGAGGGGATCGTAAAGAATATTACCGAGTATGGGGTATTTGTTGATTTAGGAGGAGTTGACGGTCTGCTTCACATAACAGATATTTCATGGGGACGAGTAAAACATCCGTCGGAGCTTTTTGCCGTCGGAGATAAAATAAAAGTGAAAATTCTTAATCTTGATGTTGAAAGAGAAAGAGTTTCACTGGGTATGAAGCAACTCACCGAAGATCCATGGACTGCTGTTTTAGAAAAATATCCGGTAGGTTCCCGAGTCAGCGGCAAGGTTGTTAGCTTGACGGATTATGGTGCTTTTCTAGAGTTGGAAGAGGGGATCGAGGGATTGATACATGTTTCTGAAATGTCTTGGACCCGAAAGATCCGGCATCCCTCTAAGGTCGTGTCTGTAGGTGAAGTCGTGGAAGCGGTTGTCTTAGATATCAAACCGGAAAACAGGCGTATTTCATTGGGAATGAAACAGGTTGTTCCAAATCCATGGGACGTTATTAGTGAAAAGTATCCTGTTGGTACGACGATTGAAGGTAAAATTAAGAATATTACTGATTTTGGTCTTTTTATCGGTATCGACGAGGGTATCGATGGCCTTGTACATATTTCAGATATCAGCTGGACAAAGCGAATCAAGCATCCTTCTGAGATTTATAAAAAAGGAGATGTTGTTCAGGCTATTGTTCTAGATATTGAGAAAGAAAACGAAAGATTTTCTCTTGGTATTAAGCAGCTACAGACAGATCCTTGGAAAACGGTTGCAGAGCGTTATGAAGTGGGAAAAGAAATAACCGGTACGATTACAAACCTTACTGATTTCGGTGTCTTCGTTGAATTGGAAGAAGGTATTGAAGGACTTGTTCATGTATCGGAAATTAGTAAGGAAAAAATAAAAACCCCTGTAGGTAAATTTAATGTAGGCGACCTCATTACTGCTAGGGTCATGAATATCAATAGCGAGGAAAGGAGGATCGGCCTTTCAATTAAACGACTTGAAATTGAGGATGAACAGGTTCTTCTCAGCGATTATGTGAACAAAATGGGGCCTGCGACTTCCAGTTTTGGAGAAATATTGCGTGAAAATCTTCAGGAAAAGTTAAATGAGAAATAGAGTGGTGTAGTTCTTTAATTATTTTTTCATGAATTATAAGATGCCATTCACAGGGGCGGATTTAGCGGTTATTTTTATCAAATGCGAGATTACGGCTGAAGCCGCTCCTAATAATTTTTTATCTTCTATAAATATCCTCTAAGTCCCATTTTATGTAACTGACGTCATGTTTTCTCGTAGACATCCATATCTGTATTTTATTCTGGTCTTTTCAGTGGTAATTACCGCTGCGATAATAATTATGTCCATTTTATTGGCTGTTTGGTTTAGAGATTCTGATTTTGCAGGTCTCAATGAAATTGCCGGGGAAAAGGTCGGTATTATAGAAGTAACCGGTGTTATTGCTGATAGTGAAGATGCAATACGTACGCTAAAAAGCTTTCGTGAGGACGATTCCATCAAGGCTATTGTTTTAAGGATTAATTCTCCAGGCGGTGGCGTTGGACCTTCACAGGAAATTTTTAGAGAAGTTAGAAAAACAGTACCATCAAAAAAAATTATTGCTTCAATGGGTTCTATCGCTGCCTCCGGAGGGTATTATATTGCAGCAGGCACTGATGGTATTATGGCTAACCCCGGCACGATAACCGGAAGTATCGGGGTTATTATGGGGCATACAAATTTCCAGGAGGTTCTTAACAAAATCGGATTGGTTCCTGTAGTTGTTAAAAGTGGCACATACAAAGATATGGGATCTCCATTACGTGAAATGACCCAGGATGAAAAGATGATCCTTCAGGAATTTGTCAATAAAATACATAAACAGTTTGTTCGAGATGTTTCTGAAGGAAGAAATATGAACGAGGCGCAAATGAGGGGTCTTGCCGATGGCCGGATATTTTCGGGAGAAGAAGCCAAGTCTCTAGGGCTTATCGATCGTCTTGGAAACTTTGAAGATGCGATTGAATGGGCAGGTCGTATGGGAGGAATCAAAGGAAAAATATCTACTGTGTATGCTCGAAAAAAGAAGTTTTCTCTTCTAAAATACCTTACCGGCTCGTCACTTAAAGAGCTTGTCAATCAATCATTTAATTCTTGTTTATATGCAGATTTTTTTTGTGTGCCGTCATCTAATAATTAAGGAATCGTTTGCTATTGCAACCTTTTGGACAAAGGATGGAGTATGACTTTGTAATGAATCTTAATTGCCGCTCTTTTAAGAGCAGTTTATTGATTTTTGCTTTCGGCGTTTTATTCAAATACACTAACATCTCCTAATCCCTTTCGAATGACTTCCGGCGTGTCATTGATCAATGAAATTATACTAGATGGATGGCCGGGCACGGAACCCCCGTCAATTACAACGTCTATTCTGGACTTGAAATAATCATGAATAAGGGATGGATCTTGAAAAATATTGCCGTCCGGCATTGTTGCACTTGTAGAAATTATCGGATTTTCTAGTTCCTCTATCAAGGCGATACATATCTGATTTTGTGGTACTCGAATTCCAGCAGTTTTCCGTTTTGTCAGCATAATTTTAGGTACCAGCTTTGAACCCTCCAGAATAAATGTATATGGACCGGGTAATAGACGTTTCATTGTTTTGTAAGCATAATTTGAAACCTTAGCATAATTACTGATGTTTTTGAGCCCAGAGCAGATAAAACTGAACGGTTTGTTTTTATCACGTTGTTTGAGTTGATATACTTTCTGGATTGCTTTTTTATTCATGATATCGCAACCAATTCCGTAATATGTATCAGTGGGGTAAGCAATTATACCTCCTTTTTTAAGGACCTCGACCACCATTTTGATAAGTCGTCTTTGTGGATCTTCGGAATTTATTTCGATTAGCATGATTTAGTTGAAGATTTTATTCAAATATAACTATATTATCCTGAATTTATTAAATATTAAAATTTAGAAATTTAACAAGTAATCATATGTATGTAAATTCTTTTTTGAATTTATTATGAGCGGTGTTGGCTTGTCAAGTCAACAAATAAAAGATTGCTAAAGAAAACTCCTTTTGCTATTCGGTTTTCAAATCTACTATTGGATGGATTGTAAAAGCTATTTTCATAATGTTTTGCTTTATGCTGTTTGTAATGCAATATCAAACAAACTCAATTTTGAATTGATTTAATCTGCTTATAAATACATAAAATTGATTTTTTCCGGGAGGAATCCTATGATAAAAATAGAATATCAAGATGCTTTTTCTTTTGATGATGTTTTGTTGGTTCCGAGCTATTCAGACGTTTTGCCCAAGGGTATTGATACCTCTACGCGATTGACAAAAAACTTTACGCTGAATATTCCGATTGTAAGTGCTGCAATGGATACTGTGACGGAAGCAGAAACTTCTATCAGCATGGCACGAGAAGGCGGGATCGGCTTTATCCACCGAAATATGAGTATCAAAAGCCAGGCAAGAGAAGTGGATAAGGTAAAAAAATCTGAAAGCGGTATGATTGTTGATCCTGTCACCATACATCCGGAGCAAACCGTCTTTGAGGTACTAAAATTGATGGAACGGTACCGTATTTCCGGAGTCCCTGTTACAAAAGGAGATCAGCTCGTCGGCATTGTAACAAATAGAGACCTACGATTTGAAACGGATTTGGAAAAGAAAGTTTCAGAGGTGATGACCAAAGAAAATCTTATAACGGTTTCTGAAGGTATCACGCTGGAAGATTCTAAAAAGCTGTTACATAAACATCGAATTGAAAAGCTACTAGTCGTCGACAGCAAAGGGCGACTTACCGGTTTGATAACGATTAAAGATATTGAAAAGATAAAAAAATACCCGAATGCCTGTAAAGATAAAATGGGCAGACTTAGAGTCGGTGCCGCCATTGGGGTAGGTTCTGATATGGAAGAGCGTGCGGGTGCTCTCTTAAAGGCCGGTGCTGATATCTTACTAATTGATACCTCCCATGGACATTCCAAAAATGTGATCGATGCAGTAAAAAAATTAAAAAATACTTTCAATGACCTTGAACTCATTGCAGGCAATGTAGGAACGGAGGAAGGTGCTAAGGACCTTATTAAGGCGGGAATCGACGGAGTTAAAATCGGTATAGGTCCCGGATCTATCTGTACGACACGTATTGTTGCAGGTATCGGTATTCCTCAGATAACTGCTATAATGAACTGCAAATCTATATCCGATAAAACCGGCGTTCCGTTGATTGCCGACGGAGGAATAAAATTTTCAGGTGATATTACAAAAGCAATCGGTGCAGGTGCCCACGTGGTAATGATAGGAGGGCTTTTTGCGGGAACGGAAGAAAGCCCGGGGGAAACAATTTTTTTTCAGGGGCGCAGTTATAAGGTATATAGAGGAATGGGATCTGTTGAAGCCATGAAAAAGGGTAGCAAAGACAGGTATTATCAAGGAGAAGAAGCGGATACGGATAAGTTGGTCCCTGAAGGTATTGTCGGGCGTGTTCCTTATAGGGGTTCTCTTTCTGCAAATATTTTTCAGCTTGTCGGGGGGCTTAAGGCGGGAATGGGCTATGTAGGCTGCCGAACAATAAAAGATCTCAGAGAAAAAGCGCGATTTATAAAAATAAGTGCTGCAGGAATGCGTGAGAGCCATGTGCATGACGTGATCATTACTAAGGAAGCGCCAAACTACCGTTTGGATTAATCCTTGTTTATATCATGTTTTTTTATTTTGAGGTTTTTTGTAGTTTGTATCACTTAGTTACCCTTATTCCTCTTTCATGGATGATTAGGTAGAAAGAAAACGATGACTAAAAATATCCAGCAGTTTGTTCATCTTCATGTGCATACTCAGTACAGCCTTTTGGATGGCGCCATTAGGATCGATGCCCTCCTAAAGCGTGTTGCTGATTTTGGAATGGAGTCGGTTGCTATTACCGATCATGGGACGATGTTCGGTGTTTTGGAACTTTATGAGAAGGCCGGCAAAGTTGGAATTAAACCCATCATTGGGTGTGAATGTTATGTGTCTCCTCGCAGTATTGCTGATAAGACGCCGTTAGATAACAAAGGATTGGCCCACCTCGTTCTTCTGGCTGAAAATCAGGAAGGCTATCATAATCTTTGCACGCTGGCTTCTATCGCGCAGCTTGAAGGTTTTTATTACAAACCCCGTATTGATAAGGAGCTTCTTAAAAAATATAGCAAGGGGCTGATCGGCCTGTCGGCATGCCTTCAAGGTGAGATCCCAATGCTGATTAGGAGCGGCAATATAAAGCAGGCTGATGAAGCCGTTTGTTTTTATCTTGATTTATTTGGAGCCGACAATTTTTTTCTTGAGGTTCAAAATAACGGTATTGCGATTCAGGAAGAAGTCAACCAGGTGATTTATGATATGAGTGAAAGGCTTTCAGTTCCTCTGGTTGCCACAAACGACTGCCATTATCTAGATCAGAGTGATGTTCGTGCCCATGATGTACTTTTATGTATTCAGACTGGAAAGACGGTTAATGACACTGATCGGCTAAAGTTTAGAACGGACCAGTTGTATTTTAAATCTCCCGAGGAAATGCATTCCTATTTTAAGGACTATCCGAGTTCCCTGGAGCACACAAAAGATATTGCCGCAAGATGCAATATCGAATTCGATTTTAAAACCTACCATTTCCCCAAATTTGATGCTTCTGCAGATTTGACCATTGATGAGATTTTCGAACAAAAGGTTCGCGAAGGTTATAGAAGCAGAATCCAAAGCTTAAAGGCAGCAAAGCCCGATATTGATGAAGGCATTTACAACAACCGCCTAGACTATGAAATTTCAACCATAAAAGATATGGAATTTCCAGGCTATTTTTTGATTGTTGCTGATTTCATTCGCTATGCAAAAGAGCACAATGTTCCCGTTGGACCCGGCAGGGGATCTGCCGCTGGGAGTCTCGTGGCATATTCTCTTGGAATTACAGACTTGGATCCGATTGAACACGGCTTGATTTTCGAACGTTTTCTAAATCCTGCTCGTATCAGTATGCCGGATATCGATGTCGATTTTTGTATCAACGGCAGAGAAGATGTTTTTAAATATGTAGTCAAGAAATATGGTGGGGGGGATTATGTCGCTCAGATTATCACCTTTGGAAAACTGAAAACTCGAGCTGTTATACGTGATGTGGGGAGGGCATTGGATATTCCCCTGCATGAGGTAGATGCCATTGCTAAGATGGTGCCTGATGTTTTGAACATAAGCCTTGATGATGCGCTAAAACAGGAATCCCGTCTGATTGAGCTATCTAAAGAGAAACCCGAGATTGCAGATTTGATAAATATTTGTAGAGTGCTTGAAGGCTTGCCTCGGCATGCTTCGACACATGCCGCAGGTGTTGTGATCTCAGATAAGCCCCTTTCTCAGTATTTGCCATTATACAAAGGCAAGAAGGGTGAGGTTGTCACTCAGTTCGATATGAAGGCGGTCGAAAAAATAGGACTAGTAAAATTTGATTTTCTAGGCCTGCGTAACTTGACGGTTATTGCCAGAACGCTTTCGCTTATCAGTAACCAGGGAAAGATACCACCGAATTTATCGACGCTTGATTTTAATGATCAAAAGACCTATCAACTGCTGGCATCCGGTGATACCACCGGCGTATTTCAACTGGAGAGTTCCGGTATGAAAGACTTGCTTGTTCGGTTAAAGCCTGCATGTTTTGATGATGTCATTGCTCTAGTTGCCCTTTACCGTCCCGGCCCCATGGGTAGTGGGATGGTGGATGATTTTGTAGAAAGAAAACATGGGAGAAAAGCAGTTGAATATTTGATTCCCGAATTAGAGCCCATACTTAAAGAGACTTATGGTGTTATCCTTTATCAGGAACAGGTCATGAAAATAGCAGGTGCCTTGGCCAATTATTCAATGGCGGAGGCCGATGGCCTCCGAAAAGCAATGGGAAAAAAAATTGCCGAAATTATGGCCGAGCACAGGCAACGGTTTATGCAAGGGGCCCTAAACAACAAGATCGATTCCGATAAAGCTAAAAATATTTTTGATCTCATGGAAAAATTCGGCGGATATGGATTTAATAAATCCCATAGTGCTGCCTATGCACTGATTGCTTATCAGACTGCTTTTCTTAAAGCGCATTTTCCCGTCGAATTCATGGCTGCACTTCTTACCAGTGAAATGAACTCCACGGATAACATCGTAAAATATATTACCGAATGCCGTAAGCATAACATTTCTGTTTTACCACCGGATATTAATGAGAGCGGTAAAGAATTCACAGTGACCGAATCCAAGATCAGGTTTGGAATGCTCGCTGTCAAAAATGTGGGAGAAAGTGCGATCGAAACCATTATCGAGGAGAGGGAGAAAAATAAATTTTCCAATTTATTTGAATTTTGTGAGCGTGTAACCCTGAAAAAAGTAAATAAACGGGTTATTGAAAGCCTTATAAAATGTGGTGCTTTTGATTTTACCGGTAGTTTTCGTTCACAGATGATTGCATCAGTAGAAGATGCAATCGAATACGGTCAGATGGTTCAGAAGGAAAAGGCGGACCCTCAAATGGGGCTATTTGATATGAGTAGGGATAACTTATCCATCAACCTACCCAAGATGCAGGATATCAAGGAATGGGATGAAAAAGAACTTTTGGCCTCTGAAAAGGAATCTCTTGGTTTTTACATTACAGGTCATCCTTTAACCCGCCATGAAGATTTGCTTGAAAAGTTTACAAATGCCAATGCAGTTTCTTTAAAGGAAAAAAATGATGGAGAAACCGTCAGAGTAGGTGGGATTGTAACCCATATCAAGACGATACAAACCAAAAAGGCCGATCTCATGGCTTTTGTTACTATAGAGGATTTGAACGGAGTATTTGAGGCAACGGTTTTTCCTACGCTTTACAAGGCTGCCGGTGAGCTTTTGGCCGAAGATATACCGGTTCTTATAGAGGGACAGGTCCAAAAGGATGAAAGCTCGGTAAAGATTTTAGCGGAAAACATCATACCCATGGATAAAGCCGAGGAGCTGTGGACGGCAAGTGTTCATTTTAACCTGGATATAACACGAACACAAAGAGAAATATTTTTAGAATTAAATGATATTTTTAAAAAATACCCTGGTACGTGTCAGGCCTATATCCATTTATGCGATCCTGACAAAACAGAGACTATTATTGCCCTTCCCGACAATTTGAGGTTAAAGGCAGGCATGCCGTTAAAAATGGAAGTAAATGGTCTTTGCGGTTATCCTGTTGTTGAAACAATCTGTAGTAATGTGTCTTCTCCCGCAAAGACAAATGATCTGAAAAGAAATAGAAGAAAAGGAGACAGCGGATATGCCTGAATCAAAAGGTCATACCTATTCAATTTTGTTGGCCGGTGGGACCGGAACGCGACTTTGGCCGGTATCGAGGGAATCTTTCCCCAAACAGCTTGTAAAATTTAATGGAAAAGATTCTTTGATTCAAAATACGATCAAAAGATTATCCGCTGTACTGGATACAGATAAAATCCGGATTGTTTGTGGAAAAGAACACTTGCATGGTATCGCAAGCCATATGGAGGAACTCGGAATAGCATCCGATGACAAAATTATATGTGAACCATGTGGACGCAATACGGCACCGGCCATTTTATTGGCTGCATTTAATATTTTAAAACATGAGAAGGATGCGATTTTATTTGTATTTCCTGCCGATCATGTGATCCGAGACCTTGATAGCTTTCATAAAAAATTGAAATCAGCCGAAGGGCTTGCTGAGATGGGATATATCGTCACTTTTGGAATCAAACCCGATTACCCTGAAACGGGCTACGGTTATATTGAAGGTGCGGCCGAATTATTTGATGGAGCGTTTTCGATCAAAAAATTTGTTGAGAAGCCCGATGCGGAGACTGCAAAAAGCTATATTGAAGCAGGTAATTTTTTCTGGAACAGTGGAATGTTTGCCTTCAAACTGTCTGTCATCATGAAAGAGTTCAAAGGTTATCAGCCTGAAATTTATAACAAAATAGAAACGATGATGATCAAAGAAGATGCTATAACAAGAGAAGCATATGAACAGATTCCAAATATTTCCATTGATTATGCGATTATGGAAAAAACAAAAAAAGGTGTTGTTTTATCATCTGATTTTGGATGGAGCGATATTGGATCATGGAAGTCTCTTTATGACTTTCTTCCAAAGGATCCAGACGATAATGTGATTGTTGGCGATGTTATTACAGAAGATACAAAAGCATGTTTATTAATGGGAAATGATCGGCTGATAGCAACGAATCAGGTTAAAGATATGGTTGTTGTTGAGACGGAAGATTCCGTATTTATTTCGGATCTAAATAACAGCAGAAACGTTAAATCCATTGTGGAAAAACTAAAAAAAAGAGGACGGCCGGAATGTCAACATCATAAAACCGTCTCCGAGCCTTGGGGCTGCTATAAGGTTTTGGAACATAAAAATGGGTTTAAGGTCAGCCGAATTGTGATGGATCCGGATTCGATATTGCGGGTTGGAGACAATGATTCATTGGTAAAGCACCTGTTAGTGATTAAAGGCCAAGCTAAGATCACAACCGGTGAAGGCAGTCGATTCTTAAAAAGAAAGGAATCTATCGTCTTGTATGAAAAGGAAAATGCTGAAATTGAAAATTGTGAAAAAGAGCCCTTGCAGATTATTGAGGTAGACATAGATAGCCAAAGATGAACCTATAAATATATTAAGGTGTTAAATTATGAAGGTACCTTTGCTTGACCTTAAAGAACAATATAAAAATATAAAAGAAGAAATCCTGAAAGTTACGGAAGAAATCTTTGATAGTCAATATTTCATTCTTGGCCCCCGGGTTGAAGCGCTTGAGAAGGAAATTGCCGAATACTGTTTTTCCAAATACGCCGTCGGTGTTTCATCAGGGTCTGATGCCTTGTTGATTGCACTGATGGCCTTGGGAATCGGTCGTGAAGATCTTGTCATAACCACACCGTATACTTTTTTTGCCACAGCAGGTTCCATTACCCGTATTGGAGCTCGGCCGGTTTTTGTCGATATCGATCCGAGTACGTATAATATTTCGCCGGAAAGACTTGAAAGCCTTATTTGCGCATTGAGCAAAAAAGAATTGAAAAAAGTTAAAGCTTTATTACCCGTTCATTTATATGGACAATGCGCGGATATGGAACCTATTCTTGAGATCGCTGCAAAATATAATCTTTTTGTGATTGAAGATGCAGCCCAGGCTATTGGTGCCGAATACAGAGGAAAACGGGCAGGATCAATGGGAGATATCGGTTGTTTTTCTTTTTTCCCCTCCAAAAACCTTGGTGCTTTTGGGGATGGCGGGATTGTAACAACACATTCGGATACTTTGAATGAAAAACTGCGTATACTGCGAGTTCATGGAAGCGAACCCAAATATTATCATAAAATGATCGGCGGAAATTTTAGGCTGGATGCTTTGCAGGCCGCCATTGTTTCCATCAAATTGAAGTATCTTGATCACTGGACTCAAGCGCGCCGGGAAAATGCACGCAAATATAGAGAACTTTTTGATGATGCAGACTTGAAAAATTGGGTTGAGCTACCACATGAAAAGCAAAATCGTCATATTTACAATCAGTTTGTGATCAATATCAAAGAAAAAAGAGATGAATTGCGTCTGTTTTTAAGTGAATCAGGAATTGGGACGGAAATTTATTACCCGGTTCCTCTGCATCTTCAGGAATGTTTTGCAGATTTGAATTATAAAAAAGGGGATTTCCCGGCGGCTGAATATGCAGCCTCTCATACCATAGCTCTTCCTATATATCCGGAGCTTTCATATGAGCAACAAGCATATGTCGTCGATAGAATAAAAGCATTCTACGCATAATGTTTTGCGATTGTCCTTTAAAAATAAAATTCCATTCGCGTATTCAATGATTTTTAAATATGATAAGCAAAGTCGATGATATGAAACTAAATCAAAATAAGATTGAGACACTGAATGAAAAAGAAGGTAAGTTTTTGCTTAAGCAATGGGAAATACCTACGGTAGAAGAGATAGAAGCCCGCTCTGAATCTGAAGCCGTTGAGGCCGCCGCAAAAATTGGCTATCCTGTAGTCGTGAAAGTTTGTTCAAGAGAGATTCTTCATAAAAGTGATTCCGGTGGTGTTGCCCTGAATATCACTAATAAAACTGATCTAATAAAAGCGGTAGGTAAAATTGAACTTAATTTTTCCAAAATCTCTCATACTCTTCTCATTCAAAAGATGGTTCCCGGCGGTATTGAATTGATATTAGGAGCGAAACGAGATGCTGTTTTCGGTCCCATAGTTTTGATAGGAATTGGGGGAATATTTACTGAAGTGCTTCAAGATTCAGTGCTGGAATTGGCCCCGGTTGATTTGGAAACTGCATTTACGATGTTAAGCCGACTGAAGGGATCTGCATTGCTGCAGGGGTTTAGAGGGCAGCCCTCGGCCGATAGGCAAAAGATAGCTGAGGCGATTGTCGCACTATCGGAAATGATGACCCGGCGGGATGATATTTTTGAAATTGATGTTAATCCGCTCATCGTTAATTCATCCAGTTTGGTAGCGGTAGATGCATTGGTTAGAATTGTTAAGGACTCTTTTCCCAAGCCTCATTGGACTCAATACCCCAAAAGCATTGAATACTTTTTCAATCCTAAATCAGTCGCTTTGATAGGGGCTTCGCGGGATCATCAAAAAGGGGGGCATATTATTCTTCGCAATATTATTGCCGCCGGGTTCAAAGGTAATATTTATCCAGTCAATCCTTCAGGGCAGAAAATATTGGGATTAAAAACCTACAAAACGATCTCTGAAGTGCCTGAACCGGTTGATCTTGCAATGATTGTTACCCCGAAAGATTCGGTGCCGGGTGCTATTGAGCGCTGTGCCCAAAATGGTGTGAAAAATATTATCCTTAGTACCGGCGGGTATTCCGACATTGGTGAATCCGGCCGAGAGGAACAGGAAATTCTATCTGCCAGATCGCGGAATTTGGGAATGCGGCTCATGGGGCCCAATAGCATTGGTACAATTAATCCAAGGGCTGGGCTATGTACTTCGATTGTTACTTTGGAACCGATAGATCCCGGCGGCGTAGCCATATTTGGTCAAAGTGGTGTATTCTCATCCGGCTGGAGCCGCTGGATTGGAGACTTTAAACCATACGGCGTAGCAAAGATCGCATGCATCGGCAACAAAGGTGATGTGAACGAAACGGATGTCTTGGAATTTTTAGCAGATGATCCTGAGACAACAACAATAGGAATGTATATTGAAGGGATATCAGATGGTACGCGATTTGTTGAAGCGGCACGGATGGCTGCTGCTAAAAAACCTGTGGTTATCCTTAAGGCAGGTCGATCCGAAGCCGGTGCACAGGCCATTGCTTCACACACCGGCACTTTGGCAGCGACTGATAATATCTTTGATGCGGTCTGCCACCGCTGCGGAGTCATACGTGTACTTGATTCGGAAGCTTTTCACGACACATTATCTGCTTTCGAAAAATTGCCGCTACCCAGGGGTAATCGAATGGGAGTATTATCAATTACGGGTTTGGGATGCGTATTGACAACAGATACCGCAGAGGATTTGGGAATTCAATTGCCTGCATTGCAGATTGAAACCATAAATAAATTGCGTGCGGTGATTCCCAACTGGGCTCCGATTCGAAATCCTGTGGATATATGGTCGGCAGTTGAACAGAATGGATCTAAAAAAACGATGCAGCATATTGCCCAATGTTTGTTTGAGCAAGATGATATCGATAGCCTTTTAATTATTTTTGTTTTAATGCCGGAGTCAATTTTTAATATTGAAGATGCATTCAGTGATCTTTTTCAACAATATAGGGATAAACCTGTTTTTGTGAGCTATTTCGGAGGCTCGGAAAATGAGATCCGACATATTCATAGGGGCTTTTCAAGGTTACACGTTCCATGTTATCCGAGCCCGGAGCGTGCTCTGGCTGCCTTTCGGGCAATGGTGGATTATGCGCGTTTTAGGGCAAAGCATCTGAATTGATATTGGATTCATAGGCCTTTTGGGCCTCTGCTTGTAAAAGGTGCGCTTGGTCCATGTATCTGGGTGAAAAATGGAAAATTGTAAACTGTTTCCCGCGGGCCTTAGCAGCTATGCAACCGGCTTGCCATGCGGTCAGGTGAAATTTTTTTTGGGCTATACATTGGTGTTTTTCAAGAAAAGATGCTTCTATAAAGAGATGATCCGAATCTTTTGCGAGGTGAGTAATTTTTTCTAAATTCGCTTTACTATAGACAACATCGGCAATATAGGTGATTTTTTGACCCGGCGTTATGAGAGCAATTTGTTCTGCAAGATCACCGAGTATATATGTCTTTTTTTTTGAGCTGTTTTTTTCTACAGGAACCACAAATTCTGAATTTAAATCTTTTTGGGTGAATAAAGCTTGTTTAAATTTTTTAAGCCAAGGACCGATCTCAAGCCCAAGGCTCGCAACACGGTCTTTCATTATATTTACATGAAATCTCTCCTTTATGCTAAATCCTAGGCAGGGGATGCTATGATCCAGTATTTCGGCCCTAACAAAAAGAGCAGGTTCTTGAAGCAAAATACCTTTAAATGGCTTTTTGACTGCTTGTAGTGCGGATATAAATCGGTTTCGGCACCGATATTGTTTGATAAGCATATAATCTTGTCTTATCTCGGTCACATTTAACGTGAAAGGATTCTGATAATTATTGACGAGATTCCATGTATATCCGGATAGTTTACCTTCAATATTGTTTAAAAAACCTTCAGGACCGTAAAGATAAAGATTTTTATCTCTGCCGAGAAATAAGCGTAGAAGTCTGTCAAAACCTATAAAATGATCCATGTGGGTGTGAGAAATAAAAACATGGCTAATCTTAAGAACATCTCTTGTCGAAAGACAGGAGATATCACCTAAGTCGAAGATTAAAGCACGCTTTTCATAAAGGAAGGGGATGAATAGTCCAGGGTCATCAAAAGGTTCATTGATTAACCTCGGATGGAACGAAGGGCGCATTATTGTGGTAAAAATTTTGTGACTTGTCGATTGATACAGTAATAGATATCTTCGTCGGAGCCGAATATATCGACAACATATTTATTGTTTATGAGTTGTTCAATTACAAAAGCGGTTAAATAAAGACTGACGATATGGGGCCGTGGGACTAGATTCCTGATGGGTGAAATCTGGTAATCGATATCAAAATCTTCGGAACGGCTTAACTTATCTAGAGATTGCTTAATTTGTTCTTCTATAGCGTTTTTGCTTGTTGTTTCAACAAGTTTGTTTTCAACAAGTTTCATAGCAATAGAGTTGCTTAATTCGTCAATACAATCTTTGATGCTATTGAAGGTTATCCTGCGCGCATGTTCTTTCGATGATTCTATCTTTGATAATATGCTGGATTCGCGTGTGCTTGGCCTGAATACCTTAGCCATAAAGTCTTATCCTTTTAAATTAAAAAAATTATTTTTATCTACCTCTTAAGACTGCATAATAATTGCAACCAAATCGGATTGCAAGAGAAATTTTTATATCTCCTCAATAACGATTTGGGCTGTTTTTTTTCCATTCCATCGGTTCCAATGCAACCGAAAGGCAACTCTTTCAAAGCTCTCATTAATGGCATTTTCAGGGACTGTATTGAAATGGATGGCATGAAAGGATTGATATGTTTTACTGCCGGGCTGCATTAAAATCATCCTTCTGTGATTTTTACCAACAATTTTTGAAGATGTGACCTTAACGTTTTTAGCCATAAAAAGCGGTTCATTGTTACCCATTCCAAATGGCTTTAAGTTTTCAAGTTCATCGATCAGTTCAGCCGTAATTTCATCGAAATCCAATTCATAGTCGATAAGAATAGTCGGCACAAAATCTTCCGGTGCGGTCGTCTCTTGAATGAGGCTTTCAAATTTTTTTTTAAAGATAGCTATATTCTCAGCCTTTATTGTTAGACCGGCAGCCATTGAGTGTCCTCCGAAGCTTTCGAGTTTGTTTGAACACGCTAAAAGGCCTTGATAAAGGTTGAAACCCGGGATGCTTCTTGCCGAACCCTTGCCGATTCCATTCTTTAACGAAATAAGGACCACCGGACAAAAATATCTTTCGACAAGTTTGGAAGCAACGATTCCTATAACACCTTCATGCCAGCCATGTTTTGCTAAAATTAATATGTTTTTATCGAGAACTTCGGGATGATCTTTTATGTATGTTAGAATTTCTTCAAATATTTCTTTTTCCGTGCCTTGTCGCTTTAAATTCATTTTATTGAGGGTATCGGCAATTTGGCGTGCAACATCAAAATTTGTTGTCGTCAACAGTTCAACGGCTGTTTTTGCGTGGCTCATCCTGCCCGTCGCGTTTAATCTCGGAGCTATCCTATAGGCAATATCATCGGTATCTGCAAGATGAGAGTTAAGGCCGCATACCTCAATCAGTGCCTTAATGCCGGATCGGTTACCTGAATTAATGACTTCAAGTCCGGTTTTTGAAAAGATACGGTTCTCATCAATTAGGGGGACTACATCGGCGACGGTTCCAAGGGCTACAAGATCACATAAATTTTTGAGGTTGGGTTCGAGTAGATTTTTCCAAAAATGATTTTCTCTTAAATGTTTACGTAGACAAATCAGAAGATAAAAAGCGACACCAACACCGGCGAGATTATAAAAACCGGATGGACAATCATGGCGTTTGGGATTGATGACCGCAATAGCTCGGGGCCTTTTTTTAGATATTGAATGATGATCGGTTATAATGACATCGATACCTGCATTTTGAGCGATGCTTACTGCCCGATGACTGCCGGAGCCACAGTCCACGGTAATGATTAGATTTATTTTTTCAGGCAAGGCATAATTTAAAATATGATTCACTTGAAGGCCGTATCCTTCATGGATTCTATGCGGAATATAATAGGATACATCCGCGCCGGCATAGCTTAAAAACTCATAAAGAATTGTTGTTGCGGTAATACCATCAACATCATAGTCTCCGAATATTAAAATTTTCTCCCTATTTTTTATGGCCGCTGAGATTCGGTGGACCGCGATATCCATATCTTTTATTGCAAAAGGAGAACGTAAGATGTGAATTGAAGGGTTGAGGAAATCGAAGGCATCTTCAGCAGAAATAATTTTACGATTTGCCAAAATGGTTGCGATGATAAAATTGCATTTGAGTGTTCTTCGGATTTTTTCAACCGTCTTTATATCGGGTTTTAAAATTTGCCATTGTTTTTTCATAAAGCTGTCCTATATCCTAGAATAAAATTTAGGACAATAACGGATTCCGAGTTATTCATAAAAAATCCTTACTGACTTTATCCTTAGATATATCCTTGATCAATTCTTTTTACATAGCGCATTTGCAGCGATCGATAAATTTAGATGGAGATTTTTTATTGAAAAAACAAGGGATATGATGATAATTATGAAAAGAGAATGAAAAATAGATGATTTCCATAACTTATTTTATCTGCAAATCAACGAAAATTTAAAAAAAGGACCCTTGAATTCATTTGAAATGTATTAAAAAATATTACCGTGTCGATTCTAAAGAAATATATTTCTTGAGATTTATATTTGAAGCCTATGATGGTATAGCGATGATGACGACAATTGACTCTATGGTTGGTATTGTCTTGCTTTATATTGCTCCCGGATGTGAAGCAGATGTGGAAATGATATTGCTGGATCTTAAATCTCAGATCATGATTGAGCCCTTAACTTTGGTAAGATAATAAACGAATCCATTAAAAATGGGTACATTCGATTTTTATTGGTTGTGATAGGTAACAATTTGAAGAAATGATGATTTGAGGTAATGGATTGAAAGAGGATTAATGTCAACAAAATATTTATATCTAAATACGATTGGATGTCAGATGAACGTTTATGATTCCGAGCAAATTGCCAAGGGATTAAAAGCGCTGGAATATCATTTGACTTCTTCCTTAGAGACGGCGGATTTAATTATAGTGAATACTTGTGCCATTAGAGCGAAAGCCGAGCAGAAAGCCTTTAGTTTTTTAGGTCGTCTTGCCGCCTTTAAAAAGAAGAAACCCGATCTGATCATTGGTATGGGTGGATGTGTGGCGCAGCAAGAAGGTAAAAAAATATTAAAACGTTTGCCTCACCTTGACCTTGTTTTCGGGACCCATGCAATCGGACGGTTGCCGATGCATATTCAGCGGATAGAAAAAGAAAAATGTCGTATTGTCGACATTGAAATGTCGGAGGCATTAGTTGAATTCGGATCTACGGTAACTCTCAAACCTACCGGAAAAGCTACCAGCTTTGTCACTATCATGCAGGGGTGTGACAATTATTGTACATACTGTGTCGTCCCTTATGTCCGCGGAAGGGAAAAAAGCCGAAATCCTGAAAATATAATTCAAGAAATTCAGAATCTTGTTAAATCCGGTGTGCGGGAAGTAACTTTACTCGGACAAAATGTGAATAGTTATGGACAAAAAGAAAAATTGTGTTCATTTCCTGAATTACTTCAGGAGACAAATAAAATAAAAGGGCTTTTAAGAATCCGATTTACAACTTCACATCCAAAGGACCTTTCGGAGGATCTTATTCTAGCTTTTAAAGACATTGAAAAGTTATGTAAACACATCCATTTACCGATTCAGACAGGATCGAACCGCATTCTGAAAAAAATGAATCGAAAATATACCAGAGAAAGTTATCTCCAGAAAATTGAAAGATTGCGCCATATTTGCCCGGATATTGCGATTACATCCGATATCATCGTGGGTTTTCCCGGAGAAACTGAAGCGGATTTTAAAGAAACCCTCGATTTGATAAAGACGGTAGAATATGATAATTTATTTTCGTTCAAATATTCTGATCGACCGAATGCCGCATCAGCCTGTTTCCCAAGCAAAATATCGAAACAGGAAAAGAACGATAGGTTGCAAAGGCTTTTGGAATTGCAGGAATATTTTACACTAAAGAAAAATAAAGCTCTGGTAGGATCTGATCAATCAATACTTATTGAAGGTTCAAGTAAGAAGCACAAAGCCGTTAATGCCGATCATGAATGGCAATGGATGGGACGGACATCGACAAACAGAATCGTAAACTTTTCCCAAACAAATGACGATACTTCCTTTAATAAGGTTCCCATAGGTCAACTCATCAAGGTCAGAATTGAGAAAGCATTTTCCCATTCATTATGGGCTAAACCAATTCGTATTGAACAAAAATCCGTTGGTTTGAAAGGAGAAGAAAGTTATGCTGCGTGAAGTAAGTGTGGCAGGCATGACCATGGATCCGACATCCAATACACCCATTATTATTCTAAAGTCGCTTGAAGATGATTATACAATTCCGATTTGGATTGGATTGCTTGAGGCAACTTCTATTGTTGCAGTTCTCCAGAATATAAACTTCGATCGTCCGATGACGCACGATTTATTTAAAAATCTATGTGATGACCTTCATATTGAAGTTTCTAAGGTTGAGGTGTGTGATTTGAAGGATAACACGTTTTTCGCCAAAATTTATTTTATCTCCGATGAAAAGACTTTCAGCATGGATGCTCGGCCAAGCGATGCAATCGCCATTGCTCTGCGGTTTCATGCCTCTATTTATGTGGATGACAAAGTCATCCGGAAATCCAAAGCCGTAGATGGCGATGCTGAAATGGTAGACAAAAGCAAAGAAGGTAAAAAATGGGCTGAATATCTTGAAAAGTTTTCCCCTGAAGATTTTGGGAAATACAAGATATAAGAACGAGGTGAAAAACATACAATCGTTATAGGATTATTTTTAATTATGATTGATCTTCATACCCATTCAATTTTCAGCGATGGAGTTTTGATTCCATCCGAGCTTGTCAGACGTGCCGAATATAAAGGTTTAAAAGCTATTGGGATCACCGATCATGGCGATAGCTCGAATATTGATTTCATTATTCCGCGGATCGTTGCCCTCGCAACGGAGTTAAATTCAGTTTTAAATATAAAGGTGCTACCAGGGATAGAAATCACGCATGTTCCCCCCCCATTGATTGCAGATACGGTAAAAAAAGCGCGTATTTTAGGTGCAAAAATTGTTGTCGTTCATGGAGAAACGCTTGTCGAACCCGTTGCTGACGGTACCAATGCTGCCGGCCTCGACGCAAATATTGATATTCTCGCACATCCCGGGCTGATTACCGAGCAGGAAGCTTTGAAAGCGAAAGAAAAGGGAATTTTTTTGGAAATATCAGCACGTAAAGGGCATTGTTTATCCAATGGGCATGTCGCCAAACTTGCCAAGAAAACGGGTGCAAAGCTTTTGATCAATACAGACGCGCATGAGCCTGGTGATTTGATTGATAAAAATATGGCAAAACGGATTGTTTGCGGTGCGGGTCTGAATGAGAAGGACTTTGAAATCATGCAGGCAAATGCAGCCTTATTTCTCTGATTTGATATCGTTTTGGATTATATAGCTTTTTGGAACAATAAATGATTCTCTTTCTTTATGTGGTTGATAACATGTTTTAAAATTGAATCAAGATTCGTTTTGGGTTTAAAATCGATAAGATTTTTTATTTTTTGAATACTTGGCACCCTGCGCATCATATCCTCAAAATCTTTTTCAAAGGCTTCATCATAAGGAATCAGTTGAATAGCCGATTGTGAATCGGTAATTTTTATTATTTTTTTAGCTAGATCCAGGATTGCGATTTCTTCTATTCCCCCAATGTTAAATACTTCGCCGACGGCATTATCATTTTCTATAAGAGCCATAAGTGCATGCACAATATCTTTTACATAGGTAAACGTTCGAGTTTGTTTGCCATCACCATAGACAGTTAAAGGATCGTTATTTAAGGCTTGTGTCACAAATCTCGGCAGGACCATCCCGTAAGCACCTGTTTGTCTGGGGCCCACCGTATTAAAAAGGCGGGTTATGACGACCTTGAGTCCCTTGGTTCGGAAGTATGCAAGTGCGGTAAATTCATCGATAAGTTTGGAAGTCGCATAACTCCAGCGGGATTTAGTGGATGGCCCGTAGATTATATTGTCGGTTTCAACTAGAGGAGCATGCAGATGCTTGCCGTACACCTCGGAGGAAGAGGTGATCAAAACTTTTTTTCTGAATTTCTCTGAAAACTCCAGGACTTTTTCCGTTCCCTGAATATTGATCTTGATCGATTCCAAGGGGTTTTCGAGAATATATCGAACACCCACAGCAGCGGCCAAATGAAAGACATAATCACATTTTTGCGTCAATTTTTGTAATAACTTTTCATTTAGAATCGTATCGATGTAAACAAACAATCGGTTTTTAAAATGTACATCTTCTTGAAGATATCTTATATTATCCATGCAACCCGTTGAAAGATCATCGATAATGTAAACCCTATAACCTTTTTCAAGATAGGCTTCAGCTAGGTGTGAACCAATAAATCCTGCACCGCCTGTTATGAGAACCCGCATAAACAACCCCTTTAAAATAGTATGTGCAATCCTGAATGAATGAAAAGTTTAGCTGTAACATGATTATTTATATGATAAATATGGGTTAGGCAATACTAATTTTATTTTAATTAGATATGTTATGCTT
>JAFGES010000101.1 GCA_016931455.1 Desulfobacterales bacterium | reverse complement strand
AGCAGCAGTAACGCAAAACCCAAAAAACAGATAAAACCCTTTCTCTTCATCCCTTGTGTCTCCTTTCTCTTAAACTTTTGATGCTGACTTTTCGATGGATCGTACCCTATAGCAATTCCAGTGCATTTTTCCAATACCTTAGAGCAAAAATTTTCAAATCATTTGTCTTCTATAATTCGGATGCGTTTTGGAGCTTGGGTAAAATCACTTAGCCACCAAAGTGTTCCTTCGAGTTTTTCCGGGTCGATATCTTCATAACTAGCGAGGGTTTTTTGGTTATTGTCGTAGAGGTTCTCCGGATCAATTTCTTCCCAACATCCTGGAAATATTTCAATTTCGAATTTGTAAGTTTTCTGCATGAAATCTCCTTTTGTTTCGCGATATACAATTTTTAAGATAGCCTTTTATTTTTTGTAGGAATGTATGATAGATTGATCTAATTGACAAGCACGGGTTTCTTTTTTTAAGCGTTTTGAGTATAAGGAAGCTCAAACCCATAAGGAATCCATTAACGAATTTAATATGACGGAATTGATCTTTTTTGCAAAAATTTTTGTTACTATTTTAGCCGTTGTTCTGCTTTCTCTGATTGCTGAGCATGTGAGTCCTCGATCAGCCGGTATTTTCTCCGCCTATCCATTGGGAGCAGCCATTGCTTTATTTTTTTTTGGTCTGGAAAACAGTCCCGTCTTTGCCTCCGACAGTGCAATTTACACGATGACCGGCCTGGTGGCAACGCAGTCTTTTGTATATTTTTATTTCAAATCCTCCTTATATTTTAAACGCTTCGAAATTTTTTTATCTTCAATCACAGCTATTATCGGATATTTTATTGTCATATGGCTCCTGCATTTTATTAAATTCAACACATTCACGGCAATTATGATTCCTATTACTTCGATATTCGTGTTTGTCTATTTGCTCAAGGAAATTAAGAATGCTCAGATTGAAAATAAAATTCAACTCAATTATAAGGTGTTGTCGGTTCGAGCAATATCGGCTGCCGTAATAATTTTATTAATTACAGGAACCGTTAAATATGTGGGGCCGATTTGGGCCGGGTTATTTTCCGCTTTTCCAATAACTTTGTTTCCATTAATGTTAATTGTTCATTTTTCCTATAACAGACAACATGTGCATACGATCATTAAAAATTTTCCATTGGGTTTGGGCGCCTCGATTACCTATAGTTTAACCGTTTCAATTTTATATCCAATTGTAGGAATTTATATCGGCACCGTAATTTCCTACATCATGGCTTCTTTTTACCTCATTATTTATCATTTTATTAATCGTATTATCGTTCGATACCAGGATATATACTATAAGACTTTGGCTTAATTATTTTTGAAATCACCTCGAATGTTGCTAAGAGTGTTGTTGACCCAATGCCCTGAATTATGTAAACTTAAATTGATAAAGAGTTTAAAAACATCTAAGCCACAAAAAGAGGGACTTTATATGATTGGACAACGACAGACAAAAATGGTGTGTAAAATCATATGGGCCGTTTTACTTTTAACAATATGGCCGCTATGCAGTTGTGATTTTGAATTTGGAAATGACTCGATCCATGCGGCTCAAGAAAAGAGAATCCAAACCTTTTTCATCAGTGAAAACAGTCTTGAAATTATAACCCAATCGGAACCAACCATTGAAATCAGCGACGGTACCACTCAATACAACCTTTTGTCGGATGGCCGGCTTAGCTTTACATTGAAAACGGGTGTGGAAACCAATATTTTTCTTGAAAATGGTGATATTATTATTGAGCGCCCGGCATCCGGAGCAGTAACGGTGATTCGATCCCGTTAAAACCCAACATGAATACTGATCAAAGTATAATGAAAACGATCTGTATTTTAAAAAATTCAGTTCAGCAATACGATTGGGGATCCTATACAGCCATTGCAAAATTGCTGGGTGAGCCGTATCCCTCCGACAAGCCCCAGGCGGAACTTTGGATGGGAGCTCACCCTAAGGCACCTTCCCTAACCTTTTGGGAAGATCATTGGATTGCCTTGCCGGAGTTGATTTCCAAATACCCCAAAGATATTCTGGGTGAAGCGGTGGCGGCCAGGTTTGACAACCATCTGCCATATCTGTTCAAAGTTTTGTCGGCGGCAAAACCGCTCTCGATACAAGCCCATCCCAGTCGCTTACAAGCCAAAAAGGGCTTTGAGCGCGAAAGCAGACTGCAAATCCCACTTACGGCTGATAGCCGCAACTATAAAGATAAAAACCATAAACCGGAATGTATTTGTGCACTGACGCCTTTTTGGGCTTTAAACGGTTTTCGTCCCATCGAAGATACGCTCGCCCTATTGGAAAAAATCCGTCCGCAGGGTCTGAAAAAACTATTGAGCGACTTTCAGAAACAACCCGATACCGAAGGATTGAAATTTTTTTTTAAACAATTGATGACCATGGAGCCCGAGCAACGGAAACCGATCATCGCCGATATCGCTCAACAGGCTGGAAGTCTATCTCAAAATGATCCCGTTTTTAAATGGATAAAAACGCTTTGTGATGCATATCCATCAGATATCGGGGTCTTGGCGCCCGTCCTGTTGAACCTGATTTGTCTCCAACCCGGGCAGGCGATGTTTCTGCCCACCGGACAACTACATGCCTATCTAAAGGGCACGGGTATCGAAATCATGGCCAACTCGGACAATGTCCTTCGCTGCGGGTTGACCCCAAAGCATGTGGATATAGCCGAACTATTAAATGTTCTTAATTTTGATGCCGGACCGATAAAGCTTCTATTACCCCGGAAAATCTCTGATTGTGAAAGTATCTATGCCGCTCCGGCGGAAGAGTTCGTTTTATCCGTTATCGTAGCACAAGCCGGCCATACCTATAGCAGCCCTTTAAAAAGAAGTGCGGAAATCATTCTATGCACAACGGGAACCGCATTACTTAGGGCTGAAAACATAGCCGACCCCATTGCATTAACCCGCGGCAGTGCTGTTCTTATTCCGGCTGCGGTTGAAAAATATACCATAGAAGGGGATGCCGTTCTTTATAAAGCAGCCGTTTCCATCTGATTCTTACAATTCATATGATCACGTCTTAAAATTATTAATCAAGATTAAAAAAACATTGACATACGAATTCGATTCTTATATAAAATGATTTAATGTTTCAATGATATGTTATAAATAGGAGATGAATTGATGTACAAATTTTCAGGCAGATTTTTTAGCTATTATTGGTATTATTTTTATGCCGCCTATCTGCCTGGGGTGCGTTAAATTCATTAATAATTAAAACGCAGAAAGCCGTGGGCGGATAAAGCCCACGGCTTTTTTGATTTTAAAAGCCGTGGAGAAAAATCTTCACGGCTTTTCTGTTTTAAAAGGAGGCAAAATTATGTCTATTATCGGCAAACAGATTCGAATGGAACGAATTATCAACCGCAATACCGGCAAAACGATCATTGTTCCCATGGATCACGGAATTTCACTAGGTCCTATTGACGGCCTGCGGGACATGAAAGGTATTATTCAAAGTGTGGCGGATGGGGGTGCAAATGCGATTGTGGAACATAAAGGACTTGTCGGCGAAGGTCATCGCGGCCGGGGTACGGATATCGGCCTAATTATTCACCTTTCGGCATCCACGAGCCTTTCGCTTTATCCCAACGCTAAAACGCTGGTGACTTCGGTTGAAGAAGCGATTAAACTCGGTGCCGATGCCGTTTCGATCCATGTCAACCTGGGTAACGGCGGTGAAAAAGAAATGCTGAAAGACTTCGGAAAAGTCAGCTATGAATCCCGTATGTGGGGTATACCGCTGCTTGCCATGATGTATCCGAGAGGTGAAAAAATTAAGGATGAGTACAATGTGGAGGTAGTCAAACATGCCGCTCGAGTAGGTAATGAGATGGGGGCGGATCTTGTTAAAGTTTCCTATACCGGTTCCGTGGAATCGTTTAAAGAAGTCGTTGAAGGTTGCAGTGTGCCGGTTCTCATTGCAGGGGGAGATAAAATGGATTCGGACCGCGATATTTTAAATATCGTCAAAGGTTCGATCGAAGCCGGCGGCGCCGGGGTATCCATCGGCCGCAACGTATTTCAGCATCGATCTCCCAAACGAATGATTCAGGCCATTTCAGCGATTGTCAATGACGGCAAAAACGTGGAAGAAGCACTTCAAATTTTGCAGTGAGGCATTGCATATTCCGAGTATAAAATGGATCATGGTTGAGAAAAGGATACTAAGAATGCGAAAAATATGGGTAAAAATAGATCCATGGGACAAGCAGTTGGTAACCGCTGCACTGGAAAGCGGGGCTGACGGCATTCTTGTTCCCAAAGGTTTTTCGGAAAAAATCAAGCAACTGGGTCGGATTCAAACTATATCCGAAGACGGTGATTTAATCTTGGGTAATGATGTCGTTTTTTTTACCATCCAAAGCGGAGCCGACGAAGAAGAAATACTCAAATTGAGTCGGGATAAAAAAGTTATTTTACAGTGCAGTGATTGGACGATTATTCCGTTGGAGAACCTGATCGCAAAAGGGGCGGATGTGATCGCTCAGGTTCAAAATTTTCAGGAGGCTCAAACTGCTTTCGGCATTTTGGAAAAAGGTGTCCGTCAAATTTTGCTGCATACTACCGATGTTGTTGAAATGAAGAAAGTTTTTTCCTTGATAAGGACTGATGAAACATCGATTCAGCTTGATGCGGCTGAGATTACCGAAATCCGGCCGGTCGGTATGGGTGACCGAGTTTGTGTCGATACCTGTACAGCGATGGTGCCCGGCCAGGGAATGCTGGTCGGAAACAGCAGCAGTGCACTTTTTCTAATCCATTCGGAAAGCATTGCCAATCCTTATGTCTCACCGAGGCCTTTTCGGGTCAATGCCGGCCCCGTTCATGCTTATACGAGAGTTGCCGGCGGAAAAACGTGTTATCTTTCAGACCTTTCAGCCGGGGATACCGTGTTGATCGTCGATTATAAAGGCAACACCACCGAAGGGATTGTCGGTCGTCTGAAAATCGAAAAACGCCCTTTAATATTGATTACGGCACTGATTGCAGAACAACGGATAACCACCTTGGTCCAGAATGCGGAAACGATTCGGTTGACCGATACGGAAGGTAAGCCGATATCGGTGGTCAATTTGGCACCCGGTGACAAGGTGCTTGTAGCCGTGGAGGAAGGAGGCCGACATTTCGGTCACAAAATTACGGAAACCATAACGGAGAAATAAAACAAGATATCATGGCACGGATGGAAAATACAAAACAGGAAAGCGTCGAGTCATCGATATCCGGTTTAAGAACCGCGATTGATTCTATCGATGAAAAGATCCTGGACCTTATCAACCAGCGTCTTTTGTTAGCGGAAAAAATAGGAAACATCAAGCGGCAAACCGGTGATCAGGTGGTGGACAAAGGACGTGAAGAAACACTCATGCAAAGGCTTTTGCAGCTCAATCAAGGTCCTTTAAATCCAAAAACGCTTTACCATATTTTTACCGAAATTATTGCCGCATCCCGTGACATTCAAAAGCAATTGCAGGTCAGCTACCTAGGACCGGCCGGAACCTTTACCCATATCGCGGGTATGTATCATTTTGGACACAATGTTTGTTTTGAGCCGCAATCAAATATTCGGGATATATTCAAAGAAGTCGAGAAAGGCTCCTGCCGTTACGGCGTTGTTCCGGTTGAAAACTCCATCGAAGGTGCCGTCAATCACACCCTGGATCTTTTTCTTGAAACCGATCTAAAGATTTGTGCCGAAATATACCATCCGATCTCCCATGATCTTTTAGGAAAAACATCGGAACTTGATAAGATCCAATTGATTTATTCCCATCCTCAGGCTTTGGCTCAATGCCGCCGATGGCTCGGCAAATACACTCCGTCAGCGCTTCTTGAAGCTTGCAGCAGCACCGCTCAGGCGGCTCGCAAAGCAGCGGAAAATCCTGATGCAGCCGCAATTGCCAGTCGAGAAGCAGCTGAAATTTATAATTTGAATGTCTTAGCCTCACGGATTGAGGATACGGCCCGCAACGAAACCCGATTTCTAGTCATCGGACAGGACACGGTGCAACCCACCGGCAATGATAAAACTTCACTGCTTTTTGTAACGGCCCATGTGCCCGGCGCGCTTTACAAGGTTTTAAAACCGATGGGTGAAGCGGGAATTAATATGGTCAAACTTGAATCGCGTCCGACCAAATACGAAAATTGGAGTTACTGTTTTTTTGTGGATCTTGAAGGCCACATCGAAGATCCCATCGTAAAAACCACGGTGGAGCGAATCAAAAGCCTCTGTCTGCATTTGAAATGGCTGGGTTCATATCCTAAAGCGAAATTTTAGATTCCAAAAAATACAATTATTCAAAGGAACTCAAAGTTGATGTCAATCAATGCGGAAACCGCCGTTTATGCCGTTCTAGGTGATCCGGTGACCCACAGCCTCAGCCCTTGCATGCATAATTGCGGCTTTGCCCATATCGGCTACAACGGTGTTTATGTCGCTTTTAGGGTAAAATCGATCGAACAAGCCATTACCGCTATTCGGGCACTGGGGATCAGGGGAGCCAGTATTACGATTCCCCATAAGGTCGGTGCCGTTGACTTTCTGGATGAACTTGATGAAACCGCTTTGCAAATCGGTGCGGTCAATACGATTACCAACCGCAACGGAATCTTGAAAGGCTATAATACAGACGGACTGGGAGCCGTAAAAGCCCTGTCTGAAAAAACGGAAATCAAAGGCCGTCAGGTGGCAATTATAGGTGCCGGCGGCGCGGCGCGAGCGATCGGTTTTAGTATTATTTCTCAAGGCGGTCGGGCTACGATTTACAATCGCAGCAAAGATCGGGGGGTAAAGTTAGCCAAGACGATAGGTGCGGAATTTTGCCCGTTTTCGGAACTAAAAACTTTAAACTGCTCAATTCTGATCAATACCACGCCCTTGGGCATGATACCGCATACGGATATCATGCCGGTTCGCAAGGAAAATCTTACCCGTGATATGGTTGTCATGGATATTGTTTATAATCCGTTGCATACATGCCTTTTAAAAACAGCCGAAGATATCGGCTGCCGGACGATAGACGGCGTTGCCATGTTCGTTTACCAAGGAGCTTGCCAGTTTGAATTATGGACCGGACAAAAAGCACCGATCACGGTTATGAAAGAAGCGGTTCAATCGGCTTTAAAAAATAAAGGTTGATATTTATGATCGAGATAAAACCCCAAATGATCAATTCCGGTGAAATTAACGTTCCCGGTTCAAAAAGTTATACCCATCGGAGCCTGATTACAGCTGCATTGTCTGATAGCATCTGCATTATCCAAAACGCGTTGCAAAGCGAAGACACCCGCTTCACGATAGCAGGTCTTGAGCAGCTCGGCATCAAAATCCATCAAGCTGCCGAAAGCATCGTGGTCCATGGCACCAAGGGGCTGTTCAGCCCATGTCGTCAACCCATCTATCTCGGCAATTCCGGAACTTCCATGCGGTTTTTAACCGCAGTTGCGTCACTGGGCAAGGAAATATATACGCTAACCGGATCAGAACGGATGCAGCAACGTCCGATTATGGATCTTGTGTATGGATTGAAACAAATCGGGGTCAATGCCCATTCGATACATCACAATGGTTGTCCCCCGGTGCATGTCCAGGGCGGGCCCGTTATCGGCGGACGCATTGTTTTGAACTGCGAAACCAGCAGCCAGTACCTTTCGGCTTTGCTTTTGATTGCACCGTACACCGAAGAAGGACTGGATATCCATGTGACCCACGGGCCGGTATCGAAACCGTATATTGATATGACCGTGGATGTGATGAAACAATTCGGTGTCGATATCCGGCGTGACGGCTATAGTCGTTTTATCGTTCCCGGGCGACAAGTTTATCGTGCCGGTTCATTTACCGTGGAACCGGACGCCTCGCAGGCCGGCTATTTTTGGGCTGCCGCAGCTATCAGCGGTGCCGACATAAAAGTCAAAGGAATTACCCCCCAATCCTGTCAGGGAGACGTTCATTTCACACAACTGCTGGAAGCGATGGGGTGTAAAATTATCGCCGAAAAAGACGGCATTACGGTTTGCGGCCGCCCGTTGACAGCCATTGAAGCCGATATGGCCGATATGCCCGACATGGTGCCGACACTTGCGGTTGTCGCGGCATTTGCCGAGGGAACGACTTATATTCGAAATGTCGCGCACTTGAAAGTCAAGGAAAGTGATCGTCTTCTTTCGGTTGCAACCGAACTTTCCAGAATCGGTATCAGTACAACCTGCAATGACAGCGGTTTGGTGATACAAGGCGGCAAGCCGCACGGAGCTGTTATCCATACTTATGGGGATCACCGCATTGCCATGAGTTTTGCACTCATAGGGCTCAGGATTCCCGGTATTTTTATTGAAGATGAAAGCTGTGTCGAAAAGTCTTTTCCTGATTTCTGGAAAGTTTTTGAAAAACTGAAAAAACAGTAAATAAAATTTTCAAACTGCGCGATCAGCGCAGAAGGTTTCAAATGAATATCTTTTTAATCGGATACCGCTGTACGGGAAAAACATCGGTCGGAAAATCCTTGGCCAATCAGCTTGGCCGGCCGTTTCTCGATGCGGATTTCGAACTGATGCGTCAACATGCAATGACCATTAAAGATATGGTTGCTCAATATGGATGGGATTTTTTTCGACAAAAAGAACGGGCCGTCATCAAACGTTTGAGCAAATTGAATGAGCATGTGATCTCTACAGGCGGTGGAGTGGTCTTAGATGCAGTCAACAGAGAAATAATTAAGGCCAACGGGATAGCCGTCTGGCTGAAAGCCGATCCGAAAACCATCTTAAAACGCATGCTTCAGGATAAAGATACGCTGGAATTGCGACCGGCCTTGACTTCAGAAGAACTTTTCACGGAAATTGAAACCACTCTTTTGAGCCGAAAATCCTATTACCAAGAAGTAATGGATTTTTCGATTGATACCGACGATATGGAAATCAAAGCTATTTGCTCTGCAATTATCCGCCGGATCAAAACCATAGGCCCGAAGGTCGGCTTTGCCGGAATTTAAAAAAAGGAGAAGGGTAGGGGATAAAAAGATGCCCGGAAACACGTTTGGAAAATTATTTAAAATTACCACTTGGGGAGAATCCCACGGCCCTGCGGTCGGAGTGGTCATCGACGGCTGTCCGCCGCGGCTGCCGCTGAACGAAGGCCTGATCCAGGCACTGTTGGATCGCAGACGGCCCGGAGGTTCTGAGGCCAGCACTCGTCGCAAAGAACCGGATCAAGCAAAAATTCTTTCAGGTGTCTTTGAAGAAATGACTACCGGAACGCCCATTCTGATTATGATTCAGAATCGGGATGCCGATTCCGGTGCCTATAAACCGTATGCAAATGTATTTCGTCCCGGCCACGGTGATATCACTTATACAGCCAAGTATGGGATACGTGACTGGCGCGGAGGGGGCCGCGCTTCGGCCCGTGAAACCGTCGGCCGAGTTGCTGCCGGTGCCGTGGCGAAAGCATTTCTTGATACTGAAAATATTAAGGTCAGCGCCTACACGCTGGAATTAGGCGGAATTCGAGCCGTTCAACGCGATTGGGAAGCCATCGATCAAAATCCGTTCTTTTGCCCGGATAGAGAGGCGGCAGCCGAAATGATCCGGCGTATTGATACGATCCGTGCAAAAGGAGATTCTATCGGCGGCATTGTTGAAATTCTGGCCACCCATGTGCCCGGCGGATTGGGGGAGCCGGTATTTGACAAACTGGATGCTGATTTGGCCAAAGCGCTGATGAGCATCGGCGCGATTAAGGGAGTTGAAATCGGCGCGGGATTTGAATCCGCGACCAAGCTGGGGTCGGAAAACAATGATTCTATTACCGCTAAAGGCTTTGCTAGCAATCATGCCGGCGGCATCTTAGCGGGTATTTCAAATGGAGATGATATTGTAATCCGTGTAGCGGTCAAACCGATTCCTTCGATTCAGATTGAGCAAAAAACAATTGACTCATCCGGCAATGCATTTAACCTTTCCGTAAAAGGGCGTCATGATATTTGCGCCATTCCACGCATTAATGTCGTTTGTGAGGCAATGGTCAGTTTGGTCCTTGTAGATCATCTTTTAAGGCAGAGGGCGATTTCATGAAAACATATACCATCGGAATTATCGGCGGCACAGGGGGCATGGGGCGCTGGTTCGAACATTTTTTCCGTCAGGCCGGGCACCAGGTATTAATTTCAGGCCGC
This sequence comes from Desulfobacterales bacterium, assembly GCA_016931455.1. Classification (GTDB taxonomy): domain Bacteria; phylum Desulfobacterota; class Desulfobacteria; order Desulfobacterales; family JAHDSC01; genus JAFGES01. The sequence goes on along the minus strand of JAFGES010000101.1, from coordinate 878 downwards.
AAAACAGCGCTCACCACTAAAGAGTTGACCCAAGAAAGTGATATCATTATATTAAGCGTGCCTTTTGATGCTGCATTGGAACTTTGTCCCCAAATCGGACCGCTCCTTAACAGCGATCAATTACTGATGGATTTTTGTTCTTTAAAGGAAGAAATTTTAAAACACATGTTGCAGCACACTACTGCCCAGGTGATTGGAACCCACCCCTTATTCGGACCTTTCACGGATTCAATCCGCGGCCAAAATGTAATCGTCTGTCCCGGCCGGGGCATGGACTGGATGGTTTGGCTTGAAGATGAATTCAAATCCAAAGGCGCCATTGTCACACGTATGGCTCCAATGGATCATGATCGTAACATGGCCGTCATTCAAGGCCTGACACATCTGTTGACGGTCTGTATGGGCCGTGCCTTACAAAAACTGAACATGACTCCGGATACGGCGCGATATTGCGCTACCCCTGTTTTTCGTATCAAACTGGATCTTATTGGGCGTCTTTTAGCACAGGATCTTAATCTTTATGCGGATCTGATCGGCAAAAACAGTTATGTGCAGGAGGTGCTGGAAACGTTTATGACATCTTTGGATGAGGGTAAAAAATTTCTTTTATCCGGTCAAAATGGTGATGCAGACGGTTTTCTAAACGATATTCGTAGCTTTTTCGGAAGTTTTTGCAAAACCGCTCTCAAAGACAGTAATCGAATGATTGATGCTCTCTATCAGAGGAAATTTTAGGCAGGGTACTCTGGCTGGCTCATCTCAAGATACAAAAAAAGGCAGCGTTATTACTAACGAGCCGATCGCTTAACGTGTTGAAGAAAAATTTAAAAGGGCTGCTGAGTGAGTATCAGCGGTCCTTTTCTTTCTGGAAGAAATCT
>JAFGES010000100.1 GCA_016931455.1 Desulfobacterales bacterium | reverse complement strand
GCACTCATCCGCTATCGAATCGAACAGGCCCGCGAAACCTTGCGGGAGATAAATATTTTAGTGAAATATCTATTTATGAAAGCGTCAGTGACGTGTGAATCTTGTAAGAAGGGGATGATGTATGCCCAAAGTGTTTATTAGCTATAGTCACGACTCTTCTGAACACGCTGTACGTGTGCTTGCATTGACTGATCGTCTCATTCAGGATGGCCTCGATTGTATTCTTGACCAATATGAAGGCAATCCGCCAGAAGGCTGGCCCTTATGGATGGATCGTCAAATCGAGCAGGTGGATTATGTGCTGATGATCTGCACGGAAACCTACTATAATCGCGTCATGGGCAAAGAACAGATTGGGGTTGGACGCGGGGTCAAATGGGAAAGTGTGTTAACCTATAATCATATCTATACCAATGATTCCACCAATACCAAATTTATTCCCGTGCTCTTTGCTCCCGGAGATTTTTGCCATATTCCCCGCCCTTTACAAGGTACCACCTATTACTGCCTTGATTCGGAACAAGGTTACGAACAGCTTTACTGGCGGTTGACCGGCCAACATAAAACTGCAAAACCCGTAGCGGGTCAGATACGAAAGCGTTCGCAAATTGAAAGAAATGTTGCTCTCCCGCCTGAGAAAATTCTACTCTCAAAGCTGCCGACGACCGGAAGCGAGGTTTTTGGTAGAGAACAAGAATTAACATTGTTGAACAACGCCTGGGCTGATCCGCATACGCATATTGTCAGTATTGTCGCCTGGGGTGGAGTGGGGAAAACGGCATTGGTGAATGAATGGCTGAATCGTATGGAGCGAGATAATTATCGTGGCGCGGAACGAGTATACGGATGGTCGTTTTACAGCCAGGGAACTCGCGAAGACCGCCAGATTTCAGCAGATGAATTTATCTTTCATGCGCTCTCCTGGTTTGGCGATCCTGACCCAACACAAGGTTCACCCTGGGACAAAGGTGTGCGGCTTGCCGGATTGATTCGCCAGCATCGAACCTTGCTGATTTTGGATGGAGTAGAACCGTTGCAATATCCGCCGGGAGAAATGCAAGGACGGCTCAGAGATCAGGGATTACAAGCCTTATTGAAAGAGTTGGCTCGTTTTCAATCCGGCTTGTGCCTCATCACAACTCGTGTAGCGGTCAAAGACCTTGACCATACGACGAAAGCTTCGGTTAAAGGTATTTTTCTGGAACATCTTTCTCCTGAAGCAGGCGCAAAACTGTTAGAAACGTCAGGCGTTAAAGGAACTTCTGCTAAACTTCGAGAAACCGCACAGGAATTTAAGGGGCATGCTTTAGCATTGAATCTGTTAGGACGATATTTGGCAGTAGTACATGACGGTGATATCCGCAAGCGTGACTTAATTCCGCATTTAACCGAAGAGGAAGAACAAGGTGGTCATGCCCGCCGGGTCATGGAATCGTATGAGCTTTGGTTATCAGGGACGCCGGAATTGAATATTCTTTACATGATGGGCTTATTCGACCGCCCGGCAGCAGGCTACGCGATTGAAGCCTTGAAAGCCGACCCACCAATTGAGGGGCTAACTTCTGAATTACAATACCTTTCTCCTACAAAATGGCAGTATACTCTGAAGCGATTACGAGATTTGCGCCTACTATCTGAGAAAAACGATAACAATCCTGATGATTTAGATTGCCATCCGTTGGTGCGTGAATACTTTGGCGAAAAGCTCTACAATGATAATCCTGATGCTTGGAAAAAAGCCCATAATCAATTATATGAATATTACAAAAACCTTCCTGAGAAAGAGTATCCCGATACATTGAAAGAAATGGAACCACTTTTTGTAGCAGTGTATCATGGATGCCAGGCAGAGCGATACCAGGAAGTATTAGAGGAAATATGGTGGAAACGAATTTCAAGGAGAAAAAATTTTTTTCATACACATCAGTTAAGTGCTTTTGGAGCTAATTTAGCAATGATCGCCAATTTTTTTGAAAAGCCGTGGAATTTACCTGTTCCTACAATGATTGATGATCATAAATTCCATGTGTTAAGTGGAGCAGGTTTTGGTCTGAGAGCATTAGGGCGTCTCAAAGAAGCTACTGAGCCTATGATTGAAGGATTAGAAATGGCTAAAAAACAAAAAAATTACCTGAATATTGTCATACAAACTGGTAATTTAAGTGAGCTTTATTTGATGTTAGGCAAAATAACTTTAGCAATAGAGTATGCTCAAAAAAGTGTAGAATTTGCCGAAAACATTGAGGATACCCAACAATTTGATGAGTGGCGTTGGAAATTTATTAGCCGAACTATTTTAGCTGAAGTATTACACCAGGCAGGAAGTTTCATAAAAGCTCACCAACTATTTCGAGAAGCAGAAAATATAAAAAGTAAAAAGCAACCTGATCATCCTATACTTGAATCTAAATTAGGCTTTTTATTCTGTGATCTATTGCTAAATCAAAAAAATTATCAGGACGTTCAAATACGTGCGATACAAACGTTAAAACAAGCAAGACAGCAAAAAAAGAGTCGAGTAGGTATCGCGCTCAATATTTTAATACTTGGGCGCTCTCTTTGGTTTCAGGGTAAAGAAAAAAGGAATACTAATTTTCCTCAGATAAGAGAATATTTAAATCAGGCTGTAGATGGTTTACGAGAAGCTAGAGAACAAGATTATTTGCCATTGGCTTTATTAGCAAGGGGTTCCCTGTACGGAGAAAACTATGAGTTTTCTAAAGCAAGGGATAATCTGGAAGAAGCGCGAGAAATTGCCGAATGGGGCAGCATGCGACTTTATTTAGCCGACTATCACCTGGAAGCCAGTCGTCTCTGTTTGACAGAAAGAAAGCACGAAGACGCCCGACAGCATTTCAATACCGCCAAAACAATGATTGATGAAATGGGCTATCATCGGCGGGATAAGGATGTTGAAGAATTGGCAGCAGCCCTGAATAATTCTGAATTATGAGAATCAATTACTCTACCCGGATTCAAAGTGAATAATCCCGGCTGACTTACCATTTCAAGGTTAACGCTCGTATAAGGAAAGGACTTTATCAACACCATACCCGCCCAAATAGATCATGCGATCAATCATATTCAAACAGCGAGTTTTCACACTTTCATCATTGCTTTGACTGTATAACCGGAAAATTAATTGATTGATCGTGTCTGTGTTGCCAGCATACAAAGGTTTTCCAGAAAATTCAGCCTCCATGATATCCACAAAACGCTCGCAAACGTTACAGGTAATATCCGGCAATCTTGCTGTGGTTTTCCGCAAGGCCCGTAAAAAAGAGTGCGGTTTGGTTTTAAAAGCTTCGCTTTGCACAAAGGCATCCACAAGCGAAAGATACTCACCAAGTTGATCACCTTTGAACACATGAAAGCACCTTGCGGCTTCATCCCTGACCTTTTCGTCCGAATCATTAAAGAGTTTTATAAGCGCATCTTCACAATATGAGCGGAATTGAGCTGATAAAAGGTTTGAAGAAAATATTCGAGCCGCTCCGAGGCGTTGAGATACTGTTCCGGATATACAACGT
>JAFGES010000099.1 GCA_016931455.1 Desulfobacterales bacterium | reverse complement strand
TTTAAGTCGGGTTAAGTAATATCAATAACTTAGGATGATTATACCCCACTAACTGCGGAAGTTGGGCTAACCAAGTTTTTACATTTCTGTTAATTGAAAAATGAAACGAGCCGGGGGGGTATAATGCAATTTTAAAATCAATGAAATAGGTTGTTTAAATAATATTATCAATAAGATATAGTATAAAAGGCATTGATTTATAGATGGAAAAAGTGTATTTTCGATACTAGCAAAATGCAGTCAACATACCAAAACGAAACGAGTTCTAAGTAATTAATATCCTTAATCAATAGAAAAATTGCAACTTATCATCCCCAGGATCTTTTTATGTGACAATACATAGAAAAATTCTGGTCTCTTAATTCCATAAAAAACCGGGCTTTGGGGCTGTTTTGGAAAAATGAAACGAGCCAAAAAGATAATAAGATTTAATGATAATACTTTTATAAATCAATATTTTAAAAGCAAAATCACAGAAACATATTTTGCCTAGAAGATGCAAACTTCCAAAGATCTTCTAGGCAAACTAAAAAAATATGATATTTTTAAATAAATCAAACTGTTAAATTACTTCCAATTGAATTGTTCTAGGCAAAACCAGTTTCTAAAAACATTGAAAAATGATCGTTTTATGGCAAATAAATCGGGGTTAAAATTTTATACAGGAATTAGATGAAAACAAACTATCTTCGTTTTCCTCTGATATTCGCCTATTATCTTTGAAATACTCTGAAAATCATCCTTTTTAATAAGATGTATTATGGCTGTTTTGTATTATTTTTGAAATATTCATAATCTTCTGTTCTTAATTCAATAAATTTACTTCTAATATCTTTCAGCGCCTTAACTAATTGGTTTAAAAGCAAGTCGCAATTATCTAATCGACTTTCCAGGTTTTTATATTTTTGCTGGGAGATGACAAAATTATACTTATTTATTCGATCTTGGACAGACGGCTTTGATACTACTTCCAATTCCATCTTGAAATTATCTGTATGCTCATGAAGTGGCTTATCCATTTGATTATCATTATCAATCTTGAGAAGATCACTTTGAAGAGCAATAGGTTTATTAATTGGATCTCCTTTACCCTCCCTTAACCATTCTTCACTAACTGGATATTCCCTGGTAATCGATTTAATTAAGCGTTTTGAAGGGTTTGCTTGTCTAGTTTCGATCTTGGAAAGATGTGATCTGGTAATACCAATACTTGAAACGAATACTTCTTGAGATACCCCAACGATTTTTCTTAATTCTTTTATTCTATCAGCTATATCCGACAATATTTCACCAATAATAGGAAACACTCACAATATTCTTGACACAAACTGAAAACATGTGTATATTCACATTACAATTATTAAATGAATTTAAAACAAAGTCAACAGGAAAGTCTATTATGGTGAATAAAAAAGTAAAAAAAATCTTGATAGATCAAGATCTTACAGTAACAAAACTCGCTGCAATTACTGGATACACCCGACCACATCTATATAATACGATCAATGGGCACAATGATTCTATTAAGGTAAAAAAAATAATAAGTCTTGCTCTTGGTAAAGATTTTAATGATTTGTGGGAAGAAAAAACCGAAGCGTGTTGAGATGATGGAAGCTCCATTATCAACCTATTTCTAACAGTGAGAATATGATTGATCAAGGTTTAATAGACGCTGATAAGTTAGCACAGATTACCGGAAAACCTGTAAGGACAATAAGGGAACACGGGCACAGGCGCAAGTGGTCTCAAAAGAAAATATCCGGGCGGGGTAAAGGCGGTATTAACGTTAAGTATGAGACCGAAGAAATAGACCCTGAATACAAAGCCCCTTATTTCCAGGAAACACTTTTAGGATATGCCAGTCCATTGATTCTCCCTCTTTTAGAAGAATTAGATCAAGATTTGGCCAAAGAATTGATAGACAGATATGAGAGAGCGCCGGAATGGTGCAAACAAAGGGCTTATGCAAATAATGAGGTTCGAAAAAGTTTCGAAACATTCTCAAAAAATAAAAAGAAAGTATTTTCAAAGATAGAATTTTCTCGACTCTATAATGGCCGCAATGAAAGCCTTGGCATCACAGATGAAACATTCAATCTTATCCCAAAAATGAGCAAAGGTAGATTAAAAAAAATCATTTCAAAGTATAAGACCGAAGGCCTTGCCGGGCTTTTACCTTCACCTGACCGCGGAAAACCAAAAGCCAAAATCAATGATGAGATTCGCGCGATTATTTTAAGCTATATAAAAAAGAATCCAGGTATCAGGGCTGTCAGGGTATATGAATACTTACAGGATAAATTTTCAGGCACCGGCATCCCTATTCCCTGTTACAGAACAGTTCTGAATTTTATTAAAAATTGGAAGGAACAAGAAGCAGAACTATACTGCCACATGCGAAGCCCGGATATGTGGCGAAGTAAGTATAAGGCTGCTTTTGGCAGTCAGAGCCAAAAAGCTGAATACTTCCTTGATATGCTTGAGCTTGATGCCACCGTAGCGGACGTCCAATGTGCCGATGGTAAGCGATATAAGATAAGCGCCGCTATAGATATTTTTAGCAGAAAAGTAAAATTTATAGTGGTTCCTGTCCATGACAGCCTGTCTATAGGCTGCACCTTGCTGCGCTGGGTAATGTTGAACTGGGGTATACCTAATACAATACTCAGAGACAATGGAAAAGAATACGTTTCAAGACATATTGATCTTCTTTGTGACTCTCTGGACATTAATCGAAGTACATTACCTCCTTTTTCACCTGAACAGAAACCACATGTTGAACGCGTTATTGGCAGCTTAGCTGTTGGTCTCTTTGAAGAATTAGATGGTTTTGTCGGGCACAATGTAGCCGAAAGAAAAAATATTGAATCCAGGAAAAGCTTTGCACAGCGGATGTTTACAAAGGGTGAAATAATCGAATGCCGGTTAACGCCGGATGAACTTCAAAAGGCAATCGATATATGGGCAGGGCATGTTTACCATCAAAGGATTCATAGTGAGCTTGGTATGAGTCCTGAACAAAAGGCCAGTCAAAGCACACAGAAAGTACAGAAAATCAAAGATGAAAGAATACTTGATATTTTGTTATCGCCTGGCGGATCGCGCACAGTTTCAAAAAAAGGTATTTCATTTGAAAACGGAAAATATATTGCTATTGAACTTGCTGAATACATCGGTCAAAAAGTTGAGTTGCGCCTGGATCTGACTAATGCGGGGAAAATTTTCGTTTTTGATACAGAATCAAAATTTTTATGCATTGCAGAGGATACAGCGCTTAAGCCATTCACGGTTGAAGAGATACGGGCAGCCGGAAAACGCCAAAAAAACCGAATAAAGGAAAAAGAAAAAGCTATAAAAATATTGAGAGAACCTGACGAAAACCCAATGATTGAACATCTTGAGGCTAAACGCAAAGCGCCTGGGCAGATAAAGGCATTAATACCAGAAGTGCCTTTTGAAAACCTGCATACCCGAGAAGCAAGAAAGGCGCTGGACTTTGAGAATGCTGAACCTGTTTCTACTTTTATTACTGAAATTAAAAAAGAAGAGAAACTTGATAAAATCATTCATCTTAAAAAAAAGGAAGATATCTCTTTTGAGAACGAATTAGAGCGATATAAGCACCTAAAAAAGAAAGACGTTTCGGAGATCACTGAAAAAGACAGGAGCTTCATAAAACGCTATGAGGGATCGGATGAATACGATTTTTTATTCAGGAAATTTGAACAGCAAGGATGGGCATTATGAAAAAAATTCTAGCGAAAACCATTAATGTTGAAAACAGCTTTTATATGGCAAGGTCTCTTCAAAGCCGTGATTCCGGCGTTCCTGGACTTGGTCTTGTTTATGGGCCGCCCGGGTTGGGTAAAACCAGAACCTTCATAAGCCTTACAGACATGATAGCCAAAGAGGTTGGAAGCCATAGGCGGCCAGTGTTTATAAGGGCTCTAGCGAATGACACACCAAGATCATTTTTAAAAAACCTTGTTATTGAACTTGGAGTGGAGCCAGGTTATTACGCACAAGACCTTTATTCTCAAGCAGAAACAGTTCTTAAAGAGTACCCGAGATTGATTGTAGTCGATGAGATAGACCGCCTTATTAGCAACTGGAAGGCTATTGAGACGCTTCGTGATCTTACTGATCAGACCGGAAGCCCAATAATTATGATCGGCATGGGAGACTGTGAACGAAAACTGGCGCGTTTTGCACATCTTTATTACCGTATGAAGGCGCATATACTTCACTTTAAACCTTTGACGATAGAGGGTGTTAGAAATTTTGTTGATCAAATATGTGAAGTTGATCTTGATGATTCGGCTATAAGTATAATTCATGAAATCACGGGAGGCCGGATCGGAGAAATTATCCCGGAGATATTGAGATCTGAACGGATATCAAGGACAAACGATATTACAACAATCTCTCTTAATCATCTTGAAAGGAAGGTTGCATGACAGTTCCAGGGAGAATGCGCGAAGCTGCAAAAAAGATTAAACGATTTGATTTTAATGAATTGTGTGACGCAATGGATATCCGCATATATGCTG
>JAFGES010000098.1 GCA_016931455.1 Desulfobacterales bacterium | reverse complement strand
GTCATGGGGAGCCGCACGATTTCGATATTCACGCCGGTTACCCGGATTGTCTCGAATGTCATGAAGATCCGCATGGGTTGGTTAAGTGAAAAAAAAGAAAATAAATTTTTAGAGAAGTTGTCGGAAAAAAAGTATGGGGGCACGGATGAGAAAGAAGGTTTTTGTCTTGAGTCTGGGATGTGCGTTAATGATGTTGCTGAGCAGTGGATCTTCGGCTAAGGTCTCAATGGTTAAATTGGCCGATCGAGATTGTGCCAAGTGTCATCCAAAAGAGGTGAAAGAAATCGACGCACATGGATCATTGCATAAGACAAAGGTCGGCTGCAGCGATTGTCATGCACAGCATCCCCCTCAAGGCAACGATACGATCGCAGCCTGCGACCGATGCCATGCTCCCGAAGAGCATGCGCATTATAAAATAAAAAATTGCAAATCCTGCCATCCACCGCATTCACCCACTGCAACCGATCTAGACAAAATTGATAATGTAACCGCTGTCTGTCTGTCTTGCCACATCGAACCGGGCCGGGAAATGCAGGTCTATCCGAGCAAACATAACAGCTTGGATTGCAAGCAGTGCCATCCCGCGCATCGGCAGGCAAAAGAGTGTATGCAATGTCATGATCCCCATAGCGCGGAAATGACGACGGCCGATTGTACTCGCTGTCACAAACACCACCGGCCGATTGCAATCAAATATGATAAAAAAGTTCCGGCAGTCTTGTGCACGAGTTGCCACGCGGAGACCGTCACCCAAGTGAATGCGCGAGGAGCGGGACACAACAAATTCGACTGTATTGGTTGCCATAAGCAGCATCCACCTTCCAAAGAAGGTGTTATTCCGGCATGTGCCTTGTGCCATGCACCCGCGGACAAGCCCCATTACGGACTTAAAAATTGTGCGGCTTGCCATCATCCGCATTATCCCTTGGAGATGGATTTTGCTAAAATTCGAATTATTAAACCGGCCTGCCTATCCTGCCATCCGGAGCCGGGTCGGGAAATGCAGATTTATCCGGGAAAACACGTTATCATGGACTGCAAAATTTGCCATGAGGTCCATCGCGAAGCAACCGCCTGCATGCAATGTCATGATGCGCATAGTGATCAGATGAACACGACCGATTGTACCCGTTGTCACAAACCGCATCGGCCCATGGCTATTCAATATGACAAAGTGGTCCCGGCGGCTCTTTGCGCAAGTTGCCATAAAGATATTGTCGCACAGGTCAACACTCGCGGAGCCGGTCATAAAAATGTCGGCTGCAACGACTGCCACAGGCAGCATCCACCGGCTGAAGAAGGCGTTATTCCGACATGTGCCCTGTGCCATGCACCGCCTGAAAAACCCCATTACGGACTTGAAAATTGCGCGGCTTGCCATCATCCGCACTATCCGATGGAAATGGATCTTGCCCAAATCGATCCGATCAAGCCTGTCTGTCTGTCCTGCCATCCGGAACCGGGGAAAAAGATGGTGGCCCAGCCCAGTAAACATACTGAACTGGACTGTAAAGAATGTCATTTGTTGCATCGGGAATCACTGGCATGCCGGGATTGTCATGGGCTGCCGCACAATACTGATATCCATACAAGATATCCAAATTGCCTCGAATGCCATGAAGATCCGCATGCTTTAGTCAAGTAAAGAAAAGAGGGCCTTCTTTACGGCAGGAAGGCCGGAAAATGAGGAATACAGTATGATCAAAAAGGCTTTTGTCAATATTGTCGGTTTTATGTTAGTGTTGTTTGCAAGTACTTTTGCTTGGGCTGAAATTAGCGTTGAAGAAGAGGGGCCGGATATTTACGGGCAGGAAGTAAAACAGCTGACAACCTTGGAATGCGCCCGGTGCCATTACACTGTTTTTAGTGATATCCGGGACCAGGGGGGTGCTCATCGCTTGGCCTGCCGTAAATGTCACGTCACGTTTCACACCAATAAACCGGGCAAGGATTGGAAAGATGTGGTACCGGACTGCAATAGCTGCCACAAACAATACCATGGTAAGGAGTTTCCCGATTGTCTGCGTTGTCATGCAAATGCCCATGCACCGGTTGCAAGCCTGGATATTGAAAAGATGACGAACGATTGCACAGCCTGTCATAAAAAACAGGCAGCCGAAACCAAAAAATACTCCAGCGAACATGCTGAGATGGCATGTAACGCATGTCACCACAGCCGGCACGGATATCTGCCTAAATGTACGGAGTGCCATGAAAAGCCGCATGCACCTTATACCAACAACGCCGGATGTATGGGCTGTCATCCGCCCCATTCACCGCTTGAGATTCTCTACACGGAAAATACGGCCAATGAAGTCTGCGCGGGCTGCCATGATGCTGTTGTTGCAAAGTTAGCCGGTAGTGACAAGGAGCATACCTTTCTCAAATGTGCCTTTTGCCATGCCGCAAAACACAAATTTATCCCAACGTGTCAAAGCTGTCATGAAAACGGACCGCATCGTGAAGACTTGCTCAAAAAATTCAAAGGTTGCGGGGATTGTCACGGAGACGCACATCTTCTGAGATTGCAGGCAAAATAACGGTATACCGGGAGTAAACATTTTTAAATGGGCTACTCCCGAGTCCCAATGAGGTCGGAGGGTTCAATAAATGGCAATAAAAGAAAAGATTAAAACTGTAGCGATCATTATTGGAATCGGCGTGGTATTATATTTTGGTTTCATGGCTTATTCTCGTTTGGAGGATCGATACTGCTGGCAATGCACCCCCCAAGAGATGTTCGACAAAGGAACCGCCCTGATTCTTGATGATGACGTCAAAAAAAAGGAAAAGGGTCTGCGTTACCTTCACGGGGCTGCAAAAAAAATGCATGTTGATGCACAAATTTTTCTTGCAGAACTCTATTTAGGAACCTTCCCTGAAACCTATTATGTCCTGAATGCGGATAAAATTACCGCACTAAGAAATACCGTACCTGCTAATACGAAAAAAGGAGTTTCATATTTTCGTGATTTAGCCGATAACATGGATGTGGTTAAAGGCAATAACAGTCAAATACAATATAACTTAGGGCTGTTATTTAAAACCGGTATTCTAAAAAGCAAAAGGCCCCAAGAAGAGGCCGAAAAATGGTTTGCCCTATCCGCCAATCAAGGCAATCCCAACGCAATGTATGAATTCGGCATGCGCCATCACGCCAAGGGAGAATATACCACAGCCGGAGAATGGTTTACCAAAGCATTTAATTCCGGCAAAGATCCTCGATCCGCCATAATGATCGGCGATTACTATCTATATGCAAAAGGGCGGGCAAAAGACTATGCCCAGTGCATGCAATGGTATCGCAATGCTTTGGATGCGCTGGCACAAACCAGCCTGACTTTTTCAGAAGCAACAAAGGAAAAGCTCACTGAAAACGCGACGCAAAGGTTGGATCTTGTTCAACGAAAAACAAAAAGTTCAGGCCAAATAGAAATTGTAACCCTAAATTACGGTTTAGGCGGGGGGGCAACAAATTATTCGATTTTTATCCCCAATATCACCGGTCAACAAATCGGAGAGGTTAAACAGGAAAAAGACAAAATATTAGCTTCCATAAAAAATGGAAAAGGAACGAATTCAACAAAAATAGTGGCTTCAATGAATGAAGGTTTATATTGGGTATTGAAAACCTATGCAGTCGGTAAATATGGTCCGGATAAAGAGTTTAATTTCGTCATTACAAAGTAACGACCCACCTTTACGGCTGCGAGCAGGGGATAGGATATAATTAAAATGTCAAAATTTACTATTTTGGGTATAATTTCATGCATCGGGGCTTTGATTCTAATTATTTTTCAAGCGATATCGTCCGTGATGGGGACCGAAGCCGTATGGAAAAACCTGACATTGGTCGATATTTTTGAACCCGAATTCTTTGCATGGACGGATAAAGTTTCATGGTTCGGCATTGAAAAGATGCTTGATTTTTTAATTGCCATGCCCCTGTTTCTGCTACTGCTTTGCATCGGTATTTTATCGCTGATCATCGGCGGTCTTTTTACTAAGTAGAACCTACATTGTCGGATAATTAATTTCACTGTGTTATCAGTCAAAATCCTTGTGAAATTAATTATCCGACAATCTTGTATCGGGGTCAGCATTTTTTATTCACTTTGAAACGGTTTGCCGCATTCTTTACAGCGCCCGTCAGGACCGATCACTCCAATGCAGTTCCCGTCACTGCACAATACTCGGTTTTGCCAATCATCATTTTCCAAATCCGGACCTAAATCATCATTTTTCGATTCTAAATTCGCACCCGATGTTTCCGCTTGCGTAGTGGGTGAGAGAGTTTCTTTTTCCTCTTCATCCCGGGAAATCGGCGCTTCCGAAAGCTCTGGTTCCTGAAAGGGTTTTCCGCATTCTTTACACCGCCCGTCAGAACCGATCACCCCGATACAGTTGCCGTCACTACATAATACCCGGTTTTGCCAATCATCATTTTTTTGATCCACGTCTGTCTGATTTTTTTCTTCTGTTTCCATTGCAATCTTTATCATTGTTCATTTCATTAAGATTATTGACTTTTAAGCTTTGAACAATTTTTTTATCCTAAAATTCTCTTCATGTCAAAATAGAATTGCAATTCTATTTTTTAAGCGTTACTTTTTGTTTTTATAAGAGGATACTATGAAAAACCAGGCGATTATTGTCAGGGGTGCTAAACAAAATAATCTCAAGAACCTGAATCTTGAAATTCCCCTAAACCGATTTACCGTCATTACCGGAGTCAGCGGCTGCGGAAAATCTTCTTTGGCATTTGATACACTTTATGCCGAAGGCCAGCGCCGTTATGTGGAAACATTTTCTCCATATGCCCGCCAATTCATGGAACGGATGGATCGCCCGCAAGTCGATAAAATCGAACATATTCCACCCGCTATTGCTATAGACCGCAAAGACCCGGTACGAACCTCACGATCGACAGTCGGCACGATGACTGAAATCACCGATTATGTTAAATTGCTCTACCCCCGCTTGGCTCAACTTCATTGCCGGCAATGCGGCAAGCCGGTTCTGGCTGAAACCCCGGCCCATGTTTTCAAAATGCTGCAAAATATTTCAGAGGGTTCTGAAGTAGTTATCACATTTCCTTTTTCGTTTAAAGACCTTTCCGGTGAACAAGCACGCATCCGCTGTATGCAACTGGGTTTTGACCGCTGCTTTCTAAATGGCCGCATAATGCCCCTTGAAAGCGTGTATTTCCAAGCAGCGGAAGAAGTTGAAATCGTCATCGATCGGGTGATGCTGCAACCACGGAATCATCAGCGTATTATGGATTCCATTGAACAGGCCTTTCGGTTTGGAGACGGAAGACTTTATGTTTGGATTGATTCAAAGCAGCGATCAGCTTTCAGCAGCCGACTAGAATGCGCTGACTGCAGGATTACTTACACCCCTCCGCAACCCAATCTTTTCTCATTTAACAGTCCGCTCGGTGCCTGTGAAGCCTGCCGGGGGTTTGGACGAATCATTGATATTGATTTGGATCTGATTATACCCGATCCTGAACTTTCGTTGAAAGAAGGCGCCATTAAACCCTGGGGAACACACAAGGACCAGCGCATCGAATTTGAAGAAATGATCAAGTTCTGCCGCCAAAATAACATCCCTACCGATATCGCCTTTGAGCAACTGACGGAAACACAGAAAAAGGCTATTATTGATGGAACTTCGAACTATTACGGCATTCGAGGTTTTTTTCGTTGGCTTGAAACCAAAACATATAAAATGCATGTACGGGTATATCTTTCCCGCTATCGCAGTTACAATATCTGCCCCGACTGTCAGGGCACCCGTTTTAAACAAGAAGCCCGTCTATATCGCTTAGGAGGACTTACCATCGCACAGGTTTATGCGCTTAATATCCATGCCGCGATTGGATTTTTCGAGCGACTAGAGCAAACTTCTGAAAATACCCTGCCGACGGCTTCCCCTGCAGCCCAAATAGATGAAGCCGGCCGACTCATATTGGGAGAAGTACTTAGCCGCCTTAAATATTTACGGGATGTAGGGCTGGGCTATCTCACCTTGGACCGGCAGTCCCGGAGTCTTTCCGGGGGTGAAGTGCAACGGGTGGCACTTGCTTCCGCTTTGGGTTCCGCCTTGGTCAATACCCTCTATATTCTCGATGAACCTAGCATTGGTCTTCATCCGCGCGATATCGACCGCTTGATCCGAATTTTACAAAATCTCAGAAACCGACCCAATACCTTAGTCGTTGTTGAACATGATCCCCAAATCATTCGTGAAAGCGATTTTATTCTGGACCTCGGCCCCAAGGCCGGGCAAGACGGGGGGGAAGTCATGTATTTCGGCCCCACCCATTGTATCAATGGGGGGATCAATGGGAAGATCAATCGGGGGATCAACGGGGGAATGAACAATTCTTTGACGGGACTTTATTTAAGCGGTCATCGCACGATCTGCGCACCGGATAAACACCGCAGTCCCAAACCTGATCAGTGGATCACGATTATAGGAGCTTCGGAGAACAACTTAAAAAACATCGATGTAGAAATTCCGCTTGGACTTTTGACCTGTCTGACCGGGGTATCCGGTTCGGGCAAATCTACACTGGCCGAAGACATCCTTTATAAAGCCGTTAAATGGGCCAAGCAAGACCCGCAAGGCCGTCCCGGCAATTATAAACGTATCGCCGGGTTAACACGAATTGATGATGCAGTTTTGGTGGACCAAAGATCTATCGGGCGTTCACCCAGGGCGAACCCGGCCACCTACACAAAAGCAATGGATGCTATCCGCAAACTTTTAGCCGACACACCTGAGGCACAGGCCAAAAAGTTGCCGGCAGGACATTTTTCTTTTAATGTTACCGGCGGGCGGTGTGAAACCTGTCGCGGAGAAGGGTTTGAAAAGGTTGAAATGCAGTTTCTTTCCGATGTTTATGTCACCTGCCCCGACTGTAACGGCAAACGTTTCAAGAAAGAGATTCTGGAGATAACTTATCAAGGTCAAAATATTTACGACATCCTCACCCTGACGGTAGATCAAGCCTTAAAATTTTTCAAAGGGGAGCAGAAAATACAGACCGCCTTAAACCCTTTGGCCGATGTGGGCCTCGGCTATATCCGGCTCGGCCAGCCCATCAATACCCTTTCCGGCGGAGAGGCCCAGCGGCTGAAACTTTCCCGGTATTTGAAGATCACTGACAACTCCCCCCGGCTTTTTATCTTTGACGAACCCACGACCGGTCTGCATTTTGATGATATTGCAAAGTTGCTGGCCGCGCTTCAACGTCTCGTTGATCAGGGCAATACGGTTCTTGTCATCGAACATAATATGGATGTCATCAAAACTGCCGACTGGATAATAGATCTGGGCCCTGAGGGTGGCGATGCCGGCGGATGGGTAGTGGCTGCCGGACCCCCCTTAAAGATCGCTGCGCACAACCGGTCACATACCGGTCGGTTTTTAAAAACATACCTGACGGACTTTGCCGACAAGCAGCCGATAGAGACACGATCAATCGGCATATCGGAGTCAAAGCGACCTTTTTTAGAGACGATCGACACCATTGCAAACATTTCCATACAGGGCGCACGCGAGCACAATCTAAAAAACGTCAGCGTTTCCATACCCCGCAATCAGTTGGTGGTGTTTACAGGCGTGTCCGGTTCAGGAAAATCAACCCTGGCTTTTGATATTTTGTTTGCCGAAGGTCAACGCCGCTACCTGGAAAGTTTAGCCCCCTATGTCCGTCAGTATGTCAGGGTTCTGGAAAGACCCGAAGTCGACCTGGTATCCGGCCTTCCACCGACGGTAGCAATTGAACAGCGTATCAGCCATGCCGGTAGCCGCTCAACAGTAGCAACCCTGACCGAAATTTATCATTTTCTAAGACTCTTATACAGCAAGCTCGGTCAGCAGCACTGTTTGGGCTGCGGACGCCGCTTGATCGCTCAAACTCAGGAAAAGATTATTGATCAGATACGACAACGCTATAAAAATAAATCCGCGTTTATTTTAGCACCCAAAATATCAGGGCGAAAAGGTTTTCATAAGGACATACTTGCCGGCGCGCAGCGCAAAGGATATGACGAAGCCAGAATTGACGGTATACTGAAAACCCTTCAAAAAGATATGGCTTTAAGTCGATATCACGAACACACGATTGAACTTTTGATCGGCCGGCTACCGGCGGCCGATGCAGAGAAACTGGCTGAATTTGTAAACAACGCGCTGGAGGAAGGCAGCGGTAATTTTATTATCGTCGATCATTGGGGTGTTGAAGAAATTTACAGCCTGCAGGGGATCTGCCCGACCTGCGGCAAAGGTACGGTAGCGTTGGATCCGCGGCTTTTTTCGTTTAACAGCAAACAGGGCGCATGTCCGGTATGCGCCGGCTTGGGTAAAATTGTTACATCTGATGCGGATGAAGAAATTCTCTGCAGGGCTTGCGGCGGAAGCCGTTTGAAACCCGAGGCTTTAGCGGTTAAAATTAATGGAACTTCCATCTGGGATTTGGTGCGGTTATCCGCATGTAAAGCCCAAGAACTGCTGGCCGCACTCAAATTCTCTGCTCAGGAAACACCAATCGTCCAGCCGATTATGGCTGAAATTTTCACTCGTCTTGAATTACTGAATCGACTCGGTTTGACATATCTTGTCCTGGGCCGTAGCGGAGATACACTTTCCGGCGGGGAAGCCCAACGCGTGCGGTTGGCGGCACAGCTGGGGTCGAATCTGACCGGCGTCTGCTATATTTTGGATGAACCTACGATCGGACTTCACCCCAGAGACAGCCAAACATTATTAGATGCGCTTAAGGAGCTGAAAGACCGGGGTAATTCGGTGGTCGTCGTCGAGCATGATGAAGAGACGATTCGAGCTGCCGACCTTATTATCGATTTAGGACCTGGAGCGGGTCTGAAAGGTGGAGAAATCGTTGCTTCCGGCAAACTCGATGATCTTAAAAAAATAGCCGGATCAGTGACAGGAGCCTGTTTTAAAGCCCGGGCGCACAAAATCACCTCCCGTTTAAGGCCTTATCAAAACGTCGCCTGCATTAAGATTCGCGGTGCCGCCAAACACAATTTAAAAAATGTTGATATTGATTTTCCCTTAGGCACGCTTATTTGTCTAACCGGCGTCTCAGGCTCCGGCAAGTCTACACTTTTAAAAGAAATTCTTTATAAAGGCGTTCGAAATCGACTTTTCAATCAGCCCCATTCCACCGAGCATTGCAAAGAAATTGAAGGGTGGCAGGATCTTGAAAGAATAATGGAGGTCGACCATAGTCCGATCGGCCGTACCCCTCGCTCCGTACCTGCCTCATACATCGATTTTTTGTCTGTAATTCGCAAGCTTTTTGCTCAGACCCCCGCAGCGCGAATGCGCGGATATCAGCCGGGTCGATTTTCATTTAACGTTGCCGGCGGGCGATGTGAAGCCTGCAAGGGTCACGGCAGTCTAAAAGTGGCTATGAGCTTTCTGCCGGATGTCTATGTTCATTGCAGTGTTTGCGATAAGAAACGCTTTAATTCGGAAACACTTGCGATTCAATATAAAGGCAAAAATATTGCCGAGATTTTGGATTTGACCTTTGAGGAAGCTTTAACATTCTTTCAAGCGGTGCCTTCGATTCGGCGGGCCGTTCAATTGGTCTGCGATATCGGCCTGGGTTACCTGCAGTTAGGACAACCCAGCCCGACATTATCGGGCGGTGAGGCTCAACGCATCAAGCTGGCCGAAGAACTGGCCAAACCGGCACGGGGAAACACTTTTTATGTATTGGATGAACCCACTACCGGTCTGCATTTATCCGATGTTCAGAGGCTGGTTCAAGTGCTTCAGAAGCTGGTGGATGAAGGTAAAACCGTGGCGGTGATTGAACATAATTTGGAGATTATCAAAGCAGCCGATTATATTATTGACCTGGGACCTGAAGGTGGTGAGGGCGGCGGTCGTGTGGTTGCAACCGGATCACCATGGGAAATTTTAAATTCCGCCGAAAACTCCCATACCGCCCGCTATCTTCGCAATTATATAGACGATTGGAATGAAAAAACATAAACCTATACCCAATACCGCCGACAGTCTTAAAACGGCTTTTTTTTTGAATCTCGGTTTTACGTTTATCGAAATTATCGGCGGCCTCTGGACCAACAGTATTGCCATTCTTTCGGATTCTCTCCATGACCTGGGAGATAGCTTTTCTTTAGGCTTATCATGGTATTTGGAGAAGTATTCACAAAAAGAAATGGATCAAAAGTTTTCATTCGGATACCGCCGTTTTTCTTTAGCAGGTGCTTTGGCAAACGGCATGGTCATTATTGTAGGTGCGATCTTTATTCTTTCCAAAGCGCTTCCACGACTCATTGATCCGCAACCGACCCACCCCGGTGGAATGGTCCTATTAGCTTTTGCAGGAATTCTGATCAATGGTCTGGCCGCCTTTCGTTTGCGAAGCGGTAAATCATTAAATGCGCAGATGGTTACCTGGCATTTAATCGAAGATGTACTGGGATGGTCAGCCATACTTGTGATTGGGATCATCCTTCTATTTAAAAATTGGCCCATTCTCGACCCGATTCTATCGATTTTGATTATCCTTTATGTCTTATATCATGTGGTTCAAAATTTAAAAAAGACTTTTGCGGTTTTTCTCCAAGCTGTTCCGGATAATATCGACATTAAAACCATTGAAAACAAAATCCAGGCCATCGACCGGGTGAAATCGGTGCATCATACGCAGATCTGGTCACTGGATGGTGAACATCACGTGCTGACATCTCATATCGTGGTCGATCAAAATACAACCAAAAAGCAAGTGCTTGAAATCAAATGTGCTATTCATGAATTAACCCAAAACATCGGTTTTGAGCATATTACCATTGAAATTGAATATGAACAGGAAGCCTGTCGACTCACGGAAATGGAAAATCATTGACCGTTATCAACGCTTTTAATATGCGTATTGACAGGCCGGTTTTATTTTGTCATATTTTTTTTATCATTCGATCAATTTTCCAAACATCTTATGGAGCCGATAAACGTGACAGCATCTGTAATCATGGCTGCAGGCAGAGGCAGCCGCATGAAAGAATTTAAAGGAAATAAAACCCTGCTTCCCTTAAAGCCGAATGCTTCCCCATTTGAGGGGAATCATCCCATCTTATTGCACATTTTAGATCACCTGCCGCCCGGTCCCAAAGCAGTCGTGGTCAATCATGAAAAGCAGGCCGTCATCGATGCCACGAAAGATTTCGAGCTTACCTACTGTCTTCAGCCTGAATTAAACGGTACAGGTGGCGCTTTGCTGGCCGCTCGAACATTTCTCGAAAAGCAAATTTGCGATCGTTTCATTATTACCATGGGAGATGTTCCGCTGGTAAAAAGACAAACGTATGTCGATCTGGCACGAAAACTGGATGAAAATCAGATGATCGTCCTCGGTTTTTGCCCGGCGGACAAGAAGGAATACGGCGTACTTGAAACAGAAGGCCGAAAGATCAAACGCATCATTGAATCAAAGTACTGGAAAAAATTTCCGATTGAAAAACAATCGAATCTCAAAATATGCAATTCAGGTATTTATGCCGTCAGAAAAGATGATCTGTTGACCTACTTGACGGTTCTCGAAAAAAAACCGCATCTGGTCCACAAGCAGGTTGATGATCGCATTCGGGAAATCAAGGAATATTTTATCACCGACCTGATCGAATATATGTATGCGGACGGATTGTCGGTGGGATATACTCTGGCCGAAGATGAGATGGAAGTCATGGGTGTTGATGATATCACCGCACTTCAAAAAGCTCAAAAAATATTCCAAGAAAATTATTGAAAAGATTACCAGACGCCGATCAAACTTACTATCTGAAACTTAAGGAAACATTTTTCGATCAAAAAATCGATATTTTTAAACAATCACAGACAGGAGGTTTAGAATGGATCAGCAGAAATTGATTGAGATGTTGAACAAGGATATCACTGATGAGCACGCTGCTATTATCCGCTACCTGGTGCATGGTTATCTGGAAGGAGAAGATACCCCGATCGGGGCCAGCTTATTGTCTCGTTCCAGGGAAGAAATGTGGCATATGCACTGGTTGGGAATGATCCTCGGCAAAATGGGTGCGGAACCCAACATGACCCCTGCTCCATACCCTTTCGACCCCACAAACCGGACCAGCATTTTAAAGTCTTATGTGAAATATGAAGAAAATCTGATACCCCATTATTACGACGAAGCGGACAAGGTCGATGACCCCCATATTAAACGTGTGCTTCAAAGAGAAGCATGGGAATCCGAGATCCATGCCAAAAAATTTCAAAAACTTTTAAATAAACTGACACCGGAACAAGCCGCCGGCCTGCCCGGCGAGGAGAATGAATTTCCTCTCGAATTTATTGAAAAAATTCAAAATACGGTGGAAAGCAAATATAATGAAATCCTCCAGCATCTTCGCAATGCATGGGTTTTTCAGCAGGAAAAAAATATTTGCGGGTGGAAGCTGATGGATTTTTCCATGACTCAAATGAAACAACTCGCCCACGCGGCCGAACCGGTTGCCGAAAACGGAATTATTCCCCGCTTAAAAACCAGCCGAATCGATCAAAGCACTTCCATCGGCATTGCGCTCAAAAAGGCCCTCGAGAATCTTCGCGCATCTCGTCAGCGGCACCTAACGCTGCGAGACGATCGTGAAACCCAAAAACATCCGGGCATGGTGACCAATCTTGATATGACCATTAAACAGGAAAAATACGAGGCGGACGAAATTCAGGAGTGGTAAACCCTTGCGCACGAAGTTATCTTTTTTTCAACCGACTTCGTGCGCTTTGCTGTTACAATATATTCACAATCAATTGAGATTCCACCCAAGCAAGGGCTATGAAGGTTTTTTTTGCACTGCTCATCATTATTTTTCTTGCCTTCAGCGGCTATCATCTGACTTTTAGAAAGTTTAGACTCCCCCATTTTACGCGTACATTTTATCTTACGGGAACTGAATTTTTATTTCTCGGGCTTTTGCTGGGACCTGAGTTTCTCAATTTATTCGATGCCCAAACCGCTCGGGGTCTTGAACCTTTAAGTGCACTTTTATTGGGCTGGATCGGCCTGCTTTTCGGTTTTCAATTTGAAGTCTCCAAGCTGCGACGGTTTCCTTTTGAATTTTTGATCGCAGCCGTGGCAGAAGGATTGCTGACATTCATTCCGGTCTTTTTAGGAGCCTATCTAACGCTTTCTTTTTTTCAAAACATTCCCGAAACCCTAAAAATCATACAGTCGCTTGCGCTGGCAGCTATCGCCGCCTGCACGGCACAAACGAGTTTAGCGATTTTAGCCCCGGGAACGGATGCACAGCATCGAAAGCTCCTTACCCTGCTTCGATATATTTCAAGTATCGATGGTTTAATCGCCATGCTGATTTTTGTTTTGGTATTTTTGTTCAGACCCTTATGGTTTGCAGAAGCCTCATGGACAGGGGAATTGCAATGGGGAATCTTCATTATTATCGGCGCATGCGCAGGCCTCCTTCTATACGCTCTTTTTCTCAGTCAACGTCGACCGGAAACCGAACTGATCTTGGTGGTCATCGGTATGGCGGTATTGATCAGCGGATTAGCGTCGGTTTTGAATTTTTCACCGCTGCTCAGCAATTTTTTCATCGGATTTTGTCTGGTTAATTTTTCAAGAGAAAAAGAGCGCATCTTTAATATGCTCATCAGTGTAGAAAAACCCGTTTATTTACTTATACTCGTACTTTTAGGCATCAATTGGCGCTTTGATTCCGGGTGGATCTTTCTACTGGCAGCCGCTTACTGCCTCTTTCGGTTGTTGGGCAAAGTACTCGGCGGACTGACCATCAAGCACCTTAGCCCTGAATTGAAAAACCATCCATCTCAGCTGGGTTTTGGTCTGCTGGATTCAGGCGGACTTGCCCTGGCCATCCTGTTGGATTTTCAGCAAGGTTTTCCATGCCCGATCACCCATCAAGTCATCAGCCTGGCCCTGCTGTCCGCCATTTACTGCAACCTATTGAGTCCCGTCTTGCTCGGGCGGCTTTTAAAAGCGGATCAATAATGGACAAAATTTCTCAGAATAGAAAAAATTTTTTTATCTATTTTTTCATCCTCTTGATCATGACCGTTTTTGCAATCGGAGTCCGACGTACTGAACTCTTATCAAGCTGGCAAGAGTCGGGTATGGCTGATTTTTTTCTGGGTTTTGTCTTACTGACCGCCTATATCAGCGCCCAAATGCTTAAAATGTTTCAATTGCCTTTGCTCAGCGGTTATATTTTTGCCGGTATTCTTGCAGGACCTTATGTCAGCAGTTTTCTCACCGCAGATATGGTGGATCGCTTGCGCCTGGTCGACGATCTGGCCCTTAGCTTTATCGCCCTGACAGCCGGCGGAGCACTGCACCTTTCATTTCTGAAAAAAAAAATTAAGGCAATTATGCTCAATATCGGTTTGCAGACCCTTATTGTTTTCAGTTTGGTGCTGATGTTCATGCTTTTTTGGGGAAAACAGTTTAACCTGATCCAAAGCCTTTCTTCGGTTCAAATGATCTCCCTGGCCATCTTATTAGGGGTGACGGCTATCGCGCGTTCTCCTTCTTCAACCATTGCCATTATCAGCGAATGTCGGGCTGAAGGACCATTTACCGAAACCGTTCTCGGTGTCACCATAACCATCGATGTCCTTATCATCGTTCTTTACACTTTGGCACTGGCGGTCATCCAGATCATTTTTTCCGGCGGTTCCATGCTGCATCAGCAGGCCTTAACGGCCCTATTGGTTGAATTGACGATTTCGCTTTTATTCGGAGCCGCCATAGGAAAAGGAATTTCATTTTATATTGAAAGAGCCGGTCACGATTTACCCTTGTTTCTGCTTTTCATTGCTTTCGGTATAAGCAAAACCTCTTTATGGTTGGGTCATTTCATGCAAGAACATTTTATTTATCACCTCCACTTGGAACCGTTATTGATATGCATGAGTGCCGGCTTTACGATTCAAAATTTCAGCCGATCCGGATCATTGTTCATGGAAAGTCTGGAACGGGTTTCTTTACCCATTTATGTGCTTTTTTTCTCACTGGCCGGGGCAGCCTTAAACCTTGACGCTCTTTTGATCTGCTGGCCGCTGGCCTTATTCGTGGTGGGAGTCCGGGCTCTGGGCATTTTCAGTGCTTCATGGATTGCCGGAACTATTAACAGAGACGATCCCCGACAAAATCGACATGCATGGATGGCTTATTTAACTCAGGCCGGTGTTACGATTGGTCTGGCACAAATCACTGAACGTCAGTTTCCTGAAATCGGGGTGTATCTGACGACGGTGGTGCTGGCTGTGATTTCGGTCAATCAAATCATCGGACCGATTACATTTAAAGCAGCTTTAAATCGCCTGGGAGAAGCCCGAAACGTATAGGCTTTATTCTGAATCTTGCTTGGCTTTTTCTTTCATCGGCCGACCCAGTTTTTTTTCTACGTGGAGTTGATGTTGGAGCTTATCGATTTTGACCCCGAGCCGACCGAAGTTTGTCAACGGCACAACAAAATAGATCCCCTGATGGGGCTTTCCTGTTTCCCTGCACAGGGCCTCCAGATAGGCCACGGCTTGATTTAAAACCGTCTGATCTTCGATAGCGGTAAACAGGGTCCGGTTATGGCGCATCCCGCCGCTGGTCAACGCGCGAAAACCGGCAAAAATAGGGATATGATGGCTGATTAACTGCAAAAAATCGGTGCTTTCAATTATGGTCGCGCCGGTAATACCGATGTCCAGCCAGCCGGTAATCAGATCATCGAGCAGTTCTTCATTATTGATCACTGCGATCAAAAGGTTCACGTATCTCTCGCTCACCCAAAAGTATAGACTTTCAGATAATTAATTTCACTGCGTTATCAGTCGTCGACGTATAACTAGTACGCCTTCCTCCTTCTAGCCTTGTGAAATTAAGTATCAGAAAGTCTATAGGATGACATTTGATGTCAATGGAAGGCCATTTTTTCTTCCAGATTCTTGATCTCCGTCCAGAGTGCTTCTGAATTTTCAGCCTTTCTCACCGCCTTCAAAAAATTCGGATTTCGGCAAAGCCTCGATGCGCCGGCCAAAATTTGGAGGTGTAGACGCGTTTCATTCTCGGGAATTATCAGTGCCAGAACAATATCCACCGGAACCGCATCCAATGCTTCAAAATCAATGGCCGCTGCCAAACGGATCAAAAGAACGGCCGCTTCTTTTGCTTCCTGGCTGGTTGTATGCGGAAAACCGATCCCCCCGCCCACACCCGTGCTCATGGTTTGCTCCCGATCTTGCATGCCTTGATAAAGAGCGGATGCATCTTTCACGACTCCATCTCGCGCACAAGTGTCGGCAACAAAACGAAGCAGCGTTTCTTTGCTTGAAAGCGGCGTATTTAAAAAAATATGTTCGGTCCGAAGATGCTTCCAGATTTTCATTAGTCGTTGGAATACCGGTGTTTGATCGATAAGAACGCTTTTAAATCACTTCATATTTAATTTAATCTTTGCTTTTAATATAGGTTAAAGCTCAAAATGTGTCAATAGAAAGGGCTCAAATTGCTGATATTGTTTCATTTGAAAGAAAACGAAAAAACCAAAGGTTTACACTGCAATCCATGAAATGATATATGAAAAGGGATGGATATTTATTTCGCAGATTCCGAGATTATGGCAAATATAACAGCAGTTGCATCAAGTCTTGATATTCAGGAACCCATAGGTACTTAGCAAAATGCAAACCAGATGGATCTTCGTGCTAGTATTTTGCCCCTTTCTATTATCCTGCGGCCTGTTTACAACGACCTACGAAGTCACCAAGGGCACGGTCAAAACATCTTATTGGCTGACCAAGTGCGCCGTCAAGACAACCATCGGTACCGGAAAAGTCGTCTATAAAATAGGTAAATTCACCTTTAACGTGGTCATGGCTCCGCTGGACTGGCCATTGACGCAAGACGGCATTGAATCCATTGACGGCTTGAGCCCCAAAGAGGCAATCGCTCAGGGACGTGTCAAACGGTCCCCTTATGTGGTCAACGGCAAAAGATATGTCCCCATGTCAATTCAAGAAGCCCGACAATACCGAGAAACAGGGCTGGCATCCTGGTACGGCTACGAAACCCTTCGACAAAAAGGCGGACACATGACCGCCAACGGCGAGGCCTTTCATCCCAAAAAACTCAGCGCGGCTCATAAATATTTACCCCTGCCGACTCATGTGCGGGTCACAAACCTTGAAAATCATCGCAGCATTATCGTCCGGGTCAATGACCGCGGTCCTTTTGTAAAAAACAGAATTATCGATCTCAGCGCCGGTGCAGCCACGCAATTGGGATTTTATGAAAAAGGCACGGCAAAGGTTTTGGTGGAAAGCGTTCAACTTGAAGGTTGAGGTGAAGGTGAATCACTCCGAATTTCATTTGTCCGGATTCGACTTCAACTTCACCAGCGTTGCTCCCCAGCCGCCGGCCTCCGGCGGAGCCGGAGCAAATGATTTTACCATCGAGCATTTATTTAACAGGCTCTGAACCCTTTGTTTTAAGATCCCCTGCCCTTTTCCATGAATCACACGCACGGAGTAGATCTCAGCCTCGATACAGGCTTCGAAATAGTCTGAAAGCAAATCGGTTATGTCTTGCGGCCTAAATGTGTGTAGGTCTATGACGTCTTCGATGGGTATTTTTACTGGTTTCACGATTATAGAATCTTTTTGTCGGATTGTTCGAAAATAAATTTTTAAGCTCATTATATATGAGAAAAATCAGGAGCAGTATAGTAAATTTTAGGATTGTTTTACCATCATAGCAAACTCATTGATTAAACGGGCCTGCTTTGGTATCGGGGAGAAAGTGGTTCGGGCTTTTTTTCTTCAAGTTTCCCCGTGAAAGCTGAAAGTGTCTTTTTTTCAGACTTTTTTTAAGCTGTATCCATGGCAAAAATCAAGATAATAACTTAGCCATTTTGTGGCTTGGTGGCCTGCTTGGTGGCCTGGTGTGGCCTGGGGTCGGGGCACGTTAACCTATTGAAATTAAATCCATACATATAGAAACAACCTCCTGAATACAGCTTAGAATCGACTTTTTGATACCCAAAAGAAACCTCTAAGAAAATTTCATTTAATCCCGAGCGAACCGAAATGCGAAAAGAGCCCGGTTTTGCGGGTTAAATTCAATCTTATTTAATTACTAAGCAAGATGAGACACTAACCGCATGCCATCCGTCTAAAGATGCCGTTAAAGGTTGCCGTTAAGGTTGTGAATATTTTTGGAAATGATATAATAAAAGTTATGTTTATATCGGTATAAAACCGTTTTTACAGCAATGATGCACAACATATATAAATTGAATTTCAATCCATCGAATTCGATAGATTGAATAAGAGGCAAAAATATGGGGAAAAAATTTCTGAGTCTTGACGAGGTGCTCGCTGTTCTCAAAAAACGAAAAGCTGAGTTTGAAGCAGATTTCGGGATCACTGCCATTGGCGTTTTCGGCTCTCTTGCCAGAGGGGAAGGCACACCGGACAGCGATGTGGATATCGTGATCAAAATGGCCAAGCCGGATCTCTTTTACATGGTACACATTAAGGAAGAACTTGAGGACGACTATAAAACAAAGGTTGATATTGTGCACTACCGCGAAAAAATGAATGCCTTTTTGAAAAAACGTATCGATCTGGAGGCCGTTTATGTCTGACAAGGAGCTTGTAAATGAAATCCTAAGCCAGATTTTGACTGCCGCAAACCGTATTGAACGTAGGTGTGAGGGCATCTTTGAACCCGACGATTTTCTTGCTTCCGATGAGGGCATTGATAAACTGGACGCTATCTGCATGATGTTGATCGCCAT
>JAFGES010000010.1 GCA_016931455.1 Desulfobacterales bacterium | reverse complement strand
AGCGAATGATAAAAATAATTTCAAGCTGGAATAAGGGACTTTCAGTCCCCTATAAACCTCTGCACTTCCAGTGCAGAGTGGTTTAGTATGAAAAATTCCCCCTTAAAAGTCGTTACTATTCTCGGCACCCGTCCGGAAATCATCCGGCTGTCTTCGGTCATGAAATTACTGGATAAATTTGTCACACAGATTATCATCCATACTGGCCAAAATTATGACTATGAATTGAATGAAATTTTCTTTAAGGATTTAGAACTGCGCAAGCCGGATTATTTTCTTGCGGTCGATACTTCCTCTTTGGGCCGTGTTTATGGCGAAACGTTGATTAAAACAGAAGAGGTTTTACTCAAAGAAAAGCCGGATGCGGTTTTGATTTTAGGCGACACCAACAGCTCCATTGCCGCGATTATCGCCAAACGTATGCGCATTCCCATTTTTCACATGGAAGCTGGCAACCGCAGTTTTGACTTAAATGTACCTGAGGAAATTAATCGTCGAATCATTGACCATATCGCCGATTTTAATCTGGTGTACACTGAGCATGCGCGACGTCATCTGTTGTCAGAGGGTTTGCCGCATCGAAGGATTTACTTGACTGGCTCGCCACTTTTTGAGGTTCTGAACGAACACAAAGAAAAGATAAACGCATCGACTATTTTGCAGCAACTTGGCCTGACTGAAAAACAGTACTTTTTAGTGAGCACGCATCGAGAGGAAAATGTCGATAATCCGGAACATCTGCAAAAAATATTAACCATTCTAAACCGCTTGGCGGAAGATTATCAACTGCCGGTGATTGTTTCCACGCATCCGCGCACCCGCAAACGATTGGATAGTTTTAAGAATTGCACGATGAGTGAGCTGATTCAGTTTTTGAAACCGTTCAGTTTTTCTGACTATGTGCACTTGCAGATTCATGCTAAATGTACTCTGTCCGACAGCGGCACCATCAGTGAAGAGTCGGCCATTCTTTCGTTTCCCGCTATTTCGATGCGGCAATCTATGGAACGCCCGGAAGCGCAGGATGCGGGAACAATCGTTTTGACTGGTTTTGAAGCAGACATTGTTTTAAATTCGGTTGCCACGGTCATTGGCGAACATGAACAGAGCATCTACTCCCTCATTCCAGAAGAATATCAAATTGAAAACACCTCCTGGCGTGTGCTTAAACTGATTTTGGGGAATGCGGGGCTGAGCAATTTGTGGTGGGGCGTAGAAAATTTATTTAAATAATTCCAATTAAATGATTTCAATAGTAATTCCATTATATAAATGTAGAGACAATTTAGTCGAATTAAATAATCGGTTACTGACAACGCTTGATTATTTGAAAAACGACTATGAAATTATTTATATAAATGATGCAAGTCCGGAAGATGACTGGATGTTAGTGGAATTGTTCGCAGGCAAAAACAGCAAAATTAGGGGAATTAATCTTTCAAGAAATTTTGGCCAGCATCCTGCAATAACTGCGGGATTAACAAAAGCCAAAGGCGACTGGATAATTGTGATGGACGGTGATCTACAGGATCAACCAGAAGAAATTATCAAGCTATATAAAAAGGCAACTGAGGGATATGATATTGTTATTGGTCAAAGAATTCACCGCCGAGATAATTGGCTGAAACGGAAAATCTCAAGATTTTTTTATAAAGTCTTCAGTTATCTTACTGATACAGAACAGGATCCGACTATCGCCAACTTTGGTATTTATCATCGCAGAGTTATCACTGCTGTACTTAATATGCAGGATTATATTCGATTTTTACCTTCGATGATCAAATGGGTAGGATTCAAGAGCACAAAAATAGAAGTCCAGCATGCTTCACGAGAGCACGGCAAGACATCTTATTCCTTTAAAAAACTGCTAAAGCTCGCATTTTTCACTATCACTTCATTTTCAAACCGCCCATTATTGTTAATTATAAAATTTGGCGTTTTTGTTTCTTTTTTCTCATTTTGTGTTGGCATATTCTATTTGAGTCAATACCTAAGTGGGCGAATAAAAGTATCAGGTTTTGCTAGTATCATTATTTCCTTATGGTTCATTTCAGGCATAATTATATCCCTTATAGGCATATTAGGTTTGTATATTGGCAATATATTTGAAAAGGTTAAAAATCGCCCTATGTTTATTATTGAAAAAACGGTAAATTTTGAATGATTTCAAAAATTCTTGAATGGGATTCTTCTTTCTTTGGATTAAAAATAGCACGTGTGGATTCTCTATCTATTTTCCATAAACAGCATGCTCTCGAACTAGAGCGATTAAAAAAAAAGGGAATTGACCTTGTATATTTTATTACTAATAAAGATTTAAATATTCCATATGAATTTCTGGAGGCTTTTAATGGAATTCTTGTTGATCAAAAAGTAACATTTGCTAAAGAAGATTTGTTGTCGAAGCCAACGAATGATTTTCACATTGAACTAAATAATCAAAAGTTAGTCTCGAGTAATTTATTAGACCTTGCATTATTGAGTGGCAAGCATTCGCGGTTTAAGATTGATGATAATTTCCCGCCAAATTCATTTAAAAGACTTTATAAAGAATGGATTCAAAAATCTTTAACAGGTGATTTGGCTGATTTTGTTTTAACCTACCGCTGCAATGATAGAATATTAGCTTTGGCAACACTAAAAATAAATGCTAATATTGGCCATGTTGGATTGTTAGCGGTTTCTCAAGATATGCAGGGGAAAGGCATTGGTCGTATGCTTTTGCAGGAGTTGGAGAGTATCTGTGCAGCACATAAAGTTGAATCTTTGAAAATCGCCACTCAATTTGCAAATAAAAAGGCTTGCAGGTTTTATTTAATAAACAACTATAAAATATTATCTGAAGAACTCGTCTATCATTTTTGGTTGAACAGATGAACCTACCTTTCAATAAGCCGCACTTATCTGGTATGGAGGCCAAATATATTTCTCAAGCAGTTGCCAATGGACACATTTCCGGCAATGGACAATTTACGAAAAAATGTCAAAGCTTTTTTGAGGAGCGATGGGGATTTAAAAAATGCTTACTGACCACTTCCTGCACTGACGCCTTGGAAATGTGCGCCCTTCTTTTAGATATTCAGCCCGGGGATGAGGTGATTATGCCTTCTTTTACTTTTGTTTCGACTGCGTTGGCGTTTGTGCGGCAGGGCGCAAAAATCGTTTTTGTTGACAGCCGAACTGATCATCCGGGTATGGATGAGGATTTGATTGAAGAGTTGGTTACACCTAAAACCAAGGCCATTATTGCCGTACACTATGCCGGTGTGGCTTGTGATATGGATAAAATAATGACGGTAGCGGAAAAATATCATCTTTGGGTAGTTGAGGATGCGGCTCAAGCTGTTGATTCCTATTATAATGACAAACCGTTGGGGGGCATCGGCCATTTGGGCTGCTTTTCTTTTCACGAAACCAAAAACATCCAATGCGGCGAAGGCGGCATGTTGGTCATTAATGATGAGAGATTTTCCAGACGTGCAGAGATCATCTGGGAAAAGGGTACTAATCGAGCCGAGTTTTTTCGCGGCGAGACCAACAAATACGGCTGGGTTGATATTGGATCTTCGTTTTTGCCATCCGATATAATTGCGGCTTTTCTTTTTGCACAACTGGAAGAGTTGGAAGATATTCAAAAGCGGCGATGCTCGATTTGGCATTCCTATTTCAGTGGTCTGGAAAACTGGTCTGCAGAAAATGGTGCTCAGTTACCATTTTTGCCAGAATACGCTACTAACAACGCTCACATGTTTTACATGGTGTGCAAAAATCTGGAACAGCGCACAGCGCTTATAAAAAAAATGAAAGAGAATGATATTCTCGCTGTTTTCCATTACCTCAGCCTGCACAAAAGCCCATTTTACCAAAGCAAACACGACGGCAGAGAACTGCCCGAATCGGACAGGTATTCGGATTGTCTGGTGAGGCTACCGATGTTTTATGACCTTGAAGAAAAAAACATTAGGCAAATAACCGAACTGATAAATGGAAATACAAAATCATGAATGCTGATCCTTTAAAGGAATTCAGCATATCAATTTTGAGCTAAATGGAAATAATGCTTATGAAATTATTGCGACATGATCGAAGGAGATTGACAGTTAAAAGGTAGAACAATTATGGAATTTATGCGACTTGAAAAATACTTCCTTCAGATTACTATAGTACTTGTATTTATCCTGATTATAGAAACTTTGGTACTAAATTATAATAGGGTTGGAATTGGGGATTTTTATTACCATGCCGGAGTTGTAAATGAGCTTCAGGAAAATCCTTTTAGTCCAAAACATCCGTTCTACGGAACTGATGATGTGACTCCATACTTCACTCCCTATCATTTAATAGTGGCATTATTTGGTAACATATTTCATCTCACAGCACCAGAAGCTCTTATGGTTTTTGCTATTATTAACATGCTGATTTTTATATTAGGACTGAATTTATTTGCCAAATACTTGTACGGTGAATTCTCAATTATTATCTTACTATTCATTTTATTCCTATGGCGAGGAGACTTTGGCTTCAGTGGTGAGTATTCATTCCGATTTTTGCCCAGAGTAGCATCCTATCATTCACTATTCGCTATTGGTATGATGCTTTTTGCTTACGCTATTAGCCTAAAAGCAAGATTTTCTAATATTATAATTGTGTCGTTACTTTCGGCAGTAGCAATCATTAGCCAGCCTATATCAATATTTGCCCTCAGCTTTGGTGTCCCGATACTTCTGTTAAAAAGATTCGGTTCCATCAAAAAGGCTGCATTATTTTCATTGATATATGGAATTACCCTATTAATTCTATTATATTTATGGCCGTATTATTCACTGTTTGCCGCTGCTGTTGGGCAGGCAAAAAGTACTTCTATTTGGCAAAATGGTATATTTCCTATGTATGCCCCAAAAATAATTATTAAAGTAATCTGGCCTATATTACTACTATGCCCTATTTTATTCATCGATGGAGTCAGAAAGCACAGTTTTCCTCTTTTAATTGCGCTGTCAATATTTATTCCTTACATCATATTCGCACCAAAAAATAGCGAACTCACAGGAAGAAGTCTTTTGTTTATCATCCTGATGATACAGATTTCTCTTGCTTATGCTATGTCTAATCTTATCAGGAATAATAGAAAGTGGGGATTAATTTTAATCTTTTTAAGTCCACTATTCTTGTTTAATATGGCTTATGGTACATATTCTAATTCTAAAGGAGATAAAAGCTTTTTAAAACCAATGAAACAAGAAATAATAATTATCTCCAGGCACTTGAAACATTATGAAGTAGTCATCACTGATATAAACACAGGATATTACCTCGTTGGCCATTCTGCGAAAATTGTTGCAACGATATTTCCGCAGACCTTTGTGAAAGATGATAAGCAAAGAATAGATAATATTGCGAGAATCTACGATCCGGCTACCAATAATCTTAGTAGAAAGAATATAGCAAAAAAATATAACGCCCAATATTTCTTGATAAATAAAAATAAAATACGGCTCAAAAGGGGTGCGATGTTTATTGATAGCAATAAAGCTGTAGTTGATAGTGTAAGAACAATGGGGAATACACTTTTAGAACTGGATCAATTGCTTTTAATTAAAATAGCAGACTATTAGTCAGTAACGTCCGGTTAGGTTTTTGCAGGTAGTGTCCAATATTTTGTGTAAATTAGATTCTTCTCTTTAACAAAGGAACAGTATCTTTATAGGAGAGGGATCAGCGCCAGGGATAACGGAAGGAGCCCGTAGGGCGACTGGAGTTATCCCAAAGGTAACCGATTATTTCACCACTTTCAAGGTATTTTTAAGTATACTTGCGCCGGTGTTTTATTCTCCAAACTTTGGTGACGTCGTTAATTGTGACGGCTCAATGGGCATACGAAGCTCACTCATGTTTGCCGGGTATCTTTTTTTTTAACCAGTCTAACTCTACTTTGAGTTGGCCGATTTGTCGATAAAGTTCGGTTTCCAGATGTTCCTGTTCTTTTTCCTGACGTTGTCTCTTGTTGGAAAAAACATTCTCAGCTTCAATCAGTAATTGCTTTTTCCAGAGGCTGATTTGATTCGAGTGAACACCATATTCGCTGGATATTTCACTCAATGTCTTTTGTTCTTTGAGCGCTTCCAGTGCAACTGCTGACTTAAATTTGGCACTGTACCGTTTCCGTTTTGCCTGCATCGCTCCTCCAGTGTTAGACAGTAAGGTAACAATCCTTCACCTTATTTCATTGTCCTAATTTTGGGGAGCATTTCAGTTTACTTGTAAATTATACTTATTTACTTTTATCTAAAACTATCGAGCATACATTGTATTTTGGTAGAGATTGTATGGGCAAAAAAGCCAATAAAGCAATAAACAACACTATTATTTTGTATATCAAGATGTTTTGTTCAACGCTTATTGGTTTTTTTACAATCCGAATTATTCTTAAAGCGCTTGGAGAGATCGATTACGGTATTTTTACACTTATTGGCGGAGTTGTGGCAACTTTAGGTTTTTTAAATTCTGTATTGTCTAATTCAACCACAAGATTTTTATCGCATAGTTTAGGAAAAAATGATACAGAGGAAGTCCGCAATACTTTCAGTGCAGCAGTTTTTCTACATATATTTTTAGGGATATTACTGGTCGTTATTGTTGAATTAGGCGGCTGGATTTTGTTTAAAGGCTTATTAAACATTCCCTTTGAACGGCTGCATGCAGCAAAATGGGTACTTCATCTAACTGTATTAAGTATGTATGTTGACATTATTTCTGTCCCCTACGACGCACTTATTACTTCCCATGAAGATTTTTTCCCACTAACAGTTATTGATGTTGCTGGCTCATTATTAAAACTATTTTTCGTATTTTATTTGATGCAATATGAATCTGATAGATTAATTTTATATAGTGTACTAATGTTTTTTGCAACACTAACCATAAGAATAACCAAACAGATATATTCAAGAACAAAATATAGAAAAATTATGCTCAGGAGAGAGAGGAAAATTGATAAGAAACTTTTAAAAAGCATGTTGAACTTTTCCAGCTGGCTTCTCTTTGGCACATTGTGTTCCATTGGAAACAATCAAATAAGCGCTATATTAATTAATATGTTTTTTGGGGTTCGTTTGAATGCATCAACTGGTGTAGCATTGCAAGTTAGAAATCAGATCAATACATTTTCAGTCAATTTGACAAGAGCAATAATGCCGCAATTGATAAAAAGTGAAGGAAGTGGTAATCGTAAAAGGATGTTGGAGTTAACAGGTATTTCTACAAAGTTTGCGATCTACTTTTTTGCTTTTTTTGCAACACCAATCATTTTTGAAATGCCAATATTAATGAAACTATGGCTTGCTAATGTCCCCGAGTATACAGTGATTTTTTGCCGCTTATTTTTATTAGCATTACTAGTTGACAAGTTTACATTTCATTTAGGAGATGCTATAAGAGCTGTAGGAGATATAAAGTGGTACCAAATAACAGAAAGTCTGATTATTCTTTTAAATCTTCCAATATCATTCCTTTTATTCAAAAAGGGATATCCGCCTCAAACTATTTATGTTGTCCCTTTCATTTTATGTGTTTTCGTTATTGTATTGCGTTTCTATTTTGCACATCATGTGGCGGGCCTTAATATTAGAAATTATTTAACTAGTACTGTTGCAAAAGCAGTTTACCCAGTATTTATCTCAGCTTGTTTGTTATTGTTGATAAAAGTTAATATAAGTGAAGGCATTTTGCGACTTGTAGTTTCATTCCTATTATCAAGTATATCCTTTATCAGTATGCTTATCATATTTGGGTTGACATCTAAAGAAAAACAAATAATAACAAATTATGCTTCACAAATATTGAAGAGGTGATTAAAATGAGACTAGATTTCGAAGAGCCGATTACGGCACCTGTTCTTTTTATGGTGTTTAATCGCCCAGATAAAACTGAGCAGGTGTTTGATGTCATAAAAAGTGTCAAACCAAAGAAACTATATGTGGCAGCTGATGCTCCTCGAGATAATGTTCCTGAGGATTATGAAAAATGCAAAAAAGTTAGGTCCATTGTATCAAAAATTAACTGGGATTGCGATTCAAAGTTTCTTTTTCATGTGAAAAATATGGGATGTTCTTTAGCCGGTTTCGTTGCTTGGGATTGGCTATTTTCTAAGGAAGAAGAGATGATTTTTCTGGAAGATGATGGCATTCCAACACGATCATTTTTTTATTTCTGTCAAGAGTTGCTAAGAAAATATAAAAACAATTATAAAATTGGCTTTATTGGGGGGCAGAATTTCGGTAATAAGAACGGTGATGCGACATATTTTTTCACTCACTATGGTCTAACTACTTGGGGTTTTGCGACATGGAAAAGAACGTTTGAATTATTTGAGTACAAAATGGAAAGTTATAGAGGAACTAAAAATTTAAATACTTTCAAAAAGAATTATTTATTTCATTTTGAATATAAATATAGAACGCGGCAATATGAACATCATATTAAGTATGGAAGAAATACTTATGATTTGCAGCTTGGATATATGATACATAAATATGACTTGTTCTGTTGTATGCCCAATATTAACATGGTAACATCTACTGGATATGAGTTAGATGCGACTAACACAATTGTTGCACCTGATTCAAAAGCTGCATTAAAGTTTGGTAATATACCGAGATACGAAATAAATGAAATCAGACATCCTGAAAAAATTGAAATTGAAAAAGAATTTGAAATACAACAAATGATGCATCGAACTTTTCATGATAAGTCAAAAGCTCAGGTAATGTTCGAAGTCTATTTTCGGTTTCTAGCAAGAGGAATTAGAATGTTAATGAGAATTGGCAAACAAATAATTGGTAGAAAGTCTCTTGACCGGGATTATTCATAAAAACCTCACACGAAGTTGAAAGCATTATTTTATAAAGTGTCCGGTGGCGAATTTCTCAAAAAAATATTTTTCTAAATGAAAATTAAATGTGTAATAAGCAATTTATTTGATGTACTGTTTGATTTGCTTTTGTTAAATGGAGTGACTAAACTTTACTTAATGGTTAAAGGCCGTTATATATCCCCTAGGATAGATAAAGTCAGGGGATTAATAGCTGTTGATAGAATTAAGCATAAAGGAATAGACTTGCGAATACATGGTCAAGTATATATTAGCGCCATTAATAATTTAGTAATTGGGGATTATGTTCGGATTGGCAAAGGGGCATATTTGAGCTGTGAAGGTGGATTGAGCATTGGTGATAATTCGCAGTTGAGTAGGAATGTTCTAATTTATACAAGCAGCCACGATATTCATTCGAGTGCAATCCCGTATGATAAAAAATATGTTTATAAACCTGTATTAATAGGAAATTCTGTATGGATAGGCATGAACGTTACTATTACACCAGGCACTGTAATTGGAGATGGCGCAGTAATAGGAATGGGGACTGTGGTTTCAGGGGAAGTTCCAAAAGGAGCAATCGTGGTCGGTGCAAAACAGCGGATAATTGACTATAGAGATATGGATGATTTTCATACGAAAAAATTGAACCAAAAGTATTTTGGGCTTCTGTTTCCGGAAAGTTAGCTATATTTCGTTTGTAAAATAAGCGCAAAAAGTAGTATCATATAATCATAAGCTATTAGCATTCAGTAACGTCCGGTTAGGTAATTGCAACGCTAAAAATATACAAAAAAATATGACATAACACAAAAAAACACTTGACATTACGCCAAGAATTTTGAAGCCGATTTTCATAACATT
>JAFGES010000097.1 GCA_016931455.1 Desulfobacterales bacterium | reverse complement strand
TTTTTACAGCAATGATGCACAACATATATAAATTGAATTTCAATCCATCGAATTCGATGGATTGAATAAGAGGCAAAAATATGGGGGAAAATTTTCTGAGTCTTGACGAGATGCTCGCTGTTCTCAAAAAATGAAAAGCTGAGTTTGAAGCGGCTGGCCGGGGTGGCCGGGGGTCAGGCCACGTTAACCCATTGAAATTAATTCAATACATCCTAAAGCTACCCTCTGAATACAGCTTAGAATCCACTTTTTGACACCCAAAAGAGGCCTCTAAGAAAATTTCATATAATCTGAAACAATAATCCTGATTTTAAAAATGGATTTTTTTACATCAATGGTAAAAGGTAAAGCAAAAAAAAACATTACCTCCACGGACAAGTAAGGTATTCCACACCCGGTCACGAATCTATTACCCAAGAAAGGTTTTAGAGCATGCTTAAAAAAGAGGCCTCGGAAAATTCACAAGTTGTTGACAAGGGGTTGATAACGATGTTTCTCAAAATGTCCCCGGAGGAACGCTTACAAGCTAATGATAACGCGGTACGTATTATTTTGGAGTTGAGACATGCCTACAAGCAACAAAGAAACGAAAGGTCCAAACTTAAGTGCAGTACTTGAGGGGCTGATAAAAGCCGACATCAAATTTATTCTGGTCGGTGGTTTAGCTGCCGTTGTGCAGGGTGCACCAATTACTACGATGGACGTGGACATCGTCCATAAACGATCTTCCGAAAATATTGTGAAATTGATAAGATTTCTCAAATCGATCGGCGCATTTTATCGTCGTCCGGACGATAAAGTAATTCAACCAACGGAGCAGGATATTTCTGGCAAAGGTCATGCACTATTTACGACTCGATTGGGTCCTCTGGACGTCCTATCTGTGATTGAAGAAGGAAAAACTTATAATGACCTCCTCAAATACACAGTGGATGTTAATTTTAGAGGCTATACGCTTAAGGTTCTTGATCTTAAGATGATAATTGAACTTAAGAAAGCCTCAAATGACCCAAAAGACAAACAAAGGCTTCCAGTTCTGGAGGAGACACTTCGACAGCTGGAAAAAGAGTGATGGGGTCGAATATTCATTTCCGGAATCCGGACCTGCTTCTGTCATGAAAAGCCCCTGATACAGTTTCCAATGTCATTTCCGAACGACCCTGTCAATTTAAAGAAGTAAAATCCTACAAGCAGCGCAAGCGATGGAGGTAAAACCTGCTGGAGATGCTTATCGGATCGTAGAATTCTCTGTGTGTCGGTTGTTTATCTCATTTTTCTTATTGATAAAAAATACCGAAATGGATAAAATAATTATAATTTAGGTTGACCAAAATGGAGTTCAAAACACTGAGAAAGTACACAAGATCTTTTTGAACCGCCTGATTTGCGCTCATAGTGAGCGAGAGTTTGCCCTGTGGCCGGCTGAGTCGCCCGGCTCTTTGAATAATTCGAGGCCGGATTGTATCCAACTTTTCAAATTTCCAGGCAGCAGGGCGCTTTGCCGGAGCTCTTGGTGCTGAAGGACGCGCCGGCATTTGAATTTCTCGTGAAGGTTGTGTCCCAGGATTTTGGTTTCCAGTTGGCTTCAAAATAGGACCATTGGTTGTCGATTTTATGCCAACGCTTTGGTTTTTCGACAAGTCCTTTCAGCTCTGTAAATCTTTCAAATGGAACCGATGCCGTGAACTTGATATGATTGCCATTGAGCATGGAAAGGGCATTGATAAACCGGACGCTATCTGCATGATGTTGATCGCCATCGGTGAAAGCCTGAAAAATCTCGACAGGATAACCGGTGGTAAGCTTCTTGCAAATTAACCTGAGGTGGACTGGAGAGGCGCCAAGGGAATGAGTGACATTATCAGTCACCATTACTTTGACTTGAACGCCGAAGTAGTATTCTCCATCTGTAAAGACCGCATTCCAGGTTTGATCGAAACAATAACCAGAATAAAAGAAGCCCTGTAATGGCCAACAATAGATGGCTGGGGGTCGGACCAAGGGTTGACCATTTCACTTATCGGAGAACCGAACTTGATCAACAGATGGGAAAAAGGAGATTTGCTTAAAGCAGAATGTAAATCCGACAATTTGTGTTTTAATCTCGGATTTGAAGGCAAAGGAATATACTGTGGCACCAAGGAAATTGAAAATAATAAGACAATCAGTCATCCTATATTAGAGTAGGAACGTCTATTTTACCTTTCTCATGTGCCGGGGGCCTTTACGAGAGGGGCGTTGCAAGCAGGGGTGAGGAAAGATTATCATAATTTATATTTTCCAATTCAACAATTTTCTTCTTAATCGCATTTGGAATAACGAGTTTAGTGTTTTTATTGAAATTATATAAAACTATAATATCTTGCGCCTCTGCTGAAATTTCATTATTATCATTGGAAATTTCATGTTGCATGCTAAAGCTTGTATTTTTTATAAAATCCACTTTTGAATATACAGTTACTTTTCCTGGATAAAATAATGGTTTGCAAAACTGACACGTTGTAGAAGCTAATATCGGTCCGATTTGAATTTCCGATTGCAATTGCATCAAGCCTATCGTCACTAAATAATTGACTCTTGCGGCCTGAATATATTTTAAAATTGCCAAATTGTTCACATGTCCAAAAACATCAATTTCACTCCAGTCAATACGGAGTTCAAGTTTTACTGATTTTTTTTTCATTTAATTACCCTCTACCTGGGCTGATGAAAATGGTAATTTACTGTAATATTTTTCATGTTCCATCATATTGGGTATTAAACCGGGGAGGTTATTATACTCAAACTATTTATGGGATACATTTGAAGAAATTTCAATATAATAATAGTCCGACCCCGGACCTGAGCCTATCCTGAGGTAAATATTCATAAAACGGATGGGAATCATTCTTAAACTGCATAGGGTATAAAAAAATTGACCTGGAGATGACCCAACAAATGGAACAAATTGAACAAAAGCAGCAACTTTGGCGTTATGTTCCGCTGTCGGACTATACCGTGCCCCAGGCAACCATGTCCCGAACCATCAAAGGCGGTATTAGAGGCATGTGGCAAAGGATCCGGGTCGCCAAGAAAAAACCCGGAGATCCCCAAAAAACCGAATCAGACCTTCAGCACATTCCGAATGTAGTCCTTGAAAATATAACACCTAATCCTGACCGACAATTGCCGGCTGGATTTTTAAAGACCTCTCTGGATGAAAGACTCGGGGCAA
This sequence comes from Desulfobacterales bacterium, assembly GCA_016931455.1. Taxonomy (GTDB): domain Bacteria; phylum Desulfobacterota; class Desulfobacteria; order Desulfobacterales; family JAHDSC01; genus JAFGES01. The sequence goes on along the minus strand of JAFGES010000097.1, from coordinate 11,275 downwards.
AACCAAATGAAAAATTTACTTTACTAGTGGTCGGCCTTCCCCACAGCGGCAATGCTGAGACTCTGACGGTTTTGGCAAGGGCACTCAATTGGCCGCTGATACCCGCACCCAGCGCCGAGCAGATCCTTTCACGAGATACCAACTGGTTGAAACAAATGGAAAAGCCCGATACCCCTTGGGTTGTTCCGGCGCTGGAAAAATGCTACTTGCGTCACGTTCATGGTCTGGCTCTTGTGCGTCAGATGTTCGAAAAAATCAATACCGGAGCGATGGGCAACGGCATTATCGGATGTGACAGTTGGGCACTGGCCTACTTGAAACATGTCGTGCCGGTTCGTCTTCCGGATGCTTTAATAGCAGAAGCATTTGACGACCATAAATTATGCCGGTGGTTTTATCAACTGGCTTCAGGCCGGTTTCGAAAACCGATCCATTTTCGTCAGACGGATAAGGGTGAGTTTGTGCTTCCCTGTGAACCCGAGCCTGTCGAGCCTGACAAGGCCGGCACCAAAACCAGTGCCTTCATTAACCAACTGGCCGCATACAGTCGCGGTATCCCGGGTATCGCGCTTTGCTTATGGCGAAAGGCCTTGAGAAAGGAACCGGATAAAACAGTGACCGACAAGACGCTTTCGGAAACACCATCAGATATAAAAACTACCATATGGGTGTTGCCATGGAATAAATTGGAGCATCCCACCCTGCCTTGCCCTATCAGCCCCGAATCATCCATTTTTTTGCATAGTCTGCTGCTTCACAACGGCCTTTCGCAATCGATATTAGCGGAAATTTTACCGTTTTCTTCAAATTTGATCACAAGGATATTGCTGGTGCTCAAGGATGCGGGCCTGATAGAAGAAAATGATGGCTTGTGGAAAGTATCACCATCAGGATATCCAATCGTAAGATCGTATCTGAATGGAGAGGGTTATCTAACCGACCAGTTTTAAAGGATCAGGGCCTTATGCAAATATTAAACAATCTGAATCAGATGATTATCATGAAGGTGACAATCGTTGTTATAGCGGCTTTGCTGACGATAACCCTATCGCAACGAATATTGCCCTGGATAGCCGAGAGGTTCTCCGGACGTCATCGTTTATATGTTCTTGCATCGGTAGCTATTTTGAGGCTGCTGATCATTGTGGTTGCTCTATGGATGATTTTTTCCATCATCATTGAACCGACCATCGAAAATCTATTTGCTCTGCTGGGCGCCCTTGGCCTGGCACTGGGTTTCGCCTTTAAAGATTACGCCGGCAGTCTCATCGCCGGTATTGTAACGCTCTATGAGATTCCCTATCGGCTTGGGGATTGGGTATCGGTGGAGGGTGCTTACGGCGAAGTCAAGTCCATCGGCATGAGATCTTTTGAAATTATTACCCCGGATGACACGGTGGTGGTGATTCCTCACTTAAAACTTTGGGACAAAAAAATATTCAATGCAAATGACGGCAGCCGAAATCTACAGTGCACGGCGGATTTTTATCTGCATCCTCGCCATAATCCAAAAGCCGTGATTGAAGCGTTGCTGGACACTGCATGGACCAGCTCATATTTGCAGGTTCTAAAACCGGTAAACGTCGTCGCCTCGGAAAAACCATGGGCAACACAATACCGCTTAAAGGCATATCCGGTGGATCCCCGAGATCAGTTCCGATTCATCACCGATTTGACGATAAGGGGAAAAAAAGCCCTTGCTGAGTTGGGCGTCGATTTTCCCGCTTTATATGACCAGCCCCTCGATCATTTTTAATTTACTTGGTATTATGGATCGGATCAACCTTGATTTGTGACGCAAATTTCAATCAGCCGCATCGAAATTATTATCTTACGGCCTCTTTCAGTGTCCGCATGACGGAAAAGATCGACAAACCTGCCGGCTTCATTGTCTAAGCATAAATTTCTTGTTTTACTGAACCAATTAAAGCTATAATTTTTATGATTATAGTTACAACGGGTTATATAAAGCGAAGGAAAAGAAACCGTGACATTAAAAAAAAAGATATTGCTGGGTTACAGCGTTCCATGTGTTCTCATTGCTTTGGCGATTTTATGGGCGACAATCAATCTGATTACCTTGGGTAAGTCTAGTGATGCTGTTTTAAAGGAAAACTACCAGAGCATTCGGGCTGCGGATAATATGCTGGATGCCTTAAAAGAACAGGACAGAGCAATACTTTTTCTACTTCTCGGAGATTCGCAAAGCGCAATAACACAGTTTCAAGAAAATGAAGCTTTGTTTCTTCAATGGTTAACGAGGGCCAAGGACAATATTACCATTGAAGGTGAAAGGAGTCTGATTCAATCCATTGAGCGCGGTTTTTCAAAATACCGAATGAAATTTTTAGATATAGCCGACTTGAGATACAAGAATCAAAATTTACCGGTACTTGAAAAAATCAGATATGAAAATGAAATTCATCCGATATATGCCGAGATCCAAACAGCTTGTCGTCAACTTCGTAATTTAAATGAAGAAAGAATGTATGCAAACAATTCTCAAGCAGTTTCCATCGCCAATAAAACAATAGGGTCTTTAATAATAGTAGCGACAGTGGCGATAATTGTTGCGTTGAGCTTCAGTTTCTTGCTTTCCCATGGGATTGTTCAGCCACTAAGGCGTTTAATAACAGCTTCACGAAAAATCGCTGCAGGTCAATACGCTGTCCGGGTTGATGTTGAAACCGGAGACGAAATAGGTCAATTCGCCGAGGAATTCAATCAGATGATCGCCAAACTTGCTCATTACAACGAAATGAACATTGAGAAGATTATCGCGGAAAAACAAAAAGGTGAGGCGATCTTGGCGAGCATTGAAGACGGATTGATTTTTTTGGACACCAGCCTGAAGGTGACGGGCATTAATCCAGCGGCACGCTTCATGCTGGGGCTTCAATTTGAGGAATATGCATCGCTGCGATTAAATGATATTCTTCCGGACCGGCGTATCTGCGACCTGATTGAAAACACCATAAAAACAGGTGCGCAACCGCTTATGGATGAAGAAGAACGGATTGTTACAATCAAACAAGGGGAAAACCTGCGCTATTATCTTTTTTCCATCGACAAAATTCCAGGCAAAGAAACAAACCTTTCCGGTGTCGTGCTCCTGCTCAGAGATATAACCCACATGAAGCAGGTGGAACATCTTAAGAGTGAGTTTATCATGGCGGCGTCACATGAACTGCGCACTCCGCTGACAAGCATAGGAATGAGCATTGATCTGCTGATGGAACATGCGGCCGATAATCTGAATGAAAACGATTTGGAACTACTGCAAGCCGCACATGAAGAAGTTCACCGTCTTAAGGCCTTGATCAGTGACTTGCTGGATTTGTCAAAAATCGAAGCCGGCAGAATCGATCTGGAGTATGGCGAAGTCCCGGTAAAGGCGCTTGTTGAACATTTGGAAAAAATTTTTAAAGCACAATTGGAAGAAAAATCCGTCAAGCTCATTACACAACTTCCTGAGAACCTTCCGAATATCCGCGCTGACGGCAATAAAATTGCCTGGGTGCTGACCAACCTTCTCTCCAATGCACTTCGCTATGTGGATGAAAACGGACACATTCAAATTTCAGGGAAGAAAGTTGGAACAACTATTCACTTATCCGTTAAAGATGATGGGCCGGGCATTCCAACTGAATATCAAACCAAGATATTTGAAAAATTCGTAAAGGTAAAAGGGCAAAAAAGCGAAGGAACCGGGCTGGGACTTGCCATCTGTAAGGAGATTGTTCGCGCGCATGGCGGAACCATTTGGGTTGAATCAAAACTCGGGGAAGGAAGCAAATTTATTTTTACCGTACCCATAGCCAAATAGGAGGAAACGCATGCAAAAAAAATCGATTCTTGTGGTGGATGACGAAAAAAATATTCGTTTGACCCTTTCTCGATGTCTTGAACCCTTGGGGCTTGTTGTAGAAACAGCCATCAATGGAGAGGAGGCACTGCAAAAGCTTGAAGAAAATGAGTTTGGATTGCTGCTGTTGGATTTGAAAATGCCGGGCATGGACGGAATGGAGGTACTTCATCAGGTCAGGCAGAAGTGGCCCCAAATTATTGTGATTATCATCACCGCCCACGGTACCATAGATTCGGCGGTTGAAGCTATGAAATTAGGTGCTGTTGACTTTATTCAAAAACCCTTCAGCCCCAAAGAGATTCGAGAGATTGTAACCCAAGCACTTGAGCGCGAATCGCTGAATGCGGACGAAGCCGTTGAATATGAGGAATTAATCGATATATCAAAACGCTACATCATTGAAAGACGTTTTAGTGATGCACGTGAAATGACACAAAAGGCTATTGCAAAAGATCCCGAACAACCGGAAGCTTACAATTTGCTGGGAGCACTTTTTGAAATCGATGGGGATACGATAGAAGCACAAAAATTTTACCGTGCGGCACTTGATATTGATCCGACCTTTAAACCGGCGTGGTCCAATCTTGAAAGGGTGACATCCTGGCATAAATATGGAAAAATTGAGCTGGAAAAGGTTGACAAGAATATAGAACGAAAAGAAATGACGGATAAAGAGGATTCAAAAGATGCAAGATAATCTTTATATCGTTATCGTCGGTTGTGGTCGTTTGGGCTCGGATCTAGCCAACCGCTTAAGTCGCGAGGGTCATTTGGTCGTTGTTATCGATCACGATGAATCCGCCTTCGGCAATTTGTCACACGAGTTCAGCGGATTTCGGGTGGAAGGGGATGCCACCCAATTAGCCGTGCTGAATAAGGCCAAACTCAAAAAATCCGATTTGGTTTTCGCCGTTACCCATGAAGACAACATGAACCTGATGGTGGCACAAGTCGCCCATAAAATATTTAATGTGCCGCGCGTCCTTGCCAGAGTTTTTGATCCGCGGCGCACACAGGCTTATAAGCATCTCGGTATTGAAACGGTTTGTCCCACAACTGTCGCTGCGGAACTGTTTTTAAAGACCGTCGCCAATTATGAAGCTTCCAAAAAGGGAAATAAATCATGAAAGTCCTGATTGTCGGCGGCGGCAATACCCTTTATTTTGTATGCAGAAATTTTATCGCCAAAGGCTATCGAATTACCGTGATCAACCGGAATCATGATGAATGTGTTAAGCTGGCACGAAATTTAAATATTACGGTCATTCACGGTGACGGCAGTGAATCGCGTATTTTACAGGAAGCCGGAGCAAACGGTGCGGATGTGCTGCTTGCCATTACCCCGAATGATCAGGACAATCTGGTGATCTGTCAACTGGCCGCCCTTCAGTTCGGTGTGCCGAGAACCGTGGCACTAGCCAATGACCCGGATAATGCGGAAGTTTTTAAAAAATTGGGAGTCTCGGCTTTTTCCACGACTCAAATCATCGGCAATCTCATTGAGCAAAAGGCCTCTTTGGAGCAAATTACCAATTTAATCCCCGTCGGCGAGGGCCGGGTCAATATTACGGAAATTGTATTATCCTCGGATTTTCCGATCGCAGGTAAATTTTTGAAAGAAATCGAATTGCCTGATAATGCTTTGGTGGCGGTCGTGATCCGCCGCAATCAGCCGATTATCCCGCGCGGCCACAATCGCCTTATGCCGGGGGATCGAATAGTGCTTATTACGCTGCCGGAAAATCATGGGACCGTATTGAAGGTTCTGACCGGACAAAACGAATAAAAGGATGACTGTGCGGGAAAAAAAATATCTAAAACAGCGCTACAGCCTGATTTTTTCTTACGTCGGTGCAATTTTTATCTTTTCCGGTCTTTTAATGCTGTCACCGCTTTTAGTGCTATTTGTCTATCCCGAGGAAACAACAAATACATGGGCTTTTGGTAGGCCGGCTTTGCTTTTACTGTTTACCGGCTATGCGTTTTTGAGGCTCTTACGTTCATCACCAATCGATGCAATGACGATACAAGAAGGCGGCGTCATCGTCCTGTTGAGCTGGTCAACGGTCATACTGATTTCTGCATGGCCTTTCATGGCGGTGCTTCACCTGAGTTTTACGCAAGCGGTTTTTGAGTCCGTCAGTGGTTGGACGACTACCGGTCTTTCCGTTGTAGACGTCTCTGCGGCAGGAAAAATGATTTTGCTTTGGAGAAGCACAATGCAATTGGCCGGTGGTGCAGGCTTTGCGATTCTTATGATGTCGGCTATTATCGGTCCGACCGGTATCGGTCTTTCTGCCGCCGAAGGCCGGAGCGAACAACTTGTGCCGCAGGTAAGACAATCTGCTAGGCTGGTTTTGATGATATATGTCAGTTATGTCATTCTAGGTATTTTTAGCTATATATCAGTGGGCATGTCTCCTTTCGATGCCGTTAATCATGCTTTCACCGCCGTTTCTACCGGAGGATTTTCAACGCGCACGGAAAGTATCGGCTATTGGGACTCGTTGGGGGTAGAAGCGGTAAGCCTTCCGCTCATGTTACTGGGGAACCTGAGTTTTATCACGGCTTGGTTGCTGTTGAAGGGAAAGCTTCGATTCGTAAAAGAAAACGGCGAACTTCGATTAATTCTCTTGCTAATTCCTTTAGCCGGCACTGCATTGTTTTTTTTAACCTGCCGTGAAGTCTATCCGCAGATGGATAAATCTATCCGCGTCGCGATCTTTGAAACCATTGCTGCGCTTACAACTACCGGATTTTCAACTGCAGTTGATGTAAACTGGAATTCCTTTGGTGTTTTTCTACTGATCGTGCTCATGCTGATCGGTGGCGGCACCTGTTCAACCGGTGGGGGTATCAAACAATTTCGCATCTATATGCTTTGGAAGCTGCTGATATGGGAAATACAACGTTTTTTTTTACCATCCGATGCCGTCGTGGAACGGTCAATATGGGAAGCTGATCGAAGAGTGTTTGTAAAAGAATCAAAGCTGCTGAAAATCAGCATTTTCGTCTTTCTCTACTTAGCAATCTTTATCATAGGCACTTTAATTTTGTGCGCTTGCGGCTATTCCATCCGCGACAGCCTTTTCGAGTTTGCCTCGGCCATGGGCACGGTGGGTCTTTCCGTTGGAGTTACATCAGCCGATACCTCCAACATTGTGCTGTGGACTGAGATTGTCGCGATGTTTCTAGGCAGACTCGAATTTTTCATTGTCATTGTCAGTGCTCTTAAACTTGGAAAAGATGTTTGGCGAATGATTCGACCTTCATTTTTACCTTGAATCGATTTCACTTTTTCACTTTGTCGCCAGCATATAAGTTCCATCCCAATCATCCGGAATTTTTTCAAAATGAACATGAAGGTTGATACAGCGCTCAAGTAATTGTTTGGTTGCTTTATCCTCCGGAAATTCTTTTTGAATTTCCGTGAATATTTCAATGGCTTTGAGCCAATCCTTTTGAAGATAAATGTTAAAACCGTACTCAAATTCATTAATGAGTCTGATTTTCTTTTCAGAAAGCGATTCCCCCTTGGAAGCAATCAATTCATATATTTTTACCCCTTGGCTCCTGCCTTTTACCGCGACAATATCCAGAAGACGACAGATAAATTCATCGGCGATATGTTGGTAGGTAAATTCACTGATAATGATTTTTGTTCCATATAATTTATTGATTCCCTCCAGACGGGAAGCAAGGTTGACGGTATCACCCATGATGGTGTAATTCATTCGTATATCCGACCCGATATTACCGACTACCGTAGGGCCGGTATTGATGCCGATCCGTGTAGGCATAGCCGGCTTGCCTGCAAGGGTCCACTGCTGATTGAGTTCCTCTATTTTCTTTTGACAGCTCAAGGCTGCACGGCAAGCTCTCAATGGAGAGTCCGAAATTTCAATCGGTGCACCCCAAAATGCCATGATGGCATCACCGATATATTTATCAATCGTACCCTTTTCTTGCATAATAATATCGGATAAAGTTTCGAGGTATTCAGATAAATGCTGCATTAATTTTTCGGGCTTCATCTTTTCCGATATTGCCGTAAAACCGGCAATATCGGAAAAAAGAATGGTTAGTTCCTTTTTCTCACCACCGATATCGGCTTCACGGCCCAGTTGGATCAATTGCTGAACCAGGTCCGCAGGCACGTATTTTCGAAATGACTGCAATCCCCGCGTGGCAGTCAGGATGGCATCGCTCAGTTGGGAAATTTCTTTGATATTTGATTTTACACCATTGACCTTGTCGAGCTGAAAATTTTTAATTTGTGTTGTGTCCTGAATAAGATCTGTTATCGGGCGGGTAATACGATTGGCGGCAAAATAAACCGCCACAAACGACAATAACAAAATGGCCAGCGCAATCATGACAGCCTGACAGCTCATTTTTTTAACCGAGCCCAGGATATCATTTTCGGGAATAATCACGACAATTTGCCATTTTGAATCAAAGGATCTAGGAAAAGGGACATAATTGGCGATATAGCGGACACCGTCCGACTCTGCAAAAAATTTTCTTTTTTTCAGTTCTTTATATTTTGAATGAACATCAACGATCCATTTTTCTTCCAGTTCATCAACATATACGAGTCGCAGTTTACCTGTTTTTTCGTCTTTTCTGGTTGTAAAGGAGGCGTCCGGATAGGCCATGATTTCATCTTTGCCGTTAATAATAAACACAATGCCGTTTTGGCTGACTTTTTGTTGAGCTACAAAATCCGACAGGCTGTGGAGCGGAGAATTGGTACATACAACTACGGCAACATCGCCATTTTTATCAATTACCGGATAAGACGGAGCGATAACCGGCGTTTGGGCGGTTGTAGACACATAAACATCGGTCCAGTAATTTTTGTATTCGGGTTTTGTATTTTTAAACCAGGGACGCCGGCGCGGATCAAAATCCGGAGTTTTAATCTTTTTTTCAACCACTTCATAATTTTCATCTCTAAAAAGCCACGTTTCCACCGGCGGATCAATTCTGCGGTCAATACACCGTGTTGCCAAACGGGGCTCTCTTCTGACCTGAACATAATTACCTTGAGTATCTGCCAGAAAGATTGATTGAAGATGCGGCATAACCATGAGTTGCTGCCACATATATTCCCACATTTCCCTATGAATTTCCATGATGTTGGGATTATTGACCAGCCGGCTGACGGCTTTTATTTGAATGGCGGGAGCATCGAGGTAGTTTGTAACACGCTCTATCACCTTATCCGTAACCTCTTTTGTGACCTGGTCTGAAAGCTTCAAAAGGGCTTCGGAGCTTTTATCATAAAAATTATAAGATATTACCGCAACCGTAATAAGAAGCAGTGTGGTAAAAATTTGTAGTATACTGACTTTCAGACTGATGTTCTTAAACATGATATTCCTCTATAAATAAGCGGGTTAGTTATTTATCATCAGTACATATATGGAATTATATCGGCCGATTGGTAAAAATCCTGAATGGTTTGGAATCCGTGGTGTCAACGTCCCGGAATGGGATCGCATAATAAAACCCTTGATATTAGATGCCGGTTGAAATCTGCAAAACGCTCTGTTAAAAAGATTTCAAGTGTATAATTTTATACTAATGGGAAGGTTGAAGGATATGTCATTAAAAACGGATTTTCTAATCGTCGGCGCGGGTATTGTCGGCCTGAGTATCGCCAGGAAACTATCTGAAAAATTTTGCGACAGCAAGATTACGATCATCGAAAAAGAACCGGAAGCGGCCTTTCATGCCAGTGGTCGCAACAGCGGCGTGCTGCATGCCGGATTTTATTATCATGCCGGCAGCCTGAAGGCCAAGTTTACCGTCCGCGGAAATCGGGCGATGACGGATTATTGCCTGGCAAACGGCATTGAACTGAACCCTTGCGGCAAAGTAGTGGTTGCAAAAGATGAAACCGAACTGGACGGTATCTATGAATTAAAACGTCGTGGCGATCAAAATGGCGTAACACTCGATTTGATCGATGAGAACGAATTAAATACGATTGAACCCAATGCCAAAACATTTCAGAAGGCATTGTTCTCCCCCACCACTTCCTCAGTTAATCCCCGGTTGGTCTGCCGTCATATCGCGGAGAATTTTCCACGAAATGTCGATATTTTGTTTGACCGGTTATTTAAAAAATTGGAAAATGATTTTGTCGTCACCAATAAAGAAAAAATCGAATTCAAATATCTATATAATGCCGCCGGTCTATACGCCGATAAAGTGGCGCAAAGCTTTGATGTCGGCAAGCAATATACGATGATCCCTTTCAAAGGGATCTATTTGCCCTATAAAGATAATAATCTTTTGAAAAGGCATGTTTATCCGGTTCCGAATCTGAAAAATCCCTTTTTAGGGGTTCATTTTACAAAAACCGTGGATCAACATGTCAAAATCGGCCCAACCGCCATTCCCGGATTCTGGCGGGAAAATTATGATTTCAAAAGCAGGTTTGACGCTGCTGAGTTTTTAGAAATCATCGCCCGGCAGGCTAAATTATTTCTATTTAATAACTTTAATTTCAGATCGTTGGCATTTGAAGAGTTACGCAAATATAATCGCAAATATTTTATCAATGAATCGGCCAAATTACTCAAGCATCTCGATACGGATAATTTCGGCAACTATTTAAGCCCCGGCATTCGGGCGCAGCTATTAAATAAGCGCACCAGCGAACTGGTGATGGACTTTGTCGTCGACCACGGTCCTCGATCCACACATGTCTTAAACTCCGTTTCACCGGCGTTTACAACCGCTTTTCCTTTTGCCGAATTTATCGTTAAAAAATCTGAAGGAAATTACGATTGAAAAGCACTGTCATAAGAAAAACTTCCGATATCGGCGGCATAGCCTTTTAAAAAAAGGAGCCTATTGGTTTAGACTTTTTGAAAGGAAAAAAACATGGGAAAACATCTTGTTATTGTCGGCGCTGGACATGCCCATTTGACGATTCTGAAGAACTTGAATACATTTAAAAATATGGGACATGATGTCACCGTCATCAGTGCAACCCCCTATCATTATTATTCCGGCATGGGGCCCGGATTAATGTCCGGAATTTATCGACCTCAGGATGTTCGTTTTCATGTTAAAAAAATGGTAGAAGATCGAGGCGGACGGTTTATCGTGGATAAAGTGATCAATATCAATCCTGAAAAAAAAAGGCTTTATTTAAACAATGGAGATACCATTAAATATGATGTAGTATCTTTTAACACCGGCAGCTTCATTCCGGTTGAATCATTGTTTCAGCCGGATGAATCCGTATTTATCCTCAAACCCATTGAAAATCTCCTCGATGCCCGTGATAAAATTATCAAGCAATTGAAAACCAAAACATTGAAAATCACGGTTGCCGGAGGAGGCCCTGCAGGAGTTGAAATTTCGGGTAATCTTCGACGCCTGATAGAA
>JAFGES010000096.1 GCA_016931455.1 Desulfobacterales bacterium | reverse complement strand
CATCCCTTTTCTAACGTATTGCAAATAATTCCTTATCGAATGGTCGGAGTCGCCGAAAAAAGACAGCACGTAATTTGTATCCTGCCACTGCCTTTCAACTTTACCGGCAAGTGCCGAGTGACCGGACCAAGGATTTCGGTTCAGCTCTTTTAAATCCTTGACCAGACCCGCCCGATATAGATTGAGGTGAATATATCGAACCAGTTCTTTCAGATAAACATCCTCCTGACAAACAATGGACTTATAGCGGTTTTGAAATAAATGCCCGTATCTGCGATGACGCTTGTTAAAATTAACGACATAGCCGGTGAGTATTCTGCGCATACCGGAGGCCAAAGGTAGATTTTTTGTTTTACAAAGAAGATGAAAATGATTCGGCATCAAAACCCAGGAATAGATTTCCATTGCACCATCTTGGGCCAGTGCGGACAGGCGGTCTATAAAATCATTGCGATCCGTATTGCTGAGAAATATTTTCTTTCGCTCAATGCCCCGCCCCATGACATGGTGCAACACTCCAGGGGCATCTAATCTTGCTAACCTTGGCATAATCGGTAATTTCCATTTTTAATATTAAATCCCAGACACTTTCTACATGAACGTCCCATATACTCGTCCATATACATAATCTGCTAGGACACTGCCAACCGGATATTTTGATGGTAGGAAAATTGAATTTAAAAAATCGCATTCATTCTCATCAATATCAACTGTAATATTTTTATCATGTAATAAATTTCTCAACCCAAGAATATCATGAGTTCTTTGAAGCTTAATTGATTTTTCGATGAGTATTGCTTTTAATGATTTTTCTACACATTGCTGGACATTTTGAAGGCAAGGATTATATAGATGGCTTTTCAGAAGAATTCCGGCAGACTTGAGATTTTCTTCTGCATATCTCAACCAAATTCTTGTTTCATCTTTCATATATTGTCTCGCCGGTTTCTATTTCACTTAAAAAAGCGCCCTTTGCATTAGCTTTTAAAGGAAAAATATCAATTGGAATAATTATAGAAACATCTCTTAATAGTTTTCGATACTTTAAAGCCAATGGCAAATATCTTTCATTGCTATTTTGAAAAACGGCAACATCAATATCATTTGGATAGAAATCGAAAAAAATGTTACTAAATTTCACTACACTAATTAAATTATCTTTTTAATTGTTTTCAATGGGTTATGAATATGAAAATAACCTAAAGGGAAGATTCCGGTAAATAATGCTCGATTTCTCATTTTACCGTGGATTCAATCGAAAAACCTTGCATCAAAAATTCTCTCTTTAATGGCCCGGCATCTGCCCGATGATTGGGAAAATAGATATAACATCCGGCCGGTATTGTTAGAATCTTTTGTGCAGAAAGATCGATTTAATGGCACTTGCTATAAAGCCGCAAATTGGAAAAATGTTGGAGAAACTAAAGGTCGTGGCAAACTTGGACAGCCGGGAAAAATAAGTGTTCCCATTAAAGATATTTGGGTGTTTCCTCTTAATAAAAAATTTAGAGTTTTGCTGAAAAATTAACCCATGAATTACCAAGCCGAATATTTACGTCAGGAATGCTCAAAATCAATCGATTCCAGACGTTTAAGCGTATTTTATTTGGTAAGGGTTTCATATCCCAATTATTATGAAATAAGCTTCCCATGTCTCCATAACTCATATTCACTTATATCAATATTACTATCCCATACCACTGCATACCCGCCTTTCTCTACACTGACGTTCTTGAAAAAAGCAGGATTTTTTAGTGAAGAAAACATTTCTTTTTTTAGCAGCGGTGTGATGTCATATTTTTTCTTTTGGTTATTATCGAACTTGACTATTAACGTATGATTATCAATCGCTACTGCTGATTGTATTTTTGGGTATTTCATTTTTTACTCCAAAGGTGGTAGTTTACGGAATTCCTGTGCTTCCCACATATGCTTCAATTCTTTCTTGTTTATATTTGCCCATTCAACGACCAATTTCTTTGCACGGTTTGGCAGGTCGCCTTCTATCATTTCGAGAGTGTCAATGTTGAACAACCCAATATACTCACCATAAACTGCATGGAAATGTGGTGGAGGATGGTCTCCAAAAAACAGTTTAATAATAATCCCATAAAATCTTGCTATTTCCGGCATATTTGTTTCCTTTCTTTTTATTTATTGCTGTTTTATGCGGTGAAGATGAGTTCATTTTCATTATCCCGTCCGGCTGTTAATTTTATCCTCGATATGTGGAATCCGCTCGCTTTTGCTTATCCAGTCCGGAAGTTACATTTGCTCCTTGATCTGCCGATAACTGCTATATCCAGTTCGATAACGTTTTTTTCATGACCATTTGCGACCATAGTAGGATAGAGAGCATAACCTAGTTATTGTTTTTTTATAACCAATTACCGTATTTTACATTCAAAAATAAAAATATGGAGATAACAATAATTCCTATCCCTATATCATTCCAGTGAGATAAATATAAGGAAGAGGATATCATGATATGCTGTGTATGCCTCCCGACCCGATGCGGTCCTACAATATATACTGCTTAATCAAAAACGTGCTGATAAAAACAATCGGCTTCTAAAAAAAAACGGCTACAGTACGACACTATATTTTTCCCAAAAAAGAATAAATTCAATGAGGTGAAGGGTTTCTTTCGTATATTCGCTGTGAAACAAAAAGTCTCGACATCTAACCTAAAAAGGAGTGCCCCCAATGCCTTTACAGCAAAAGCAGGCAAATGAATGGTGTTAATATAAAATCTCAAACCCTTTAAATTCGCCGGTATAATCTTCCCACTGAGTTTGAACATCTTTGACTTTTGCAAAAGGGGGACCGTTTTGACACCATTGCAAAACGGAATCGACCGCTTTTTGATCACCTTCAAACACGGCTTCCACCGTTCCATCGCTTCTATTTTTCACCCATCCGTAAACTCCGTATTTTCCGGCAGCACGTTTGGTCTCCATCCTGAAAAAAACCCCTTGAACCCTGCCGCTGACAACAGCGTGTGCTCTAACCTTTTCCTCCATGCGCATCTTCCCTTTTGCTTTGATTTTTGATTTTTTAAAACATGTTTTTCAAGGTGATCTCGTCGATAATTTCAATATCCAGTTTCTTGGCTTCATCCAACTTGGAACCCGGTGATTGACCCACGACCAGATAATTCGGGTCTATATCCGGGTATATCCGGGGTCGGACCAAACTATCCCATTGATATTCCATCAAATACATACCAGAAATACGCATTCTCAGGTCTTAGCGATACATTTT
>JAFGES010000095.1 GCA_016931455.1 Desulfobacterales bacterium | reverse complement strand
CATCCCTTTTCTAACGTATTGCAAATAATTCCTTATCGAATGGTCGGAGTCGCCGAAAAAAGACAGCACGTAATTTGTATCCTGCCATTGCCTTTCAACTTTACCGGCAAGCGCCGAGTGACCGGACCAAGGATTTCGGTTCAGCTCTTTCATATCCTTGACCAGTCCCGCACGATAGAGGTTAAGATGAATATATCGAACCAGTTCTTTTAGATAAACATCCTCCTGACACACAATGGATTTATAGCGGTTTTGAAATAAATGACCGTATCTGCGGTGACGTTTGTTGAAATTAACAACATAACCGGTGAGTATTCTACGCATACAGGAGGCCAAAGACAAATTTTTTGTTTTACAAAGAAGATGAAAATGATTCGGCATCAACACCCAGGCATAGATTTCCATTGCACCGTCCTGGGCCAGTGCGGACAGCCGGTCTATAAAGTCATTGCGATCCTTATCGCTGAGAAATATTTTTTTTCGCTCAATGCCCCGCCCCATGACATGGTGCAACACTCCGGGGGCATCTAATCTTGCCAACCTTGGCATAATCGTTAATTTCCATTTTTAATATTAAATATCAGGCACTTTCTGCATGAATGTCCCTGGCGCACATTATAGAAATGGCATCAGCTAAATTAGCCTTGCATTCCTTTATAGTTCTTCCCTGATCCGTTAGCTCCGGGAACTCCCGGACAATAGGCAATATACCAATCATCTCATCATCCTTTTCAATTATGGCAATGAATTCATTATACATAATATTTCTCTATGTTAAAAATATTCTTATTTCGTTCAATGCCCGGCCCCATTACATGATGCCATACTCCAGGGGCATCTAATATTGATAACCTTGGAACAACCTTTAACTTTCAAATTTGATATCAAACGTCAAGAATTTTCTGCACGAACGTCCCATATTAGTCATATTAGTCATTAGATGAATATAAGTGTAAGGATATCATGATCTGAACAAAACCTTAAAATTAAATGGATAGACTATTGTATATAGTATACAGCAAAACCGTTCAAAAAATTTCGTATAACAAAAATTTTATTTGCTATCAAAGCAATTACTTAACCGAACCGATAACCTGCCGCAGAATTTCAAGCGACTAAAAATTACCTTAATATCACCGATAAAAATATATAATTTTTCTACCAGCCACATCTAAAACATAGTCCCATACCATTTCCAAAAGTAGATGGACATGGGCAAAATCACTTCCTCTGTTATGAATACTATCGCAATCAGAACAACCCCGATGGTTTTCAATTGCATCACGAATTAGATGCCCTCATTTGAGGAAATCATTTAATCATTTCCCGTCGCCGTCAGCTTGTTTCTTGGCCAGTTCTAGATAGTATCGACTTTCAGAGTCCTGAGGATCGTTTTCCAAGGCCTTTGTTAAGTAGGAAATCGCTTCCCGAGTTTTACCCTGCCGCATAAAGGCGACACCCAACTCACTCATAACAATCGGATCATCCGGGGCCAAGGCAAGAGCTGTTGATAGATTGGTCACGGCCGTATCCGCCGCGCCCCTGCGCAGTTCGACCATACCTAAAAACTTGTAAGGATCTGCTTTTCGCGGCGAAAGGGCAACAGCATTGGTCAGCAAACTTGCCGCTTCATCCAGTTCCCCGGTTTCGGCCAGCAATAGTCCCAGCGCCGTCACAGCGGCCTCATAGGTTGTATCGAGGGTAATAGCTTTGCGCAGACTTTGAACAGCTTCCGATTTTTTTCCGGCGGCGATAAGTGCCAAGGCCAGATTGTAATGGTCGATAGGAAAGGAATCATTATCCGAAAGCTTTTTACGGATGGCGTCGATATGAATACCCGCACAGCAGGCTTTCAAGTCGAAATCGCTGAAAATGTTGTAAGAAGGTACCAATTCGCGGCTGCAATAGTCCATAACAGCCCGCTTATAGCGTATTTTATGTTCAGAACTGAGGTGTGACCACGGCAACACATTGAACATCGGTACATTGGCCGATGCGGCGAATTCAACCATATCCAAAAGGGGTTCGACATCGCAGTTGGCATCCAAAACCCTTTGTGTTTCAGGTGATAGGCGGCGACAACCGGCAACAATTGAATCAATATTCAGGCCGTCTTTGTAAAGCTTCAGGGGAGCCGAAAATTCAAGATACGGCTTATTGTCCGTATGCAGTCGTCCCGGACCAAAGAGGCTACGAAGATCTTCGGTCAAAATAAGATGAACCAGAAAGTTTACACCGGGAAAGTAAACAATTTTAGATTTACACGCAAAGGGATAGTTCTTTTTTGCGTTCAACCAGTCAAATCCCTTATTATCATTATTGAAACCCAGCATGAGATAGTCTACCGGGCCTATCTTTACCAACGCATTTTTGGAAAAAACGGCGGTAAAAGTTCTCCCCAGCAGGGAAAAGGTCTCCCAATCCATTTCATAAGACTGGATCCACTGAGCAAAAATTCCATCAGCGCTCAATCGTTGTCTGACCATTTGAAAAAACTCCAGAGAATACAAGTTGGCCAGTCCGGCCATCCAGGGATTGGAGGGCTCGGAAATAATCACATCATAGCATTCATGGGTAAGTGTCAGATGATTGCGGCCGTCCTGGACGATGAGGCGGATTCTCGGATCTTGCAGACAAGCATTGTTCCATGGATAAAAAAAATACCGACAAGCATCGACCACCTGTTGGTTGATCTCTACGATATCGAGTTTTTGAACCGGATAAAGAAGCACCTCTCCGGCTGTCATGCCGCTTGCCAGGCCCAGCACCATCACATTTTGCGCGCCGGGATGAAACAGCAAAGGAATGTGTGCTGACAGGGCTTGGGTACTGCGGTCGCCATGCGAAGAGGCATCCGCCTTACCGCTGTTAAAAAGTGCGTATTCCACGGTTCCCAAGCTGGTAATTTCTTTTTCAACGGTGGTAAAACCCGCAACACCCTCACCTTGGAAAACCACTTCCAGCCCTTGTCGCTTTCCGGCAATCCGTTTGGATCCGTTCCAAATCGCTTCAGCCCAGCCGATTCGATCCAAATCCTGTTCTATCGCCCCGAAATCACGGTACCATCCCCTTGAAAGCAGGTCCAACCGCCACGAAGGATAATGGGCAAGCAATAGATAACCGACAAATAAAAGGCCGATAACAATAAACCGTTCAATGGCTTTTCGTCCCCATCCAAACCCCGTGTGCATAAGGGACAGACCGGCTATCGTTATCTGGATCAAGATGATAAGACGCAGCCCGTTTTCCTTGCCCAACCATGGAATCAAAATGAATCCGGCTACAAGAGATCCGATAATCGCGCCTAGGGTATTTAGGGCATAGGCCGTTCCCAGTAACCGGCCCATGCCGGCCATGGATTGAATATACAGCCTGTTGACTAATGGAAAAGCCCCTCCTAGAAAAAATGTCGGCGTCAGCAAGATAATAAACAGCACCATGGATTGGTTAAGGATAAGATTGGAAAATCGACCCTGGTTCATGTGAATCAGTTTGGCAAAAAAGAATTGACTGTTGCCCAGCATTTGGCTGACAACCAGGGCTGTAACAGCCGCACCGATCTGAGTTACGGCCAGCCAAGGAAAAACATTTCGGGCTTTGTCGGCAACGCGTCCGAAAAAGATGCTACCAAGGGCCAGACCAATGATAAATGTGGCTACAACGAGCGTAAAGCAGTAAGTTGTCGGCCCGGCGACAAGTCCCAATAGACGGGTCCATAGGACCTCATAAGCCATGGCACAAAATCCGGATACGGCAAAAATAATCAATGCCCATCGCATCTGCCTGCGGGGCTTGCAAGGTATCGACGGTCTCTCGGGAGCAACGTCTGTTTTAACCTTAAGCTTTTCTTTTTGTCGCCGGGGCTGCATACCCTCAGCCGCCGCATACCGGGAAAGTATAAGACAGGACATGCCTACCAGGCCGTTTAATCCTGCGAAAAGCACCAGAGTCATCCATACCCCGAGAATTTTGATCAGCACAAATCCGCAAAGGACCACACCTATCGCAGCACCTACGGTGTTCAGACCGTACAACCATCCAGTACGGGTTCCAATGTGCTCCAAGCCACGGACGTAAAAACGGCAAAGAACCGGAAGGGTGGCTCCCATAAGACTGGTGGGCACGATCACGATAAGTACGCAACCCACAAAAGCTGCAGACTGATAACACCAGAAATGGTCCAGCAACCGGTCATAGAATGAACGGTAAATGGGTTGGGTGGCTTGAATGATAAACGGTACGGCCAATGCAAAAATCCCGATGCCGATTTCAAGTTTACCATACAGTGCAAGGAGCGCGGATCTGGAAGTAAATCTATCGATAGTTCTTCCCGCCAGATAACCGCCCAAGGCCAGACCTGCCATGAAGACCGAAAGCACCGAGGCTACGGCAAATGGAGCACTGCCGATCACTTTGTCGATCATGCGGACCCAAATGACTTCATAGACCAATCCTGCGGCACCGGAAATAAAAAAACAGCCGGCAACAAACATAGACAGCATTTTGCTGTTTACATCGGATAAACGGCTGTCATAACTAGACGATTTTGTTCGGTCATTCATTTTGATGATGGCCGCCTTGATCCAATATTTTTTTTAAGAGGATATCGTTTTTTTCAAAAGATCTCCCTCAAGGGTCGAATTAATCTTTGACTGTTGCATAAATCCGAAAAAAAGATAGGCAATGACACCCAATCCGATGGTTCCTAATCCTATCAGGGCAGCAACCGGTCGGCTTTTAATGGAAAAGAAGATAATCCATAAGTTACCGATAATAAAAACCAGCGGCGTTAGAGGGTAGCCCCACGTTTTATAACCCTTTCCATCGGGGGGAATTTTCATTCGAATCCGCATCAATCCGATAACCGTCAGTGAGGCAAATAGGGAAAGCGTAAAGCCGATATAGATCAGCAGCGTTTCAAAGGAGGCGGATAGTACCATTAGAACGGCTATAACCGCTTGTAAAAAAATAGAAGAGGCCGGAGTTTTATGGGCCGAATTCAGTTTGCCGAAGACAGAAAAAAAGATACCGTCTTTGGCCATGGCATAGTAGATTCTTGGTCCGGTCAAAATCATGGCACTCAGAACGGACAAAATTCCCAACGCCACGGCACCGCTGAAAACCCGACTGATATGTTCGCCGAACAGATTAACCGCAGCTTTTGCACCAATTTCCATAACACCCGACATTTCCACGGGTGGAATCGCATAAAGATAAACAACGTTTAAAAGAAGATATAGCAAGGCAACCACTAGGGTGCCGATTAAAAGAGCATAGGGTATATTTCGCCGCGGATTGATAATTTCAGATCCCAAATAGGCGGCTGCATTCCACCCACTGTAAGCAAAAGATACAAAAATAAGAGCGACAGCGAATTTTTCTGCGGAAAAGGAAAAGGATAACCCTGCAGAAGGTTGAAAGTTGTGGAAGGTTCCATGGCCGACCCAAAACCCGGCAGCCACAAAAATAACCACTAGTGCGACTTTAAACAGGGTCAGTAAATTTTGCACTCGGCTGCCGATCCGCAGACTTTGGTAGTGAATCAAGGTAAACAATCCGATGACAACGATAGCCGTCAGGTTTAGGGAAGATAAAGTGATGATCGGAGTTTCGAAAAGACTAAATACGATCTTATTGCCGGTTGGGATCGAAAAGGCCTGGAAAAAATAGGTGGCAAAAGCGATAGCTGCCGCCGCTATGGGCGCCGAAAAGCCGACAATCAGAGAAATCCAGCCGGATAGAAAGCCCACCGGCTTTCCAAAGCTTTCTTTTAAAAAGACATATTCACCGCCGGCTCGGGGGAACCGGGCACCCAACTCACCATAACAAAGCGCTCCGCAGAGAGCGAAAAAACCGCCGCATAGCCAACACAGCAGCAAGGCACGCGGATCTCCCAGCTCGGCCATAATAAAACCCGAGGTGGTAAAAATTCCCGTTCCTATCATATTGGCAATTACCAAAATAGTGGCCGAAAGTAAGCCGATCTCGCGACGCAATCCATTGCCGTTAAATGCATTTTCCATAGCAGTTTAAGATTCCTATCGTTCTATTTGAGGGCGGGGATACTCCCCCCGCCCAATGGGTTTATTTCCACGTACCTCTTCAGCGCACTTGGTAAGCAAAAGTCATGTTATACATAGATTCGTCACAGATCCCCGCATCCGGATAAGGGCACTTGTAGGAAAGCATAACCAGCCAGTATCCGGATTGATCCATGGGGACCTCAGCCTGCCCCAAATCATCGGTCGAAGTTTCCACCGGGAAATGTCCCCCGGCGCCATGCTCATGGGACTTCTTTTTCTTGGCTGCGGTTTCCACTACTTTGTGCTCTTGTTCAAAACCGGCATAGGTGGCTCTTATGGCTATTTTAGGCAATGGTCTCCCGTCAAACATAGTCTTTAAGGGGAGTTGATCTCCTTTTTTCAAATTTTGAAGATTTTTAAGCGGTATCAACTCCAGGTTCTTTCCGGTCGCATAAGTGAGGTTTTTTTCACTACCACCGGCAATGATCACGGTCTTTGCCTCCAAATGGAAATTGGTACACTTTAAAGGATTATCGACAGACTTTCTGTCACCCCATTTTCTACCTTCCTTCGTCATCGTGAAAAACCCGGATTTCATCTTAGCGGTTATCAAATAGACCCCCGCCTTTTCGATATTCAATTTATATAGATCAGACGACACCTTTGTAAGTTCTACAATAAGGCCGTCGGGATCCACTGCCGATATCTCTTCCAAACGGTCTTCCTTGAATTCCTGGTCGATTCGGTTGGCAGGGTATTTGTGCCCCCATGCGATGCCGATATCCACGGTCGTTCCAACCTCAGGATAGTAATTTCCGGGATTGAGCCATAGATTGTGAGCCGAGGCCAATGGGCAAAACACCATTAGGGATAAAACGGAAAACAGCATGACCATGCTGAGTTTTGTTTTCATGCACTACCTCCATTATTTTTTGCATTGTTGTTAAACCGGCACTTAAATCCACCAACTCCTTAAAGTATACCTTCTCTTAATTGATTAAACGATCCACACTATTGTTCAGGAAGTCGCCGACATAAAGCAAATATTCAAAGGGCAACCTGTTTTTACCCACCTGATCCATGACGGAACCCAAAGTCGCATGCATGACCTTTTCCTTTTCGGCATAACCGGCGCTCAAGACAATCGCTATTGGAGTATCGGAAGGGTAATGTTTCGACAGGCTATCGATGAATTTCTTAAATTCCGTGCGCATAGTAAAAAGCACCATGGTACTCTGGTGAACCGCCATCTCTTCCACGGACCAGCCGGATGCAAAAATGACCGAATGAGCGTTTTTCCCTTCGGTAACCCCGACCCGTAAGGCGGCATTGGCGGCATTGAAACAGCTCAGTCCGGGCACCACTTCGGTATCCAAATCGTGCAGCTCGGCCAAAGACCAAGCACAGGGACCATAAACCAATGGATCGCCGCTGTCGAGCATAGCCACGGTTTTGCCTTCGGCTACAGCCGCCCGGACCATAGCGGCGAACTCGGCCTGTTTTTGATGGTACTCTTCGCAACTCATATGTTCTCTGGACTTGTCGGCTCCGGATACATCGGTACACTTCTTTCTGTGGAAGGGAAATAACCGTTGGTAGCCGTCAATTACCTTTTTTCCAGCCAGATATTTTTCAAATTTATCGCTGATTCTTTTACCGGCAAAAATCAAATCCGCCTTCTCAATCACCTTCAGCGCCTTCAAGGTAGCCAAATCGGAATCACCGGGACCCATTCCCACTAGATAAAATTTGCCTTTGTTCGCCTTCGCTGATATTTTTTCCGGTTTGAATTGGGCATTTGCCAGAGTTTTGCCCACGTAAACAATAGACAGGCGTGTATCCACACCGGACAGATCGGCCGCAAATCCACCGACCGTACCGATGACCGCCTTTTGGCCGTCGGCCATACCGGCATTGCCGACAATAGCTACCGGGGTATCAGCGGCATAAACCTTGGATAGTCGCGCGAACAGGTCTTTCATATCCCGGGGCATGAAAATAACCATGGTCGCCCGATCATGTCCGGCCAGATTCTCAATGGCATCCTTACTATTTTCTTTCTTGAAAGGTGCGGTGATAATCACCTCACCCAAACTGACCTGCAGGACGGCGTTTGCGGCATTGAAGGCACTGAGGCCGGGCACCACTACAGGGTTGAGGTCCCGTAGCTCTTGGAGGCTCCACATATCCGGTCCATAAATGGTGGGATCACCACCACTGAGCAGCACCACATTTTTCCCCGTCGATACGGCATTTCGGACCAAGCGCGCAAATTCCGCCTGCTTCCGATGGTAATCCTCGCAGCTCATCGAACGTCGCGAGGTTTCAGCTTTGCTCGACTTTTTACAATCCTTGCCGTAAAAGCGAAACAGGACTCCGTAGCCATCCAGCACCTGTTTGCCTGCAAGATCCAAAAAAGGCGTTAGTTTCTCTTTAGTTCGGTTGCTGCAAAAAACCAAATCCGCTTTACGAATCGCTTCCAGCGCCCTTACGGTCATCAGGTCAGCGTCTCCCGGCCCCATACCCACCACCTTGAAGCTGCCTTGGGGGCTTTCTTTGCGGCTCTCGATCTGCGGGGTATGGGCCTGACATCCGACCCCAAAAACCCATAAAAGAGCCAATAGCAACAAGCTCCCTATCCAAATGTTTTTTTTCATTTTATTACTTTGCATGCGGTATTCTCCTTTTTTTAACGTCTGTGAAAATTCTTTATTAAACCGCCAATTCAATAATCAATGCCGTCATCTCCGAATTTGAATCCGCTCAACATTCCGATTATATCCCGACGCTGAAGGTCACACCGTAAGTCCTGTCCGTGCTAGGGTAGGCCCGGGAATCGTAGTAAACTTCGTCAAATAAATTTTTGATGTAAAATTTCAGCTTTGCATCCCGAAAAAACCACTTGTTTTTAAAAAGTTTCTGTTCCAGTGCAAAGTTAACAAGCTGATACGACGGATTATCCACCTGACTCCAATCATAAATCTCCTCATTATTTTCATCGTAACCAATAAGTTCGGATCTTTCCGATACCTCCTTGCTCTGATAATAATAATCCAGCATCAAGGCTGTTTTTTCAAATAGCGAATAACGCAGACCCGCACTGATGCGGTGTTCGGCTTGGTCGTCCAATTCGGTCTTACCAGCCGGTTCGTCGCCTTGGCTTTTAAAGTTCTGCCAAGCATAGGTCAAATAAAATGAAAGATCCATGGTCAGATGACCGCCCAAATTAAGTTCCACACCCTGTCGGTGTACCTCTTCCAGGTTGATTTTATAATCACTATATCTCAGGTCACCGGCGGAAGCACCTGAGTATTCGGCATATGAGCTGTTGGAGGCGATAAAGTCTTTGATATTATAAAAGGAGTAGTCGAGCATAAGTGAAATATCACGCCATAAACGCCGGTTCAGCACAAAATCATATCCCATGCCGTGTTCCGGCTCCAGCCAAGCGCCGGTAGGTCTTCCTTGAGGATTGTACTCCCCGTGAGAGTCCGGCGCATGCCATATTTTACTGATCCCCAATGAAAGCGAGGTATCCCTCAACCAGGGGGTCATCGCATCCATTTTCCAGGTCGTATAGGATTTGGGTACCCATTGGTGCCACTCACGTTCGATCCAACTTCCCCGGTTCGGTATTCCGCTGGTTTGACTGTTGCTGACCCAGATCTTCACATCTTCATGACGCAGTCCCAGTTTGACGTCCAAAAACGATGTGATATTCCACTGGTGCTGTAGGTAACCGGCTACTTTACGGACCCGCTCGTCTTCATCTTCACCGTCGTACAGCTTTGCCGTTTCATATCCGAAGGTACTGATGTGATTGTCCGTCCACTTGTATTCGTCCTGGATCTTGCCGCCCTCCTGCCGCCAGGTGGTAAACATGGAGGATAATTCTAACCCTTCGGAATGATCACTTGAATTGATCCAGGTATAGTAGGCTCGATCACGATCTTCCTCGCTTCGGTAAGCTGCCACCGTCAGGCGTCCGATGGGCAGATTCTGCAGATAATTCAAGCGATAGGACCATGCGTTCTTGTCCCAGGTGGGATCCTGATAGGCGTCAAAAGAGGCGCCTTCCACTTCCGGATAATCGGAATCGTAATCATCACCGGTGTTATTCACCGGGACTTCACGATTAACATTAGACCGGGAAGCACTGAGATTGATAAAACCGTTATACGGCAACAAGGCACCGATATTACCGGAATAGGTCTGAATATCGGTCTCGTTGTGGCGCAAATAACCGTCGGTGGAATTCAGCTGCACGCCGAGGCCGTAAGTCACTATGTCCGCAGCACCTTGCATTCTCAAGCTGTGGTTCTGAGTATTATAGGAACTGTAGCTGGTGCTGAGCTTCACATCCGGTTTTAAACTGTCCCGGCGTTTGGGTGCTTCGGTAACGATATTGATTGCGCCGCCGATGCTTTTGCTGTCGTAGAGGGCGCAATGGGGACCTGCGATAATTTCAATCTTTTCGATTGGAAGCGGAGACAACAAGGTATAGTCGACAATGTGGGTACCCTTGCGCCCGCCGGTTTTTTGAACAGTCAATCCATCCACGGCCATCACGAAACGACCGCTTGAAAAACCACGCATGTTAAGGGTGTCGCTGTCAGGCACCAAGTCCGTCTCACCGCGAAAATCGATAATGGCCTGGGTCTTGAACAGATCTTCGATATTGCCCGGAGCACCGATGACGGTAAAATCCTCCACATTGATGACGGTCTTGGAGGGGCTCTGTTCAAGACCCGGGGCACCGCCTTTTTCAGTTACCACCACATCTTTCAATTGCTGAACTTCTTCCTGCTTCTGCGCGACTTCTTGTTCACGGGCATCTGCAGCCATGCCTAAGGATGTCCACACCATCAGCGCCGCGCCGATAAGCAGAATAGCTATTCCAATCGGATGAATTGCACGTCTGTCTTTTTTCATCTAAATTCTTTCCTCCTACTCTTTCCATTTCAATAAGTATTTTGCTAAACTCCATTCTTTCAAACAAAAAAAGGCCACGAGGTCGCTTCCCTTACCGGGTGCATGGACCTTCGTGGCCTTTTGCTTTAACTTATGTAATCCCTGCTGATATTCTACAGAGGATCTATTCCTTGGGTTCTTGCCCTGAAATTCAAGCATAAACCAGCAGCTTCTGCCGCAATTTTAAAAAAGATCTTTATTTGAGGATGTATTAAAAGTCAAGAATTTTGATCATTCATCCCTGGGAAATCGCAAGTACCTGTTGCTACACTCTGTGCTGAGTTTGCATAATTTTTTTTTGTAATGTAATGAGTTTTTAAATTTCTGTTCATATTTCTTTTCAAACATGGATTTTTATGTTAGATGGACTATTTCTACGACCCGAATATCCTGTATCGTATCGCAAATCAGAAAGGCTGCATTGATCATGAAAAATATTTGTGTTATTGACGGCCAGGGGGGCGGCATCGGCAGCGCCATAATCAAAAAGCTGAAAGAACGCTTAGGGGAAAAGGTTCGGGTCATTGCGCTGGGTACCAATGCCATAGCAACCGCCCATATGCTTAAAGTCGGGGCAAATATCGGTGCATCCGGTGAAAATGCCATCGTTTTAACCACCCAAAAAGTCGACCTGATCATCGGCCCCATCGGTATTCTGCTTGCAAATGCCATGATGGGCGAGATGACCCCCCGGATGGCTGAAGCAGTGGCCTCCAGCCCGGCCAGAAAAATATTGTTGCCGCTGACCCAAGAAAACATTGAGGTTGTGGGCATCTCTTCCATGCCGTTGCCGCACCTTATTGAAGCACTGGTGGAAAATCATCTACCGCAAAGATTATAAAAAAAATTATAAAAAGGAAAGCATCATGTGTGAAGCAAACGCTTATATCATCAGAGGAAAGGACCGGGAACTCGTTATGGAAGCAGTGGATACGGCCCTGCCGGAAGGACCCGATTCCATCCGTCTAACCAGTATTTTCGGAGAGCAAAAGATCCTTAAAGCCAAGATTCATTCCCTATCGCTGGTGGACCACAAAATTTTTCTGAAACAAGGGGAAGACTGAAGCCCTTCGACTTACTCGGGTTTTTTCAAAAGTCTGCTAAATAATATTGTCATAAGTTCTTGACAAAATTCCAACTAAAAAGTAATTGCTTCTCTTAAATGAATTCAATGCAACATAAATTTATTTATATATAATCAGGAGCATTTACAAATGGCGCTTACAAAAGCTCATATAATCGACGCGATTCACAAACAGCTCGATTTACCCAAAAAAAAAAGTACGGATTTGATCGAAAATTTAATTGAAATTATTAAAAGAAATTTAGAAACAGGAGACGATGTTCTGATAAGCGGTTTCGGGAAATTTAGTGTCAATCGCAAAAAAAATCGAAAAGGAAGGAATCCGGCCACAGGTGAGGATATGATCCTGCCGGCACGCAAAGTAGTTACTTTCAAGTGTTCACATCTTTTGAGAGAAAAAATAAACAGCAAAGGGTAATTTGCAATATATTCAATTCAAAAATTTTCCATCCAATATTTATTTTTTTCTAATTTATCTGCCGTCAACCTCTATTTTTTAAGCATGACGATATATGAAATTGGGAAAAGGCTCAACGGCTATCGCTAAAACCAAGCAGGATTTGTCGGAGACAACATTCTTTGTTAAATTATTTGACAATATTCGGCATATATCGTCATACATTCTTGGAATTAGCAATTGCTTTAATTTTCGAAAAATATTTATTGATAATAGATTTATAAAAACTCTTTATCGTTTTTTAATTTGCCATTAACGTTCCGGTTTCATTAGTTTAATTGGTTCTATTGGTTAACAAATAAAACTATCCGAACCCATTCAACGAATTTAACTTATTAAAACAATAACCAGTTGTTTTTATTTGGTTATATTTTTTGATAATTAAGATTCAAAAACCGACGCATATTATACATAAAGCATTAAACATCCCCTTTGGCCTGATTGTTGCATAAATTTTAATATAAGTTCATTTCCTAATAAGACACCCTTCATTATAGTATTCGTTATGGCAAATATAAAAATATACGAAATCCGTAACTCAAGGATTTTAATAGAATTGTGTAATCGGCTGAACCAAAATTCTCTGCAATTGAATTCGTATCTCGCTTGACACAGGCAACGGATTAATTTATATTGCGCAACTTTAAATAAATAAAAATCGTCCTTTTAAGTTATTTTCTCGATGCAATAGAAAAAAATGGGAATCATTTTATTGATTATTGGAACGGTCGTGTTACCTTGGATTTAAAAAAAATTGTACCCCACCCCACCTTTTTTATCTATTTTATCTATCTGCGCGGAGGCCTTAGCCTGATTTGAGAAAAGCTTATATTGTAGAAAAAAAAGATAAAATTTTGCACAAAAACAAAAACTTAAAAATAGTTTTCCCCGCACCGGAAAGAAAAACAATAAAATTTTTAACAAGACTTTCTGAATTCAGAAAGCATTTAAGGAGGCCCTAATGAATGATTTCCTTCATAATCTTCGGAGCATTAAGGACAAGCAGCGCTTCGACAGAAACCGAAGACAATATAACAACCCGCAATATATCGGCCCTGACAAACGCAACGGCAACGATAAGAGAAAAGGAAATCCACGCAAAGCTTTAGTTCCGGAGAATATATCCGAATTGCTGATTGAAAACCTGCCTGTTGTTAAAACTTTTCTTGAAACCATTGCCGGACATCAACAACGTTTGGCGGATGCCAAAGAAAGCCTTGTAAAAGCAGAAGAACGTAAAACCGATGCACTTATAAAAATTTGTGAATATTTGGAAAAACTCATAGGTTCCAGCGTTACTTTATCAGAATCAGAAAACACAATCACCCCAGCTACCGCATCCGAACAGACTCCCACTTTACAAAAAAATAAAACAACCTTTAAAATCACTGAAGCGGATCGCGAAGAAACACTTCAAAGAATTTATGAAATGCGTAAAAATGAAATGAGTTACGAGAAAATCGCCCAACAGTTGGACTCTATGGGGATAACGACTTTTTCCGGCAAGGGAAAATGGCGCGGGCAGACCGTACATAAATTGTGCCAACAAAAAATTAAATAATACCCCTCCCAACTCCAATATCTCTGCAACCCTTTCCATCCGGGCAAGGGTTGCAGAAAATGATTATTGTCACTTGCCTTAAAGAAATTAGTCGGATATAGAATCTCTTTTTTAGTAAGAAAAGATTTTTAGCCGATTCAGCTTTTGGCTCTTAGACTCAAATACCGCAATATGCTCCGTAAAAATCAATGAAAAAAAGACCACCAATTGCCGTGGTTGGAATGGCCGGGTTATTTCCCGGAGCTGCCGACCTTAACATCTTCTGGCAAAACATTATCAATAAAGTCGATTCAACGGTTGATGTACCCCGGAACAGATGGATTGCCTCACCGGAATTGATGCATGAACCAAGGCCTGCACCGGACAAGGCTTTTTCGAAACGGGCCTGCCTCATATCCACAGACATACTCAAATCGGTTCAATCGAATCTTAAAGGCTTTGATATTGACGAGAACCTACTTAAGGATCTCGATCCACTTTATCATATCGTGCTGCATACCGGAAGATCGGCATTGTCAAGTGTCGGAACTTCGACATTAAATAAAGAGCGCACAGGTGTTATACTTGCTGCCATCGCCCTTCCCACGGATGCCTCGTCCAAAATCACGAGAGAGATATTGGGAAGATCTTTTGAAGAAAAACTTTATATTGATTCCAATCGCCATATCGATCGGAATAAATACAATCTTCTGACACGCCGACAATGCCTATCAGCTAAAGTGACCGGTCTTCCGGCCGCTATTCTGGCTCAAAGCCTGGGACTGGGCGGTGGAAGTTTTACGCTGGATGCCGCCTGTGCATCATCGCTTTATGCGGTAAAGCTTGCCTGTGATCAGCTGCAGCTTCGTCGGACGGATATGATGTTGGCCGGCGGTGTCTCACGACCTGAATGCCTTTACACACAAATTGGTTTCAGCCAGCTTATGGCGTTGTCACCCTCCGGCCGATGTGCACCCTTTGACGAAAGCGCCGATGGCCTAGTGGTGGGTGAAGGTGCCGGAATACTTGTTCTCAAACGGTTGGAAGATGCCCTGCAGGCAGACGACACAATTTATGGAGTTATCCGAGGCATTGGAATTTCCAATGATATGCGCAGCAATCTGCTAGCCCCGGACAGTGAAGGCCAAATTCGCGCCATGCGAAGCGCCTATGCATCTGCCGGATGGTCGCCCGCTGATGTTGATCTGGTGGAATGCCACGGCACCGGAACTCCGATCGGCGATCAAACGGAAATTAACAGTTTAAAATCATTCTGGAAAGAGTGCGACTGTCATGAGAAGCCATGCGCTATTGGTTCCGTTAAATCAATGATCGGCCATCTTTTAACGGCTGCCGGTGCAGCCGGAATGATAAAAACATTATTGGCATTAAATTTTAAACTATTACCGCCTTCCCTGCACTTTAAGAAAGCACCTCCCAAAAGTGCCCTAAATGACAGCCCTTTCAGAGTACAGACAGAAGCTACGGAATGGATTCGCAAGACCGATAACCTTCCATTGCGCGCCGCAGTCAGTGCATTTGGTTTCGGAGGCACCAACGGTCACCTGCTTTTTGAAGAATGGTATCCGAAAAGGAAAAAAATCCAATCTTTATCCTCCGGAATTCAACGCCCGAAGCCCACTGTTGAACATGCATTCAAGGACAATCCGTCGTTATCGTCCAACCATAATCAGGCGGAAAAACAGGTTCCCATTGCCATTGTGGGGATGGAAGCGGTTTTCGGCTCACTTTCATCACTACGCGATTTTCAGGAAACTGTTTTCAAGGGTGATACAACCATTGGGAAACGGCCCCGGGACCGCTGGAAAGGTTGTGAAGATATTGCCCGCAGGTACATGGAATCCCCGAATCTCAGCGGCGGTTTTATGAATCAAATCGTCCTGCAAATCGACGAATTTCATATTCCCCCTAATGAAATTCCGGACATTCTCCCTCAGCATCTGTTGATGCTGAAAGTTGCCGCCAAAGCCATGCAGGATGCAGGACTTCCCCTTAGAAAAGAACGTCCTCGGATGGGCGTTATCATCGGCATGGGCTATGACTTTGAGGCCAACAACTTTCATCTTCGATGGAATCTACATAATCACATTGAAGTATGGAAAAAAAAATTCAGTCTCGATCTCGATAAAAATGAAACAGCTGCTTGGCTTACCACCCTTCAGGACGCATGCAGTCCGCCCCTTACCGCAACACGCACATTAGGTGCTTTAGGAGGATTGATTGCAAGTCGAATTGCACGGGAATTTCGCTTCGGGGGACCTAGCTTTGTGGTTTCCGGCGAAGAAACATCCGGTCTCAAAGCCCTTGAAATCGGGGTAAGGTCTTTACAGCAAAATGAAGTGGATACCGTCCTAATCGGCGCGATTGATCTTGTAGGAGATATCCGCAATATCATTGCATTCAATCAATTTCGATCTTTTTCAAAACAAAACGAAATTCGCCCTTTTGATCATTCAGCCGATGGAACTCTTCCGGGGGAAGGAGCGGCGGCATTGATCATTAAACGACTGGACCAGGCCCAAAAAGACGGAGATAGAATATACGCGATTATTAAGGGGATCGGAAATGCAAGCGGGGGAAGTATTAAAACCCCTTTTCCTTCAAAAGATGTCTACATGCTTTCCCTGAGACGGTGTATTGACGAAGCCGCAATCTCTCCAGCTTCGATCAGCTATTTTGAAACCCACGGCAGCGCAGATTCTTTAGAAGACAGCGTGGAAGAAACAGCTCTGTATGAATTTTTCACGGATCAATTCAATTCTAAACAGCAAGCCTGTGCTGTCGGAAGCGTAAAACCGAATATCGGGCACACCGGTGCTGCCGCCGGGATTGCTTCCATTATAAAAACCAGTCTTTGCCTGTACCAAGAAATCATTCCACCGCTAAAAAATTTTAAACGCCCAAAGTCCGATATTTGGCAAAAAGGCCGATTCCACATACCGGCATACCCCCAATACTGGCTCCGAGACCGAAAAAACGGGCCCCGCAGGTCTTGTGTCGGGTCTATGACTTCCGACGGCAATTGTATGCATGTGATTCTGGAAGATGTTGACTATAGTCCTACCCACCCGATCTCAAAAAAGGTTGCAAGGGAGCGGCAAAAGCCTTTGGGCTTTAATTCCGGAGGCCTTTTTGTTGTGGAAGGAAATAGTAAAAATGCTCTGATAGAAGGCCTTACGGCCCTTGAACGACATACCGGAGAACATTATACAACAGGCAAAAATATAGAATTTTGCGCCCATAACTGGCATCTGAAACACCCATTAAATCATGAAAAAAAATATGCGCTATCCATTGTTGCCGATAATTTTGAAAAACTCCAAAAATGGACCATTGATGCTAAAAACATCGTTTTATCCGATACTTCCAAAAAAATGAATGGTGCCGGCGGCATCAGTTATTGCTCCGAGGTTCAGGAATATCACGGCAAAATCGCATTTGTTTTTCCCGGTTCCGGAAATCATTATGTCGGAATGGGCCGAGGAATCGGTATCCAATGGCCGGAAATTCTCCGCAAAATGGATGCGGAAACCTTGCAATTAAAAACGCAACTGCTCCCGCACTGCTATACCCCCTGGAGAGTGAACTGGGAACCGGGATGGGAAATAGAAGCACATTCTGAAATCATCGCTGATCCTCTGAACATGATTTTTGGGCAGGTGGCTCACGGTGGGGTGGTGGCAAACCTCGTCAGGAATTTCGATTTAAAACCATCGGCTGTTATCGGATACAGCTTGGGCGAATCGGCAGGATTGTTTGCCATGGGCGCATGGCCCGATCGCGGCGAAATGCTGCAACGAATGCTTGCGACCGATCTGTTTCATACGCAGCTATCCGGTCCGTGTCTTGCCGCCCGTAAAATTTGGGACGTGCCGGCATCGGAAGATGTCAACTGGTGTGTTGCAGCGGTTAATCGGGCGGCTAATATCGTACACCGGGTGATTAACAAATTTTCCACCACCGGGCTTTTGATCGTGAACACGCCCCATGAGTGTGTCATCGGCGGCCGAAAACATGAAGTAGAGGCAGCCATAAAGGAGCTTGGCTGTGAGGCGGTCTTTCTAGAAGGAGTTGTTACTGTTCATTGTAAAGCCGCAATGCCAATCGCAGAATCTTATAAAAATCTGCATATTTTTCCTACAACAGTGCCGGAGGGAATCCAATTCTATAGCTGCGCTCTATGCAAAACCTATGAGCTTAACAGTCAAAACGCCGCTTCTTCGATTCTTCGACAAGCACTTTACGGCTTTGATTTCACCGCTGTTATCAAACAGGCATATGAAGACGGTATTCGAATTTTTCTGGAAATGGGGCCGCACGCATCCTGCACTCGAATGATCAGTAAGATCCTATATTCAAAACCGCATATCGCCGTTTCCGCCTGTGTTCGAGGTGAAGACGATTACCTTACCACCCTTAAATTTCTCGGTTCACTGATTGCTGCCCGTGTGCCGGTTAATCTTACTCAAATTTATGGTAAGAATGCTTATCCTTTGGAAATTATTCATAAGCCCGAGGAAAAAATAGGCCTTAAGGTTACGGTTTATATCGGCGGGAAAGCACCGGTTTTCACTTTGCCTCAAAAAACGACCCAAATAGCAAATTCCCATCACCGGCAAGATTCGAAGACACAAATAAAAGTCTTAGAACCGAAATCGAATAATCCAAGGTCAAAAATAAAGCCTCAAGATACCATACAACAGCCTAATGCTTTTCTTGAGATTTTAAACTCTTTAGACCAAAATATTGAGGCTACTTCTGAGGCCCATCAATCCTTTTTAAAGTTTTCAACGGATCTGACCCAATCTTTTGCAAAAACTTTTGCATTGCAAAACCAACTCCTTGAAACCATTATCGGTAATCAGGATATAGAACCCATCGTCTCGGAGCCGGAACCCAAACCCGTTTTTGGGCGTGACATGTGTCTGGAATTTGCCGTCGGTTCGGTTGCCAAAGTATTGGGCCCTGAATTCGCAGTGGTGGACACTTATGCAGTGCGGGTCCGACTGCCGGATGAACCCCTTATGCTGGTTGACAGAATCCTTACGGTGGAAGGTGAAAAAGGTTCCCTGGGTTCGGGCCGAGTGGTCACCGAGCATGATGTTTTACCCGGATCCTGGTATTTGGATGCTGATCGTGCACCTGTCTGTATATCAGTTGAAGCGGGTCAAGCAGATTTGTTTCTCTGCGCTTATCTGGGCATTGATTTGGCTGTTAAGGGGAAAAGAACTTATCGGCTATTAGATGCTACCGTCAAATTTCATCGAGGTCTGCCGCGACCGGGTGATACCATCCGTTATGAGATTCAAATCGAAAAATTTATACGTCAAGGTAATACCTATCTTTTCTTTTTTCACTTCGAAGGCCACATCGGCAACAGCCATCTGATTACTATGCGTAACGGATGTGCAGGTTTTTTTACTCCGGAAGAAGTTCGAAATTCCGGTGGTATCATTTTGACCGAGGAAGATACCCGGCCTTTAATAAGCCGAAAACCCTCGGAACGGCCGGATCTGGTACCGATGTCAATCGAAAGTTATTCCGATGAAGCCATTGAAGCCCTTCGGCATGGAAATCTCGCACAATGTTTCGGAGAATTATTTGAAGGAATCAAACTCGCCGATTCATTGAGGCTGCCCGGTGGCAGAATGAAACTCATCGATCGGATTCTATCTCTTGATCCAACGGGGGGGCGCTATGGACTGGGTATCATTCGCGCTGAGGCCGATATCCATCCGGATGACTGGTTTTTGACCTGCCATTTTATGGACGATCCGGTCATGCCCGGAACGTTGATGTATGAATGCTGCAATCATACCTTAAGGGTATTTATCCAGCGCATGGGCTGGGTGACGGACAAACCCGGTGTTTGCTATGAACCCTTGGAGGAAGTTGCAAGCAAGCTTAAGTGCCGGGGACCGGTCACACCCGATACCCGTCATGTGGTTTATGAAGTGGAACTGAAAGAAATCGGATATCAACCCGAGCCCTATGCCATTGCGGATGCCCATATGTATGCCGATGATCATCGTATCGTATTGTTTAAAGATATGACCATAAAAATGACCGGCGTTACGCGGGAGGAGATCGAATCTTTATGGACCCGAAAAAGGCAAAACCAAACTCCAAAAAAATCTGCTCCCAAAGAGGTTATGTTTGATCGCAACAAATTGTTGGCGTTTGCCGTTGGAAAACCGTCGGAAGCCTTTGGTGAACCTTATAAAATATTTGACGGAAACCGGTTTGTCGCCCGTCTTCCTGGGCCGCCTTATCTGTTTATCGACCGAATCACGCAC
Organism: Desulfobacterales bacterium; assembly: GCA_016931455.1. GTDB lineage: Bacteria > Desulfobacterota > Desulfobacteria > Desulfobacterales > JAHDSC01 > JAFGES01. The sequence goes on along the minus strand of JAFGES010000095.1, from coordinate 128,096 downwards.
ATCGAGCCTAAACCCTGGGTGTTGAAACCCGGCGGATGGATCGAAGCGGAATACGATGTACCTCCGAATGCCTGGTATTTTTATGCGAATCGCACATCATCACTGCCGTTTTGCATGCTGCTTGAAATTGCATTTCAACCTTGTGGATGGCTGGCAGCCTATTTGGGATCTTCACTTAAAAGCCAAGAAGATCTCCAATTCAGAAACCTAGGCGGAAATTCGGTTCTTTACCATGAAGTTCTTCCGAATGCGGGTACTCTTCGCATGCTTACCCGGATGAACCAGGTTTCCGAAGCCGGCAACATGATTATTGAACAATTTGATATGAAAGTCTTGCAAGCTGATAAAATAATTTATAAAGGTAATACAACTTTCGGTTTTTTTTCAAGGAAGACGATGGCTCAACAGGTGGGGCTTCGTGAGGCAGATCGGCATGTATATGTACCGGACTCTGAAGAACTTAAAACCGGTTCTTCTTACACCTTTACCGATGAGTCACCGTTATTGCCGGAAGAGCCTTTCGGTAAACCGGTTTTCAAACAGGAGCATACTTTGGCTATGCCGTCTAAGGCTTTACGGATGATCGACCGAATTGAGATTTATGCGCCCGATGGGGGACCTGAGGGTCTGGGTTTTATTCGTGGAGTTAAAATGGTTGATCCCGATGAATGGTTTTTTAAGGCGCACTTTTATCAGGACCCGGTCTGCCCGGGCTCTCTGGGAATAGAATCTTTTATGCAGCTGATCAAATTCATGGCGCTGAAGCGTTGGAAACACCTAACGAATAGTCACCGATTTGCAGTCATGACTCAACAACCGCATCATTGGATCTTTCGAGGACAAATTATTCCCACAAGTAAAAAAATTGAGGTCGAAGCTGTCGTAACTCAAATTCAACAAGATCCTGTACCTGCCATTACGGCAAGTGGATACTTGAAAGTAGACGGCCTCTATATTTATAAAATGGAAAATTTCGGTCTTTGCTTGGTTCCTTTGACTCAATCATAGATCGATAGAGGTTAAAATCGTCACGATGCTGCAACTTTCATGAAAAGCAGCACCGGCGTTTTAAAAGAAATAAATTTTACTTTCAGGGGAGAAATCAGCAGTAGAATCTATGTTATATTCAAAAGTTTATATTGATTCCTTTGGACACGAATTGGCTCCGAATGTGGTGACATCAGAGGACATTGAGAAGCAACTGGAGCCCCTTTACAAGGCTCTTCATCTACAAAAAGGCCAGCTTGAAGCATTGACCGGAATTCGGGAACGTCGGTTCTGGGACCCGGATTATAAGATGTCTGAAGGTGCCGTCTGTGCCGGTCAAAAGGCATTGGAGCATGCGAGTGTTTCACCTGAAGATATCGATATGCTGATCTATTGTGGTATCTGTAAGGATTATTTAGAGCCTGCAACCGCTTGTGCGGTTGCCCACGGTTTGGGTTTGCGCCCTGCAACTCAGGTCTATGATGTTTCCAATGCCTGTCTGGGGGTTTTAAATGCCATGCTTCAGGTTGCCAATGCGATTGAGTTGGGCCAAATTCAAGCAGGTCTTCTGGTATCCTGCGAATCTTCTCGGCAAGTTATTGAGCTTACCATTCGGCATCTACTTGAAACAAAGGATATGAATACCTTTAAAAATACCGTCGCTACACTGACCGGTGGATGCGGTGCTGTTGCGATTTTGTTGACATCTGCATCCATTGCAGACAGTGGTCACCGTATCTTGGGAGGCGTTGTTAAAAACGCCGTGGAATATCATCAGCTCTGTACGTGGGGGTTGGGCACCGGCATATCAGCCGGTGAAATGCAACTGATTCAAACCGAATCCGTCGGCGTATTGCAAAACGGTGTCGCCTTGGGGACCCAAACGTTTAAGGAGTTTAAAAAAGAGCTCTCATGGCCGGATGACAAGCCGGATAAAATTATTTGTCACCAGGTCGGTGCGACCCATCGTAAAATCATACTTGAGTCCATCGGGGTGGCGGAAGAAAAAGATTTTACGACATTTAAATTTTTAGGCAATATCGGCTCCGTATCACTTCCCATCACCGCTGCGATTGCATCCGAACGTGATTTTCTCAGAGCAAATGATGAGGTGGGTTTCCTTGGAATCGGCAGCGGCCTTAACTGCCTCATGCTGGGAATAAAATGGTAAAATCCTGTAAAAAAAAAAACAAACCCGTTGATGAATTCCGGTTTCGCCGAATCTATCCATTCAGGTCTCACTACTTGAATTTAAACGGTTTAAGATACCACTTTATCGATGAAGGCATTGGTGAACCTATTATCATGGTTCATGGAAACCCGACTTGGTCTTTTTATTTCCGAGAACTCATTAAAGGTCTGTCTGATCATTACCGCATCATTGCACCGGATCATATCGGCTGTGGTCTATCGGACAAACCCGATACAACAGAATATGACTTCAGGCTCAAAAGTCGCATCGACGATCTTGAAGCCTTGCTTGATTATCTGAAATTAAAACAAAAAATCACTCTGGTTCTGCATGACTGGGGTGGAATTATCGGGATGGCCTACGCGCTAAGGCACCCGGAAAAAATCGGCCGGATTGTCTTACTGAATACGGCTGCCTTTTTACCCCCTAATCATAAAAAATTGCCTTTGCGTTTGCAAATCATACGCACCATTCGGCCTTTGGCTACGGTGGCTGTTCTGGGTTTTAATCTTTTTGCGTATGCAGCGGTTTTGACGGCATCTTACAAGAGGCTGTCCAACACTGTCCGATCGGGTTTAACCGCCCCTTACAATTGCTGGAAGAATCGAATAGCAACCCTCAAATTCGTTCAAGATATTCCGCTAAATGCCAAGGATCCCAGTTACAGTTTGGTAAAATACGTGGATGACAATTTATCAAAGCTGACAGATAAGCCTATGCTCATCTGTTGGGGACAACACGACTTTGTTTTTGATGCCGACTACCTTGCCGAATGGCAACGTCGATTTCCCAACGCGCAGACTCATATCTTCCCAAATGCAGGTCATTATGTTCTTGAAGATGAGCCGGAAAAAATCAAAATACTTTTAAAAGATTTCCTGCAAAACACGCCGATATGAAAGATATGATTTATTAAATCATACCAAAAAAACAAACCAGATGGGAGAGTTTACTATTTTAGACACCCTTAGATGTTGATGGGTTGACGAAATAACACAACAGGTGCTATAATTTAAAAATATCTAAGGATAAAATAGTCGAAATTCATCAATACCAAAATGCAAAATGGTCCATGACAATTATCGACCCTGATCAAAATAGCCTTTTCGTAAATGTTTCCTCTCATCTAAAAAAAATGGCCGGCGTCCAGCCATATCAACGCGCCGTTGTTTATCCGGCTGGTCGCGATAATAACGGCCGAGTTGCCTATGCACATCTAACTTTTTTACAACTTGAGCAGGAATCCGACCGGTTGGCCCATGGTTTATTCAAAGCGGGTATTAACCGCGGTTGTCGAACCATTTTAATGGTTAAACCCGGTCTCGAGTTTTTCGCCTTAACATTCGCACTTTTTAAAATCGGTGCGATACCCGTAGTGGTTGATCCGGGGATGGGAATTCGCCGAATGATCCGTTGTTTCAAAGAAAGTCAGCCTGAAGCGTTTATCGGCATTCCTCCCGCACATGTCATTCGAACCCTTTATCCTAAATTTTTTCAAACCGTAAAAGTTTGGATAACAGTGGGTAAGCGTTGGTTCTGGGGTGGCCTGACAATGAATCAGATTCGTCTCGTGCCCTGGAAGCCGTATTCAGCTGTAAAAACAAAGGCAAATGAAACCGCAGCGATCCTTTTTACAACCGGCAGTACAGGTCCCGCCCGGGGAGCCGTCTACACACACGGTATATTTGATTCCCAGATCCGACATCTAAAGACTCACTTCGGTATCGAAATCGGTGAAATCGATCTACCGACTTTTCCGCTCTTTGCACTTTTTGACCCTGCCCTGGGAATGACAGCCGTCATACCGGATATGAATCCCACAAAACCGGCATTGGTAAATCCCGTCAAAATCATAGAAGCCATTATAGACCAAGGTGTTACAAACATGTTCGCTTCTCCGGCCTTGCTAAGTCGCGTTGGCGCCTACGGCAAGCAAAAGGGTATTAAATTGCCGTCTTTGAAAAGGGTTATTTCGGCGGGTGCACCTGTTTTACCATCCAACATTGAGCAGTTTGCCGCGATGTTGCGCAAACCGGCTGAGATTCATACGCCTTATGGTGCTACTGAGGCAATGCCCGTCCTTTCCATCACCGGCAACAAAATTTTGAGCGAAACCCGAAGATATAGCGAACAAGGATATGGAAACTGTGTAGGTCGCCCGATCACCGGAATTGATGTACGTATCATTAAAATAAGTGACCTTGCCATCGAACAATGGTCCGATGACCTTGAAGTTCCAAAGGGCGAAATCGGTGAAATCGTCGTCAAGGGAGATATCGTCACCCAGCGATACTTCAAAAATCCACAAGCCGACGCCCTAAATAAAATTAAAGATGGCGATACCTTCCGGCATCGAATGGGGGATTTGGGTTGGATGGACAAAAAAGGCCGGATCTGGTTTTGCGGCCGCAAAAGTCATCGCGTTACGACTGCCGATAAGCAGCTTTTTACCATACCTTGTGAGGCCGTTTTCAATAACCACCCCAACGTTTCCCGTAGTGCTCTTGTGGGAATCGGTCCTATAAACGAGCAAAAGCCGGTAATGATTATCGAGTTGAAAAACGGCATTCGGGATAAGAATACGAAACCGATCCAAGCTGAGCTTCTGGAGCTTGCAAAAAATAACGTCCTAACAAAGGATATCAAGACGATCCTCTTTCACAAATCCTTTCCGGTCGATATACGGCATAACTCGAAAATTTTTCGCGAGAAACTATCAAAATGGGCGACGCGGCAACTCAAATAAGGCTTAAGTCTAAACCCAGGCAGCGCAAAGTTCTTGTTACCGGAGGCGGCGGATTTTTAGGAGGCAGCATCATTAAACTCCTTGCTGAAAAAGGCGAGGCTATCCGCAGCTTTTCCCGCAATTATTATCAGGAACTTGATGTCATCGGCGTTGAACAGATTCAAGGCGACCTCAGTGATAAACAGGCAGTCGGCAACGCATGCGCCGGTATCGACACAATTTTTCATGTAGCCGCAAAACCCGGCGTCTGGGGACGATATGAAGACTTCTACCGGACCAATGTGATCGGAACTAAAAATATCATTTCCGCCTGCCGTATGCACAAAATTTCAAAATTGATTTATACCAGCTCGCCTAGTGTCATTTTCAATGCGACTGATATGGAAAACATAAATGAAACCGTACCTTATCCTGACCGGTTTCACGCTTACTATCCTCAAACCAAAGCCCTTGCCGAACAGAAAGTGATCGTGGCTGCACGTCGTGGTTTATTAACCATAATCCTAAGGCCTCATTTGATATGGGGGCCTAAAGATAATCATCTCGTTCCAAGAATCATCGCAAGATCGAAAAAATTGTTTAAAGTCGGTAGCGGCAACAATCTTGTCGACACGACTTATATTGATAATGCAGCCTACGCACATATATTAGCTGACGAAAAATTAGATCAAAACCCTGAGCTTTCCGGTAATATCTATTTTATTAGCCAAGGAGAGCCGATAGCGCTATGGGAGATGATTAACCGTATATTGGCGGCAGCCGGTCTTGAACCGGTGAAGCGATCCATACCAAAAAAGGCCGCATGGCTCATAGGCGCTATCTTTGAATGTGTTTATAAAACATTGCAAATCAATAGTGAGCCGCCGATGACCCGCTTTGTCGCCAATGAGCTTTCGACCGCACACTGGTTCGATATCAGTGCAGCTTGCAAAGATTTGGGCTATTTACCTCGGATTTCTATTGAAACGGGTCTTAAACGCCTTGAAGCTGAGTTGAAACACAGATAATTTCCGTCCGAATGTCAAACTCATTCCTCTGTATAGTGCAATGGGTTTTAACCTTTTTTAAATTTGCTCAATTCGAATTAAAAATTTTTACGGGCTTATTATCAACGAAACGATAAAACAATCGTTTATTGAGTCCTTAATGGCAAAGAGAATCAGGATTTTATTCCATTTTCGAGAGGAGGAAATCATGAAGGTTATTTTCCACGAAGATTTCTATCAGGTTTATACATCCGATCCAGCCGCCGCCGGAAGAAGAATGGAAGCAATTGTTGAGGTGATTGCACCATATGTTGATTTTATTACGGCCAAGCCGGCGTCCGAGAACGAAATTGCCTTAGCCCATACCCGAGAACATATTTGCGATGTTCGACAAAGAGGCCTTTATTCCATTTCAGCTCTGGCTGCAGGTGGAGCCATCCAAACCGCTGCATTGGGCTTAAACGAGCCGAGTTTCGGACTTATCCGTCCCCCCGGTCATCATGCATCGGCCAATTCATCCTGGGGTTTCTGTTATTTCAATAATATGGCCATCGCATTGGAAGTACTAAAGCAAAAAGAAAAAATCCAATCCGCATATGTATTAGATATTGATTTACATTTTGGAGACGGCACGGTCAATATTCTGGGAAACAAAAATTATATTACCATCCACAACGTAGAAGTTTACGACCGCTTGGCATATCTGGACGAAATAGCTGAGGAAATGGAACACTGTCAGGCAGATATAATTGGGATTTCCGCCGGTTTTGACAACCATGAAGACGATTGGGGCGGCGTTCTTAAAACAGAAGATTATATAGAAACGGGTCGCAAAGTACGGGCAGCTGCTCTCCGGTGTGGAGGCGGCTGCTTTGGAATTTTGGAAGGAGGTTATAACCATCATGTTTTAGGATATAATGTCAAGGCACTCATCGAAGGTTTGTCCGGTAATTAAACAGCGCTTTTGAGAGGAAAAAAAATGAACCTCATATCTATCGAGCCCTACCGTCGCGCCCTTCTGGATTTCTATGATGGCGATACGTTAGCAAAAATTGTAATTTATCGTGATGATGGATCAAGAGAAACTCACCTATTAAAAAATTACTTCTCAGAACCTTCAAGTTTTTCAACCTTGGAGAAAACAGCTCTTAAGCTGTGTTCCGGTCGTATCTTGGACGTCGGAGCCGGCGCCGGCCGACATAGCCTGGCACTTCAGGAGCAAGGCCGATCCGTGTATGCAATTGATATTTCTCCGGAAGCAGTGGAAATTATGTCAAAACGCGGGGTCAAAAACGTTCGTTGTATCGATATTTATGAATTGGAAAAAGAAAAATTCGATACGCTACTATTAATGATGCACGGGGTTGGAATCGTTGAAAACTTATTGGGTTTGAGTCGTTTCTTAAAACACGTTTACAGCTTGATCACGCCTAATGGACAAATTTTATTAGATTCATTAGATATGCGCCGAACAAAAAATCTGGTCGATTTGGCGTATCAAGAATTTATTTATAAGAAGGGCCGCTATATTGGAGAAAACCGTTTACAGTTTGAGTATAAAGGAATAAAGGGTCCTCCTTTTGGATGGTTGCACATAGACCCGCAAACACTCACGGATCAGGCCTTAGAAGCAAGTCTTTGCTGCCGGGTTATTTATATGGGCAAAAGCGGTGATTATCTTGCACAACTCAGCCCCAGACATTAAAAGTCTCGAAAAGTATATCAGCCCGGCAACCCTTTAACATAAGCGAATCCGTAACTTGGGAATTAATCAAAAGGAGCTTTCCAGAAATCCCAAGTAATGGCATCTCCATCCCTTAAAGAATCGGTTCCGCTACCTTCTCGAACTCGACCCTTGTAACTGAAAACAATTGCCGCCGTTTCCGGAACGACTTCTATAAGACGATTGAAACTCAACTTTTCGATCTCTTGACGATATCCGGCGGTCAATAGCACACTGCTTTTCAAGACCGTACCCGCTGAATCCAGAAAATGGAGAGTAAGAAAAAAATTTTCAATCTGCGAAAAACTCTTCTGAAGATAGCCGGCCAGTTCAACTCGGCCGGAAAGCTCCACCCTTAATAATTTTTTTGAGTAACCATAATAAATGGTTAAGTCATTTGTCCGCCAAGATCCTTGATGCGGTCCGCCTTCCAGCAATAAGATGCGGTATTCCCTGCCCACGACCGCACCTTGATAACCATAAAATCGACCCTGGCAAGCGAGGCAGCCAACCATGAGCAGAAACGATACGATCCCTTTGAAACCATAATGGCTTTTTGTTTTTAAAATCACCAGGGGCGCCTATATTTTCTTAGGGATAATTACAATCCGCATTATTTTTCTTGTTCTTGCGACTCGCTGAATCATTGTTGTCCCAATCAACCAGCGGCGTATCTTTCTTTTTATTCTCATCATATTCCAATTGCAGAGAGTTTCTTTTAACTTCACTATATTCCAGTTGCAGACGATGTTTATCGATTTCAGTTTGACTGTCTATCGTTTTTTTGGCTAAAAGATATTTCAAATAAATGATCCATACAATCAGACCGAACAACATAAGGGTTGCACCTAAAAATACCCATTTATACCGGGTTAATGTCTCAATCCCTAATCTTCCGATATAGGTGATCAAATTAGGTAAAACCCAATATAAAAATACCGCTAGAAATGCTAATAATCCAATAACAAAAATATTTAAGCCGCTTATTTTGCTTAGAATACTTTCGAAACGTGTTTTGGGCTCAGTTTTGTTCACTTCAGGTTTAGGCTCAGTTTGTTCCTCGCCATAAAAAAGTGCCGCCCAAGCTTTAATGATAAAAGCAAGCAAAAGGACAACTCCGATCGGTACTCCCACAGCGGTTACGAACCAGGCTCTAAATGGAAAAGGAATTTCTTTGGTGATATGTCGAACCTCGTATTGATCCAAGGGACCAAAAATTTTCTCAAAGAAATAGCGATCAAAATCACTCAAATGTCTGCCATTCGTTTCATGGATTACATTGCCCTTATCGTCAATAACTTGCAATAATGGTTTCTGACCCGATTTCAAAACCGCGACGGAAAGAATTTGCAGCTCAATCATAAATAACGCGACTGCAACGATTATGAACATGGTTTTATGTTCTAATATTAAAGATGAAATATTTCTTTTTCTTGACATTGCGACTTCCTTCTGATTTTATTTTTTCGATCGAAAACATTTCTTTTCTTCAGGGGTCACCACCTTGCAAAATATAGTCGTTTCCGATTTGAAAAATGTATCTTTTCCCTTGATCATTTTCGTTTAAAGTCAATTTGAGAGGCAATCAAAGAATAAGATAAAAAATCCATACTGTCTTTTTACCGACCGTTGTAAAAGCACTATAGAGCTTAGATGAAATATTGAATTTTGTTTCTCTGAAAACCTTCATTAATGTTCAGCACATAGCATAAGTCCTCTTACTAACACAAGAATGATTTTAGATATAAGATTTAAAACGAAGCGATAGCTAAGTAAAAGCCATGCCACGCAAAAATAATAAAATTTTACTTTTATATACGGACAAATACTATCTTATAAAACAGGTCTACCCTTATGGCTTGGATATCATTGCAAATCATCTGCATCAATATGGCTATGAAGTAACCATTGACTATCCATTTTTGCCTGATGATGATCCGGAAATAAATATAGCCGGCATCATAAAACGCACTCATCCGGATATTATTGGTCTCGGGCTCAGGAATATAGACACCACAATGTCTTGCGAAAAGTATGGAAATTATGAAGGTCCGGGTTACAAAACCTTTTATTTTTTGACGGAGGTCAAAAAAATTGTTGAAACCATCAGAAAGATAGCGCCTCATATTCCTATGATTGCCGGTGGTGGTGCTTTTAGCATATCGCCGGTAACCATTATAGAAACGTTAGGACTTCAATACGGGATTGTGGGAGAAGGTGAAGAAGCTTTTAGAGAATTTGTAGAAGCCTTTCCAGATAAAAAGAAAATTTCAGGAATATCTAATCTTGTATGGCAAACCGAGAATGGATTCAAGGTCAATTCCAGACGCCCTTATGTTTTTAAAGAATCCGGAGACATCTTTCATCGAGATCGAAAATTCAACTATGCTTATGAAACGGCCGGCCTGCCACTACAAATAAAGCGGGGATGTAATCAGAACTGCTCTTACTGTGTCGAACCGTTAATCGAAGGAAAAAACTTTTCCTTCAAAAATTATGAACACGTGATTCGAGAGCTGAAATCAATCGTTAAAAATCATGCCGGTGTCCGAAACATATTTTTTACTGATACAGAATTTAATATTCCAACCCTTGAATATTGTTCAGAATTAGTTAAGAAAATTCTAACCTCCGACCTACATAAATATTTCCGCTTTTCTTCTCAATTCTTGCCAAGGCCTTTTGATTCTGAATTTGCAAGACTTTTGAGCGAGGCAAATTTTGGCATTATTCTTACCTGCGACAGTTTTGCAAACGGGATACTTGAAATCAATCAAACAGCCTACCGTCAAAAAGACATCATGCATAGCTTGGAATTATGTGAAAAATTCAGCATTGACTGCACGGCAAACCTGATCTTTGGCTTACCGGGAGAGTCTTATGAAACGATCGACTGTACTCTTCAGATGGTGAACAACAATTATCCATCCAATGCCTTAAGACGATATGAATACACAATTGGCGGCAGAATTTATCCGGGCACGCCATTATGCCATTTCGTCGAGAACAACAAGGATAGCACGCATTTATATGGAAAAAAATCTCCAGGTTATCTTGAACCTTATTTTTATTGCGCCCCTAAAAGCCCTTTGGAACTTAAAACTTATATAGAGCAAAATACTTATCTTCGAATGGATTACCAAAACGGTTATGACCGGATAACCCAGCAGAGTCTTGCGATAACTTATCTGACAGATCAGTGTAAGTGGAATGAGGCAGCCGGCAAGTTTTTGAGCAGCGAACTTTCCACCCAGATGACCATATATGATTATTTTATCCGTAATCTGTCAGAGTCCGGAATGCAAAAGATGGCCACTTCGATTTGTGATTATTTACTGAAATCGATTCTTCAAAGCGGCCAAAGCTCATTATACAGTGAGCAGGCAGCAATTATCCGCTATTATCTTACCTTATTTGAAGCAACATTCTGAATTAAGATTAAAATAGGCTCGTACCCATTTTAATCTTATGGGAAAATTTCAATCGAATATTTTTTATTTTTTTAAATCATTTGCCAACTCTTTGATAATCACAATCACGTTACGGCCTCTTTCACTTGCAATCCGATGTGCTTCATCAACAATCTTAACAGCATGCTGTTGCAGTTCTGAAAAAACGGGTAAAGGTTGATTGACTCTTTTATATTTCCATTGTAATAATCGAATTGCAAGACGTTCTTCCTGACGTCTAATAAAACTCATTAGATAACCTCTCAGCTTTTTATAATTTGTACAGACGATAGTTTTTTGAAAGTCTTTTGCATGAAATTATTCGTTTTTACACGCAATCTTAAATTTTTCAATCTATTTTTGTCTCAAATATAAAGTTATGTTGAAAAACTGCGATAACATGATTAATTGATTAATGAGTTTCGAGGCCTCCTAATAGAAGGGCAATCTCAGTGGAAAAGATCTATATTAATTTAAAAGAGACCAACGAGTTATCAAGACTATTTATTGAACGTACTCAGGTGGAGTATCGACTAAAGCTGGCTAAAGAAGCAGCTGAAATTGCAACCCGTGCAAAAAGTGAGTTCTTAGCCGGAATGAGTCATGAGCTCAGAACCCCTCTAAATCATATCATTGGTTTTACGGAGATGATTTTAGATAAGCATTTTGGAGAATTAAATCCGGTTCAGGAAGAGTATCTTAATGACGTGCTTCAAAGTAGCCAGCATCTGCTTGCTCTTATTAATGATATTTTGGACCTTTCGAAAGTGGAGGCAGGCAAGATGGAATTGACTCCGACAAAATTCAATTTAAAGGTAATTTTAGAAAATAGCCTAAGTATGATTAAAGAAAAGGCCATGAAGCAAAATATAAAGCTTTCGGCAGATTTTCAAAACAGTCCTGAAACCATAAGGGCGGATGAACGAAAGTTCAAACAAATTATTTATAATTTGCTCTCCAATGCGGTAAAATTTACATCCACTAATGGTAAAATTTTGATCAAGGCGAATCGAGCTCCCGATGCTGAGCTGCAGGCATTTGGTTTTGAAAGGCAAAATACCGATGATTTTGTAAAAATATCCGTCCAGGACACCGGCATAGGCCTCAAACCAAGTAACTTGGAACAAATTTTCGAACCGTTCAAACAGGTAAAAAATTCCGAAAAACGGCACCATGAGGGAACAGGCTTGGGGCTATCTCTGACCAAGAAACTAGTTGAAATGCATAAAGGTAAAATTTGGGCGGAAAGTGAGGGGGAAGGCAAGGGCAGTCAGTTCAATTTCATCATTCCTACTCGCACATAAACCACGAGTTTTATATTTTTTCGACCTTGATCATATTCGTTGTACCCGTTACCCATACCGGCTGTCCAGCAGTAATTACGACTAGATCCCCTTTTGACACCTCCCCCGCCTCAAGAGCAGTTAGAGCTACTTCTTCAATCCTTTCATCGGTATCCTTTGTATCTGCGGATAGAATAGGAACGCAGCCCCAGTTAAGAGATAGGCGCCGCAATGTAGCTTTTTCCGGAGAAATCGCTATAATTCGAGATTTTGGCTTAAATCGCGAAATTTGCATGGCAGTAGAACCGGATCGCGTCGAGGCAATGATTGCCGCTGCATCCAGATGAGCGGCTAAAACACAGGCGCTATAAGCAACAGATTCGGCCACTTCTTTACGGGAAGTGACTTTCAAATAACTATCATGAGGGAAATCTCTTTCCGCACTCTCGGCTATTCGCGCCATGAAGCGAACGGCTTCAGCCGGAAAATTTCCAATTGCCGTTTCCTCAGACAACATAATTGCATCCGCACCATCCAGCACGGCATTTGCCACATCACTTGCTTCAGCACGGGTTGGACGTGTCGCATCGACCATGGAACGAAGCATTTGGGTGGCAATGATAACGGGTTTGCCGAAAGCTCCAGCCTTTTTGACCAATAATTTCTGAATACCTGGTACATTTTCAAGCGGTATTTCTACTCCAAGATCACCTCGGGCCACCATAATCCCGTCACAGGTATTGATAATTTCATCTATATTTTCCAAGGCTTCATGTTTTTCTATTTTTGCGATAACCGGTGTATTTTTTTTCTCGGCTTTAATAATATTTTTCACCCCAACAATATCATCTGCTGTTCTGACAAACGAAAGTGCAATATAATCTACATCATTTTTTAAACCAAAAATAAGATCTTCTCTGTCCTTCGCTGTAATCGATTCCGCCTTGATGGTCATAGTGGGCAGATTGATACCTTTGTGCGAAGTAAGGATGCCTCCGGTGATAACATCGCAGTAAATTTCGCTTTGACCTGTTTTTTTTACAACCAGCTCCATCAGTCCGTCTGCCAATAAAATTCTGTCCCCCGCTCTGACTTCCGCCGGCAAATTCACGTAGGATACGGATACCCTTTTTTCATTTCCTTCAATCGGCTTAGTCGTTAATATAAAATGCTTTCCAGGTTCCAAACGTATGCCGGGTTGACGAACTTCACCTACCCGAATTTTTTGCCCGGAAAGATCCTGTAAGATCGCGATAGGGCGACCTAGTTTATCGGAAACGGAGCGAATTACATTTATACTTTCAAAATGTTTTTCCCACGTACCATGGGAAAAATTCAATCTCGCTACATTCATACCATTTAAAACAAGCTGTTGAATCACATTTGGGGTACAGCTAGCAGGACCGATGGTGCATACGATTTTTGTTTTCGGCATATTTTTTCGACCCCATTGGTAAAATTTTATAACTCTACATTATTCCGAGCTTAGTTCTAATTTCGGCAATATGACCAAGATTACGATCATGCCCATGTTTCAAATGTTGTAAAATTAATGTACGGGTAATTAGGGTTGACAGATATGAAAAATAGCTGTCTCCAAAATTTGCTTGGGATTTTGACCACTAGACTTAAGTTTAAAATCCGTATGACTCAATTCTTCAATAGCGGTCAGGAGATCTTTTTTGGTAAATTTTTCGGATTTCAGCAATAATTGATAAATAGGATAGGGATTTTTGGGGTTTTTTGCAATTAAAAGATCAGTATTTACTTTTATTTTTTGCTTTGATGCATTGCCGGATGTATTCCGGTTATCTGCATCACCACATTCTAAAAGCATACCTTCCCAATCTTCCAACTGCTTCAAAAGTGCACCGTCATATTTCTGGATTGCCGGTATAACAGCGTTTTTAAAACGATCGTATGAAATTTTCACGTGCCACGCAATACCCTGACGACTTTCTGTAAAAGCCTTAATAACTAAAAGTTTTCTGATCTGATTTGAAATAGCTGCAAGGATCTGCAACGGATAAATCCCCTCCTTAAGAAGGGATTCTAAAAAAAAGAATGCTTTTTCAATGTCTCGATCCGTTATTGCATGGGTTAACTCATAAATCGGATCTTTTTTGGTACGCTTCAGAACCGCTTCAATATCATCAATGCTTATATTTTGTCGATCGCCGATATAATTGATCAGTTTTTCAAGATTATTGGAAAATGTACGCAGATCGAAACCGGTCATTTCATACAAAGCTCGAAAAGCTGCTTTATTCATTTTTTTTTTGTTGTTCAAAAGGATGGTTTCCATCTTTTCGTAAAGGACAGCTTCCTGAACCTTCTTATCAGCCTGACGATCACCTTTTGGAACTGAACAGTCAATTATGATGCCGTACTGTTTTATGGTTTTAAATAGCCCCCGACGTTTATCAACGATATCGGTGGTGATAATCAGATGATTTGTTTTTGGGAATCCTTTTATAACGGCTTTCTGTAAAACATCGGCGTCGTCTTCGTTGGTGGGGACAGACAAGTTTTGATCGACGCAGTAATCAGTAATTTCATCTATCCACCCTTCACTTTTTAATTCATCGGAATCCGATTTTAACTTTTTTTTCCCATTCGGTTTGCCGACATCATCAAGGGTAAAATTCAGCAATCCTAAAAGGCTGATAAAATATTTTGCTCCCTTTTTAATATCGCCGCTGATATAGGCTTCTTTTGCTTTCTCGAAAAGTTTGCCGTCATCTTGCTTTGAATAAAAAATCTGTGAGTCAAGAATTGCTATGACTTTAGTACCAGGTAAAAGTGAAAAGGTATTTATCCGTTGGATGACTTCATAAATATTTTCATTTACGCCGTCAATACGCTCATAATTCAGGCTTCTGATCGAATCTGGAATCAATATATCTAGAATCTGATCAAACGCTGTTTTGCAGAGAAGATCTTCTCCATAAATCAGAAAGATAGGCGCGGCAACCTTCGTAGTGTCATTTTGCTGCTCTTTTTTTAAATTTTTGAGATAATTTTTCAGCTCTTTAAAATTAATCTCAGGCATTGGTTTGAATCTTTATTCACGATTTAATATAATATTTTAGTCTGTTTTCCAAGTTATCTAAGCTTTTTCGGTTCTCTTGGCGAGAAATACGAGCATACCAATAGCAATAATAATCAGAGTGATCCCAATAAGTTGTGATATAGAAAGGATGCCGTAAAAAAAATATCCCCTGAAATCATCGCGTAAGATCTCAATTAGCGTACGTGAAATGCCATACAGCACAACATATAACCAGAATAGCTGACCGTCGAATTTTTTGCGCCGACGAAACAACCAAAGAAAACTGAAAATAATCAAATTACCGAGTGCGGAATAAAGCTGGGTAGGATGCAGTGGTATACCAACAGGAGCTAGTGTATCAGGATGTGTAAAAGTAACCGCCCAGGGAAGATCACATATCTTTCCATAACAACATCCGGCAAAAAAACAGCCCAAACGCCCCAAGAAATGCCCGGCAGCAAGGGCCGGAGCCATAATATCAGCAACTTTCCATAACTCAATTTTTTGTTTCTTTAAATAAATTAAGGCGGTTAGCAAGGCAGCAATAAAACCGCCGTAAAAAACAAGACCCCCATTCCATATTTTTAAGATTTCCAGAGGATTTGAAAGAAATATCTTCGGATTGGTCATGACATAGAACAGACGCGAGCCGATAATAGCGGCAATGAGAATATAAAAGGCAAGGTCCATTATCATTTGAGGATCTTGTTCTAATCGCTTGGCCTCCATCTTTGCAATTAAAATTCCAACCAGGAAACCCATGGCAACAAAAAATCCATACGTATAAATCGTCAACTTGCCTAATTTAAAAAGAACAGGATACATTTAAATTAACTTATCTCGGCAATTTCTTAAAAATTAAATGGAACATAAAAATAAAAATCCCAATCGTAATTGCACTATCGGCTATATTGAAAGCAGGCCAATGTATATTTTTTATGTAGAAATCAAGAAAATCCACCACGACCGACAAACGAATTCTATCAATCAGGTTACCGATCGCACCTCCAAAAATCAGCGCGAAACCTGTAGCAAGAAATGAATGGGTTTGAGGTATATTTTTATAAAAATAATAGATTAAACCGACAGCCAAGGAGGATGCAAACAGAAAAACGATACTTCTAATACTCGGACTATAATCTGCAAGAAATCCAAAAGCCCCACCGGCATTATGAATATGTGTAATGCTGAAAAATCCCGGTATCACGGGGATGGAATGGTAAATCGGCAGGGCTTTTAGAATCAGGACCTTGGTTATCTGGTCCAGAAACACAACCAGGCCGGCAATAATAAAAAGTTTTTTTTTATCTGCCATTGGCTGTCAATTGTTTGATTTATGTCAGGTTTAAATTTACCTTAAACTGTCGGCTTTAGACTTTATAAATTTGCTAGCGTTTGCCGGCAACGTTTGCAAATGGACGGATATTCCGTGCTCGAACCGACCGAAGGTTCATGTATCCAGCACCGTTCACATTTTTCACCGACCGAGGGCTCGATCAGAATCGACAATCCTTCAATTTCCGGACTCTCATATGCTCCGGGAAGTTTTGATTCTTTTTGTAATTCGGCCTTGGAAATTATAAATATAGACCTCAAATCATCTGCATACGGATAAAGCAGCTCATACCAATCTTCCTTTGCAGAAATTGTAACGGCGGCATCAAGGGAATGCCCTATGAGTTTCTTGGTTCTCGCTTCTTCAAGAGCCTTTGTTACTTCCCCTCGTACCTCAAGTATACGCCCCCACTTATCCGCCAACTCTCCATTCTTCCAGGATTCGTTTACAATTGGAAGTTTTGCGAGATGCACGCTGGATTCTTTTTCTTCATAATCCGGCATAAATTTCCAGATCTCTTCAGCTGTGAAGGAAAGGATCGGTGCCATCAACCTAACCATGGAGTCCAACAAGATGTGCATAACCGTCTGCGCACTTCTTCTACCGGCGGATGCAGGTAAAGACGTATAGAGTCTGTCTTTGAGAATATCAAGGTAAAAAGCGGAAAGGTCGAGTGTACAATAATTATAAAGCGTATGATAAATAATATGAAATTCATATGTTTTGTACGCTTTCAGTGTTTTTTCGATCAAACCTTGAAGCTTGTGCAAAGCGAATCTATCAATATCGGGCATTGATTCATAGGCAACAGCATCTTTAAGAGGATCAAAATCAAATAAATTGCCGATCATAAATCGGCATGTATTTCTGATACGTCGGTAAGCATCGCTTAATTGTGTTAATATCTTTTCAGAAATACGGATATCATCTCTGTAATCAGAGGCGGAAACCCAAAGCCGGAGAATCTCGGCACCATATTTTTTTATCACTTTCTCCGGAGCTACAATATTGCCCACCGACTTGGACATTTTCTTTCCCTCCGCATCGACAACAAACCCATGTGTCAAAACGGATTTATAGGGAGCTTGATTTCTTGTCCCCACGGCTGTCAAAAGGGAACTGTGAAACCAGCCTCGATGCTGATCACTACCCTCAAGATAAAGATCAGCCGGCCATTGTAAATTCGGGCGTTGTTCAAGAACCGCAGCATGACTGACACCTGAATCAAACCAAACATCAAGGATATCAGTTTCTTTTACAAACTCAGTATGCCCGCATTGACAGCATATCGTCGTCTCGGGAATAAAATCCTTTACCTCTTTTTCAAACCAAATATCTGCGCCATGAGTTTCAAACATTGCATAGGCATGTTCCATAATTTCAGGATCGTTCAACAAGGCTCCACATTTTTTACAATAAAATATAGCGATGGGAACTCCCCAAGCACGTTGTCTGGAAACACACCAATCCGGCCGGTTTTCAATCATACCGTAAATTCGATCCTTACCCCAATGTGGGATCCATTCTACACGCTCGATCTCTTTAAGAGCTTTCTTTCTCAGGTCGGTCTTATCCATAGAAATAAACCACTGTGGCGTCGCCCTGAAAATAACCGGCTTCTTACAACGCCAACAATGGGGATAAGAATGCTTAATTTCCTCTTCAGCAATCAGCAAACCTTTTTCTTTTAACTTGGCATTTACCGCCGAGTTGGAATCAAAAACGAATTTACCTTCAAAAAATTCAACCTCACCTGTAAAACATCCTTTTTCATCGACCGGAGAATAGGCGTCCAAACCATATAAAACACCGACCTCATAATCTTCCCGACCATGTCCCGGAGCAGTGTGAACACAGCCCGTACCTGCCTCCAGTGTAACATGAGATCCTAAAATGATAAGGGATTCACGCTCATAAAGGGGATGGATGCACCGCTTCTTTTCAAGTTTGTCAGCTTCAATTTCAGCGACAATAAAAAAATCGGAGATACCAAAAGTTTGCATACAACTTTCGACCAAATCTCTAGCCAGGATAAATATTTCCCCGTTTCCTACATCTACTGCCGCATAAATAAAATCGGGATGAAGTGCGACAGCAAGATTTGATGGAATAGTCCAGGGAGTCGTTGTCCAGATCACGACAAAAACTTTTTTACCGGCAAGCTCTGGAATCTCACTGCCTAAGTCGTCTTTAAAGGGAAACTTAACGAAAATCGAGGGCGATGATTCGTCACCATACTCAATCTCTGCTTCAGCAAGTGCTGTTTTACATCTACAACACCAGTATATTGGTTTTTTGCTTCGAAAAAGACTTCCGTCCAGGGCAAACTTGCCGCATTCTCTTGCAATCGTAGCCTCGTACTTGTAGTTCATCGTCAGATAAGGATTTCCCCATTCACCCATTACTCCAAGTCGCTTGAACTCTTCACGCTGAATATTTATAAAATTTTCAGCATATGCTCTGCATAATCGACGGAACTCGGCTTGAGAAATTTCCTTTTTCTGCGCAGTGAGCTCTTTTTCAACATTATGCTCAACGGGAAGTCCGTGACAATCCCAACCCGGAACATATACGGCATCAAAACCCGACATCTGCCTTGAACGGACGATAATATCTTTTAAAATCTTGTTTAAAGCAGTGCCCATATGGATATGACCATTTGCGTAGGGCGGGCCGTCATGTAAAATAAATTTCTTTCGGCCCTTTGAAACTCTTCGCATCTCATCATACAAACAGCTTTCTTCCCATGATTTTAACTGCTCAGGCTCACGTTTTGCCAAATTTGCTTTCATGGGGAATTTTGTCATTGGAAGGTTTAAAGTTTTTTTGTAATCCATTTAATCCTCCAGAATAGGATTTTATTTTAAGTTTTAAAAATTTAGTCGTAAAATCGGCTTATGTCAAGGAAATACATACCGAGCTAATAAAACCAACCATTTTAGCTTCATTTAATCAGTGTTCCTTGTGTATACCTCATAGTTTACTCCACATTTTATTCTATCCTCAAGTTCATAAGTTTATTACTCGATAAATAGCATATGTATTTATTAAATTAAAAGGATAACTGTATTTTACTCGAAGTGGTGATATGAAAATTACAATTGTTCATTTTACAAAAAAAGGAGATTTAAAATGAAAATTATATATAAAAGTTTCAGTAAGACATGGATTTATGCAATCGCAATAATAATTCTGATTTCTTTGGAATCCGCTTTTGGGTCAAACATAGAAAAGATTAAGCAACGGGGCGTGTTACGTCATCTCGGTATACCCTATGCTAACTTTGTCACTGGTGCCGGTGATGGAATGGATGTCGAACTAGTCCAACTTTTTGCTCAATATTTGAAGTTGGAATACCGGTATATTGAAACTAGCTGGGAAGATGTTGTTGGAGATTTATGCGGCCAAAAAGTCAGACCCAAGGGCGAGGATGTTGAAATACTCGGCACCGTGCCTATCAAAGGGGACATGATTGCAAGCGGCTTCTCAATCCTACCGTGGCGGCAAAAAGTTTTAGATTATTCCATTCCGACTTTTCCATCACAAATCTGGCTGATTGCACAAGCAGACTCATCTTTAAAGCCCATTAAACCCAGCGGCAATATAGATCAAGACATTTCTGCAGTAAAAACCATGCTCAAGGGGAAAAACGTAATAGGAGTTGCCGACACATGCCTAGATCCTAGTTTGCTCGGCCTGGAAGCGGCCGGAGCAAAAATTATTTTCTTTACCAAAAAAATAAACGAGATAGCTCCTGCCGTAATCAATGGAGAGTCTGAAGCCGCTCTCTTAGAGGTACCGGATGCCTTGATTGCTCTGGAAAAATGGCCCGGCAAAATTAAAGTTATCGGACCTTTGTCTCAAACACAATACATGGGATATGCATTTGCCAAAACATCCGATGATTTGTGCGAAGCGTTTAATTGTTTTCTAGAAAAATGCAGAAAAGATGGATTCTATTTGCAATTGGTCAAAAAATACTATCCCACGGTTTTTACATATTACCCTGATTTCTTCGAAAAACAATAAACTAAACAAAACAGACTTTGGCAGAAAAACACCATACAGATTCAATTCGAATCAGGCATTACAAAAAGATGGCTATTGCTGTTGTCTTTGTCAGTCTAATATTAATGGGTTTTATCGCCTTTTTACTTATAAAAAATTATCTCTCGCAAGTAGAATTACAAAAATCAGCAACAGAAAATTTTAAAACGGCTACGGAAAAACAGGCAACCGCTTTAAGCTATTTTTTCAATGAACGTAAAAATGACATAAAAAACATTGTTAGCAGCAGAGAAATTGCTATATTCTTTGAAAATAAAGCGTTAGGAATGTCAATGGAATATGGGCTGCAGCAAAGTCTGCTGAGCATTACGAATCTTTTTAATTATTTATTTGAAGAAAAAAAGCTAAATGCTGAAAGAATTTATAATCGAATCGTCTTTGTTGACGAAAACGGCAAATTAATCAGCTCCTGTAGTCATTCAATAAAAGAAAGAAGAATGCCTGAGCCGCAATGGAAAAAATTTATTACACCGAAAAGATATGATGTTTTCCTTAACGTCCGGCAACAAGCAGAACAATTGGAGATTATAATTTCCAGCCCCTATTTTTTTAAAAACAAATATGTCGGACAAATCATTGCTTGGCTTGAGCCCAGGGTTATTTACAATCATCTTCTCAATGGAAATGACAAATCTACAAACCGAAATATGTTTTTCAATTGCGGTACCGGAAGCCTCTTTCCCCAGGAAAAAGCAAAAAACATTTTCTCTTCTATTGAAGTTGACAAGCTAAAAAATATACCGAGCAATGAACCCTATTGGTTTCAGATGATCAACCGGAAAAATTCACGCATAAAGATGCTCGCCTTACGTCTGCCCATTCAAAATACTCCCCTATCTATCATCACGACTCTCCCGGTTGTTCAGTTATTTGGAAATACGAACCCAAGAGACCTGCTTTTGGCAATGGCAGTGATTGCATTGATCATCCTATGCGCTATGGCTTTTGTTTTAACATTCCATACCCAAAATCTTGTTTTAAATGCATATCTTTCTCAAGAACATAAGCGTAAAAAAGAAGTTGAGGAAAAAAATGTCTTGTTGGAACAAGAAATCTCCGAGCGCAAGCGAATAGAACAGGCTCTCAGAGAAAATGAGGAAATGTTTAGAAAGATCAGCTCTTCTGCTCAAAACGCAATTATCATAATGAATAATGATGGAAATATTTCGTATTGGAATAAAGCAGCGGAAAAAATACTCGGTTATACAAGTGAAAAGGCATTGGGACAAAACTTACACACATTGATTGCACCTAAAACATTTATGGATGGATACTCAAAGGGTCTTAGTCATTTTGAGAACACAGGGCAAGGGCCGATTGTCGGGAAGACGGTGGAATTCACAGCTATCCGAAAAAATGGCGAAGAAATTCCGATTGAATTAGCTCTTTCTGCCGTCAGACTAAAGGGCCGGTGGAATGCAATCGGAATCCTCAGGGACATCAGTCAACGTAAACAAATAGAAAGTTCATTGAGAGAAGCCAAAGAATTCGCGGATGCAGCAAACCGGGCAAAGAGCGAATTCTTATCAAACATGAGTCATGAACTCAGAACCCCTTTAAACCATATCATTGGTTTTACCGAACTGGTGGTTGATAGACAATTTGGCGCTTTAAATAAAGTCCAGCATGAATATTTAAATGATGTCCTTCAAAGCAGCAAACATCTGCTTTCCTTAATCAACGATATTTTGGACTTATCCAGGATAGAAGCAGGCAAACTACAATTAGAAGTTTCAAGCGTCTCTTTAAAAATACTTTTGGAAAACAGTATTACCATTATCAAACAAAAAGCTATGAAACACGAAATAAAAGTATCAATGGACATACATGAAATACCGGATTTCATAAAAGCAGACGAACGTAAGTTGAAGCAAATCATGTATAATCTCTTATCAAATGCAGTAAAATTTACACCGAACAAAGGTAGCGTGTATATAAAAGCTTATCCGGTTAAATACTCGGAACTTCCAATTCTAAAGATCAATCAACGATTAACGGAAAATATTGAAGAGGCGACAAAAAAATTTATTAAAATATCAGTTGCGGATACTGGAATTGGTTTAAAAAAAAATGACCTTGATCTGATATTCAAACCTTTCGAACAAATCGACAGTGCCGCAAACCGCAAATATCAGGGTTCAGGATTAGGATTATCGCTTACGAAAAAGTTTGTCGAGCTCCACGGCGGCAGGATTTGGGCGGAAAGTCAAGGCGAAAATAAGGGAACGACTTTTCATTTTGTAATTCCATTTTATTCCTAATGAACTGATATTAAAAACTAATAATGCTTTTAAAGATATACCCATCGTCGCCTTAACCGCTCATTGCGATGATTGAGAATGAGCGGAAAGCCATCGAAGTCGGGTGTGTAGGCCATATATCCAAGACGATTGACACGAAAAGTCTTCTAAAAACCATTAATCAATACTTCTAAGTCGCATTTCCCATCTAGTTGCAATATTAGGATGATTTATTTCAACTTCTTTTATAAGAACGTTTCGATAATTCTTTTTTAGAACCATCGATGAATGGACACCGGAAATTATAGTTCCTCCAAAAATTTTACCAGGTGTCTTTACAATTGGAACCCTTTTTTCTTTACGTGACCAAGTAACAATGGCGTTTCTTTGACTACGAAGTTCATCCATTTCTTCATGGATCTCTTTAATTTTTTTTTGAATTTCAGCACCTGAATTAAATAGCTGGTCCTGTTTTTCAAAGAGTTTATTGATAGCTTCATCAGCCCGTTTAGCCGTTGCAGCAAGTTCTTTCAGTTCATTTTCAGCCTGGGCAAACGTTTCTCCTTCTCCTTGTTCTTGGAGCGCCTTCATCTCGTTTTCTAAAGTTCTTCGGCTTACCATGGCCCGATCTTGAACCTGAGCAAGTGCGGTGATCTCCTTATGTATATCCTGCTGCCGGGTTTCAGAAACCGACACCATTGTTTGCAACTTCTCCAGTTTATTTTTTCGGATTAATATTTCATCTTTAATTCCATTTATTTCTTTTTCGATGTGTTCTTCCACCCCAACATTCAATTGACAAGGATTGGAAACCTCACTGCCGATATCTATTGCCGTAACACCTTTTTTGGCAGCCATAACCGATGATATGATTTTTCCCTTTAGAACTCTGCAAGCACCACTGGTATTTATTTCTGAATCAACAATTTCTTTTTCGACAATAATGTTGCCATAAGCTGAAATTTTTGCCCCTTTGATAAATTTTGCCCTTATCCGGCCCTGAGCTTTGATATTTGCTCCGATTATCCCACCTGAAACGTCAATGTCTCCAGCGGCATCTATTTCAGCAGCCCCTATTTCCATCGCCCAAATATTAAAACCCTTAACACGAAATCCATTCTGTATCGTTCCTTTTACATCCACATTACCGTCAAAATTGATGTGTCCGGTTTCCAGCCCTATATCTCCTTCAATCTTATATTCCGTCAAAACAGAAATTTTATCATTAAATGAAATTTTTGGCTGCCCGTGCACTAGGGCAAAAACTTTAAGACCATCTTCGGAAAGTTGGGTACCCGTGCCGCAGCGAAGTTTAATATCTTTTATTTCTTTTGGTTCAACGGAATTACCATAGATATCAATACCCGGATTTCCCTTTAAGATCGGCACCTTCTCTGCTAACAAATCACCACTTTTTACATATGGAACCTCTCCCCTGTCTTTGAAATCAATATTACCCCCGGAGTTAACCACACCAATCTTTCGAGGATTTTTATCGAAATAATACTTGATTGATGCATCCTTGCCCTGTTCAGGTGGTTTTCCTTTTGCAATCTCAAATATTTGACTCTCCGGTAGCTTTTTTTCAAAAAACCGGTTGATTTCAATATCATCGAGGATCCCATAAATAATTGCCTTTTTAAGTAAAAAATCCTTTATTTGTCGTTTAGCAATTATTGGTTCTATAGGTCTTTTAATCCGTACAGTTGCCTTCATTCCTCTTTCGGAAACAAAAAATTCCAGCCCCCCCTCTTTTTGCGCTTTAACTACAGCGGCATTTTTATTTTCACCAGTATCACTCGAATAATTTTTAAATAACTCAAACTTTGAAATTTGAAATCCAGCCCCACAATTCTTGCAAGTTACACTTATACCAATCAATTTATTGGAAGCTCTGTATCTAGTTTGACAAGAGGGACAAATTATTTGGTATTTTTTCTCAGTTGTCATGTTACCAAATTCCTGAGTTTTTTAGGTAAAAGCTTATGCATCCCTGGACCTTTCCCCTTTAAGCTTTTATCCTTCAGCTATATGCTTCTTTATACATAACCTTTAAATTTTTTAATAAGTTTCATTGCCGCCTTTTTAACCCTCATATTTGGATCTGTAAGCATTTCATAAATAGTTGTTCTAAATTTAAATAGAAGCGCACTATCAACTTCATTTAACCGATTTAAAGCCAAGTCGGCAATCCGAGGGTCTTTGTCTCTCAAACATTCAAGATATGTTGGTATATATTGTCTTATTTCCGTTACTTCTCCGAGAAGGTCTAAAGTATCCAACCTTATCTCAGGATCTTGGTGCGCCAGATATTTTAAATAAATGGATACAACCTGCTTCCGTTTATCATAAAATCGCTGCAAGTAACATAGAATACACCTTTTTTGCTCCAACGGACCCTGATCCAAACGTTCTATCATAAAATTGAAGATGCGATCATCCTTCAAATTGGAAAGCGCAATAACTGCAAAAAGCTGCACATCCATATCCGTATCATAAAGCAGTTCAATCAGAGGACTTACCGCCTGAGTATTGCCTTCCCATCCTAAAGCAAAGGCTACATGCATCCGTATTTCAGAATCGGAACTTCTCAGTTCCTTAATCATTTGTTTGATTAAGGGTTGAGGGGTTTCTAAAAAAGGAAAGATAATATTGAGGTAAATAGAAGCATAAAGACGTGTTTCTTCATCTTCATCGGTATTGATGATTAATTGATAAAGCTGCCGGGAAACTTCCTGCTCGGCAAAACCACCCAATAGCATTATTATTTCCGGCTTTAAGTGATTATCTGCAAATTCAAGAGCTTTTAGGAGCAAAGGTAACGCCTGATCACGTTCTGAGAGAAAAAGTTCTTCCGACTCAATATAGGCATTTACCTTTTTAAGAACGTACTTTTGGGGTTCAAAGTTTATTACCCTGCTCATCAGTATTAATGGCCCAATTTAAAAATAATTGCAGCTTGAAATCACAAAACTCCAAAAAATGGATCGCATGAATAACAACACAATATGCCGATTCATGGTGTATCCAGAACCACCAGGCATCGAGTCGGTTCGTCGGAAAGACTTTTGAGTTTATGTGGAACTTCGGAATTAAAATGAATCGATTCACCCGCTTTAAGCTGATGCTTTTTTCTACCCAGTGTTAGTTCAAGATCGCCTTCCATCACAAAGACAAACTCCTCGCCCTCGTGCTTGTAAGCCACCGGCTTGTGGTCCTGTTTGGATTCAATAGTCACCATGAAAGCCCGCAATTTTTGATTCTCAGCACCCGGTGTAAGCGTCTGATAGGAATAGTTTTGGGTTCGCTTGATAAACGCTTTTGTCCGTTGATCCTGAATCATTGTTTTTTCTTCATCGCGAAGGAAAGTGCCCGGATCGACATCCAGGGCTCGCGCGAGCCCCAATAGAAAACTCACCGGTGGAACAATCCGGTTACTTTCGACTTGCTCAATAAATTCCGGGGGCTGTCCGGTGGCTTTTGCCAAATTTTCGATGGACCAATTATGGGATTCTCGAAGCTTTCGGATTTGTATGCCGAATTCATCCTTGCCCTTGGCGGTTTTATTTTCACCCAAAACGTCTGCCATTTTGCGCATCACTACGCGTTTGGCCTTGGCGATAAGTTGAGGTAAAAAGGTTTTCGCATCGGCCACAATTCCCAAATCGGCAACTTGAAAAATCGGTGCATTCGGGTCACGGTTGATAACAACAATCGTTTGGGCCTCCATAATACCTGCCGTATACTGCGTGGCTCCCGAAGTTCCAATGGAAAACAGCAATTTAGGCCGAACGGTTTTTCCCGTTTGTCCGATCAATCGTTCCTCGTCCACCCAGTGTTGCAAAACAGGCGGGCGTGTGGCACCGACTTGACCGCCCAACGTAACCGCCAGATTTCTGACCAACCCGAATCCCTCGGCGCTACCCAACCCCGCACCACCGACTATTACAATATCAGCATCTTCCAGCTTTCGATATTCCGCAGATTCCTGTGAACTTGAGATAAACTTAAGTTCTTGAGGCACTTTTAAGTTACTGATTTTGATTTTTTTAACAATACCCGGTTCACCCGAAACCTTGATCGGCTCAAATGCATGGGGTTGAACCGTTGCAAATCCGGTTTTTTGGTGATCCACAAAAGAAATTTCAGCCATGACCTTCCCTCCCCATGAGGGGCAGGCAGCCACTACCTTATTATTTACAATCTTGAGATCCATACAATCGGCAATGGATCCGGCATTATTCATCCTTGCAGTCCTTGCTGCCGTTTCGCGGCCGAAATCCGTAAGTGGGAAAAGGACAAGGAGGGGAGCTTGATCCTGAACCGCGTCGGCAAGAACCGCTGCATAAAGGTCGGGGCGGGGCACAGCCAAAAAAGAATTATCAAAAAAGTAGACATAGTCGGCACCATGGGAAATAAAATTCTTTGCAGCGTCATCAGCTGAAATAAATCCTCCGCTGATAGAAAGCGTCTCGGATTTATTTTCGATTGATGAACCCATTAAAACAACCGCAACCTTACCCGAGATCGACCGAGCCAGTTCACGAGCTTTAGCCAAAACTTTAAGACTAAAGTCGAAAAGTCTTTCATTTCTCAAATCACCATAAACCCATATTTCTTTTTCAGCATGATTTAACATAAATTTCTCTATCCATTTACCCCAATGGGATCACTTTTTATATCCCCTATCCAATCAGCCCCGAATCCGCCAAACGTCTTATCAATTCTTCGATCTGATCTTCGTTCGTACCCGTTAGAATCTCACATTTTCTTTCTTTGTCCACTCGTGATACTGAGTTTACCCGGGTAGATGAACCGGCCTCTCCGACCCGATCTGAAGATAATCCAAGATCCAGCAAATTCCATTTTTTAACTTCTTTGTCCTCAAAAGCGACTTCGATTCCTATAAGCCCGACATCACGTGCTTGTATCGAATTTGGATGAATTGTCAAAGCAGCGGGTAAAAAAATTTCATATTTTTCTCGAAAAGAATCCATGCTGCGCTCCACACGAATAACGGATCCATGATTTTCGATAGACTGGACGCCTGTAACCAACTGTAGATCAAGGAGCACCGCTGTCTGTGGCCCTACCTGACCGGTATCGCTATCGGCTGTTCGTGTCCCGAAAAGAACCAGATCAAAGGGAGCAAGCTTTTTGATAGCCGCTGCAAGCGTAGTGGAGGTTGCGAGGGTATCTGCTCCGGCAAAAGCCGAATCACAAACCAAGACACCTTGATCAACGCCCATGGCCATGGCCTCATAGAGGGCAAACATACAGTTCTCCGGTCCCATAGACAAAGCCGTCACTATACCGCCGTATTTTTCCTTCATCCTTAGCGCTGTTTCGAGCGCCGGGCGATCAAAGGGATTTAATTCGCATGAATCAGGCGAACGATCGATCGGTTTATCCGACATACTCAAGATAACGGATTTGAGGCACACAATTATATGAAACTTCATTAAAGTTCCTTCAATTCAGTAATGTTTTTATGCATCGAGTCAAAATTTAATTTATATCCCTAATGTATTTCTGGCAATAACCATACGATGAATTTCAGCCGTTCCCTCATAGATTCGTGTCACCCTTGCATCGCGGTAATACCGCTCGACAGGATATGATTTTGAGTAACCATATCCGCCGTGAATTTGAACAGCCATATCAGTTACCTTAGAAGCTGTCTCGGAAGCGTAATTTTTAGCCATTGCCGATGCCTGCGAAAAAGGCTTACCCTTATCACGTAAAACAGCCGCACGGTATACCAATAATCGAGCCGCGTCTAGCTGTGTGGCCATATCGGCAATCATCATTTGAACCGCTTGATGTTTTGCAATAGCGACTCCGAACTGTCGCCGCTGTTTTGCATACCGAACGGCTTCTTCCAATGCAGCTTGGGCGATCCCCACAGCCTGAGCCGCAATTCCCATTCTGCCCGTATCCAGTGCCGCGAGCCCGATATTCAGACCTGCACCTTCCGCACCCAATAAATTCTCTTTAGGTACTCGACAATCGTAAAGTCGAATCGAACTAACGGGATTTGCACGCATACCGCAGAGGTCTTCAAGATCTCCCACAACAAATCCAGGCGTCCCACGCTCAACAACAATTACACTGATTCCCCTACGCCCGGCACGGGGATCCGTTCGCACAAAAAACAAGCAAATGTCGGCTATCCCGCCGTTGGTAACAAAAACCTTATTGGCATTGACGACATAATGGTTACCATCATCGCGAATAGCTGTAGCCTCGATCCCGGCCGCATCCGATCCGGCATTCGGCTCGGTCAAACAGAAGGCCCCGATCTTTTCACCGGCAGCAAGTGCCGGAACCCATTTCCGTTTTTGTTCTTCCGAACCAAAAGCTAAAATCGGATACACGGCTACGCTATTATGAACAGTCACGCAAAGTCCGATACTCGCACACGCTCTCGAAATTTCCTCGATTAAAATTATATAATTGACCGAATCCAAACCAGCGCCGCCAAGTGTTCTAGGAACCTGAATTCCAAAGTAGCAAAGCTTGCCCATCTTTTCCACCACTTCCCAGGGAAAGCGGGCCTCATTATCAATTTCCCCGGCAATCGGCATTAGTTCTCGTTCACAAAAAGCACGCACCGACTGACGAACAATTCGATTCTTTTCCGATAAAAAGGAGTCCATAATTATTCTTATGCTGAAAAATTAACAGAAATATTAAACAATTAAATAAAAGGTCCAAGCTATGATTAATTATCAAAATAGAAATACATAGTCAATAACCGGAATGAAACTAAAATCTTAATACTATGCATGCTAATTGTTTAAGTTATTAAAATAAAAATCCGATCGACAGTATACGAATATTCAAATTCCCATTAAATAAAGAGGCAATTAAATGAAAAGATTAATAAAATTTATATTCCTATTTACCTTATTTTCTTTAGTAGTTCACATAACCGCCTTTGCTTTGGATAAAAAAGAATTCAGTACCAGCCCGAAAACAAATGATGGAAAAAAATGGAGGATCGGATACTATGAGGGAGGGGAATATATTGATTATCAAAAAATATTTACTGAGACGATTCGTGCAATGATGAAAATGGGATGGATTGAAACAGCAGAGATCCCTCTCCAAAAGGGTGAACAAACGAAAGAGCTCTGGGACTGGCTCGAAACACAAGCAAAAAGCAATTATATTCAGTTTTTGAAAGATGCACATTACAGTGTGAATTGGGATGAAAAACTCAGAAAAAAAACCGTTAGCGAAATAATTAATCGCTTGAATCAAAAAAAAGATGTCAATCTTATGATTGCAATGGGTACTTGGGCAGGACAAGATTTGGCTAATAATTATCACAACACTCCCACCATCGTGTGCTCGGCTAGTGATCCCATTGCATCAGGAATTATAAAAAGTGTTGAAGATTCCGGTTTTGACCATATACACGCCAGCGTTGACCCTTATCGCTATGAAAGGCAAATAAGAGTATACCATGACATTATTGGATTTAAGAATCTAGGTGTTGCCTATGAAGACACAGTTAGCGGTAGAAGTTATGCAGCAGTCGACAAAATAGAAAAAGTCGCAAAGGAGCTTGGATTTAATATTATAAGATGCTTTACCAAAAGTGACGTTGCAGATAAAGAAATGGCTGAAGAAAGTGTTATTGCATGTTTTCATGAACTTGTGAAAAAAGTGGATGCCGTTTATGTAACATTACAAGGTGGCGTAAGTTTAAAAAGCATTCCCAAATTAGTAGAAATTGCAAATTCTCATGGTGTCCCTACTTTTTCTCAATCCGGCTCAGAAGAAGTTAGGTATGGATTCCTTGTAAGCCTTTCACAGGCTGGATTTAAATATATTGGAGAATTTCATGCGAAAACATTCGCTAAAATTTTTAATGGTGCAAAGCCTCGACAATTGGATCAACTTTTTGAAGAACCCCCTAAAATTGCCATCAATATAGAAACAGCAGTGGCTATCGGCTTCGATCCACCAGTTCAAATTCTAGGTGCTGCAGATGAAATTTACAGTGAAATAAAATCACCTTAATTTTCCGGTTTTTACGATTTCACAACTACCTTACCTTTCAGCAACTGAAAGCAGTCTGCCGCCAGCTGCTTTTGCCAATTACGTACAGATAATTCCCAAGGAGTAATATCGGGCACTGTTTCAAACAATGCAGCCATGTGTGCATCTTGAATAGTTAGAGATAACATTTTTTCAATATCTTTTTTTGTTATTCCACCACCCGCAATAATTTCAATCGGCCCAGCTGGAATCAAATAATTATCCTCAATCTGGCTCATCACTGCAAGCATGCCTGACAAATAACCATCTGTTGTCACTTTTGAAACGTGTTGAACCATATTATCATAACCACCTGTTTTTTTTAAAGCATTTACAAGGCCTCGTTGCATAATGGGAAGATATTTACATTGAAAGTAGCCGCCAAGGCAAGTAAAACCGCGAGCAAAAGCAACGGTAAGGAAACAAGTGAAAAGTGAAGGTATTAAACGAGCCTCTTTCAAGCACTTTAGGATCGAATTAAATGTAAAGGGGAATTCCCAAATTTTACCATGATCATCCATTCCATGGAGCACCACATCATTATTCGAAGAATCACTTTTAAGATAGAGTGGAATTCTTCTTCCTGTATCATCAACACCCCAAAAAAAATGGGTTCCACACCCATCGGGTATTTTCTCTTTTTTTTCACCTACTCTACTCTTGCCAAGTCGCTGATACAGCATTTTTCGTTTCCAGCAAGCTTTTTCACCATCTAATTCATATAGTAAATTCTTCCTAAGTTTGGAGTCAAACATCACACACCAAGTAAGGCTTTCCGGATTTAATAAATCAGATTTTAAAAGTATACTAACCACTTTTTCAATTTCAATACAAACGCTTTTTGGTACTATTTCTGATTCCGAAAAAATCCGTTTCCAAATACGGCTGTTTACAATCACAGATTGTTCTGAATAATTGGTTAGATTCATCACTGTTGCATCACAGTAATCTTGCCATAATATTTGCCTTAGGGGGCTTGCAAGAGTAGGGGAAATTTTCCGATCATGAATCATTTTATCAAAACGTGCCTGGGCCCGGATAATCATCACTTTATCAAATCCATTTACATTGCTAACCATTTGTCTTTTAAACCGATCAGAATAAATAGGCAATTTCTTAGGCATATTATCAAATTCATTATGCTTTTCTGTATTATATAAAAGCAAGCCTCTTGGATATGTCGAATTATTAAGTGAAATAGCTCCAAATGAAAATACCAGAACCGTTTTAGCATAGTTATTACACGTTAAAGCGCTAAGGGAAAAAATAATACTTCCTTGAATTGATTGAGAAAAATAGTCGACCCCATGGTGGTTGGCAGTAAGAACCACAGGATATAAAACAAGATCGTGGGAAGCCTGTTTTGCTATCGATTCTCCTAAAAGTGGGGCTGCATATCGATAAACTGCTTCAACGAGATCATCACGCTTTTGATAAGGCTTTTCAACTTTTTTGAGAAGATTTTTAAGGTAATCATAAAGAGTAAAATTGCCATATTGTTCAATTGTTCGGTTTATAACCGAAGAATTTCTACATACAACCTCTAAGTAATGTTCTGCTGAGAGAAAATTACTTTCCGTCTGATTCACTGCTGTGCTATTTTTTGTGTACATTCTATGCGTCCTCCACCACAGCGATTTTTTGATCTTTTTGAGTAAAGAGGAAAAAAAGTAAAGCTGTGAGTAAATAGGCAATGCCGAAATAGGTGATTCCTACATTGATATTTGTTGCGATTAACCAGCTAAAGATAATCGGACCAAGCACTTGTCCGACCCTACTTGTAGATCGGAAAATTCCAATTGCTTTACCATCACCCAATTCCTGAGTAACTTTCAATTTCAATGCATAAGTTGTCTGTGTAACAAGAACAAAACTACTAGAAATCCCCAGCATTAGAATTGCTAATACAGCAGCTAAAAGTCCTTCCAAAAAATAAAAAACTAAAAATGCACAACTACCAAGCACACACCCTAAAAAAATATATAGCTGTTTTTTAGGCGAGGCATCCACATATTTACTTATAAATGGTGCAATATAAATAAGACAAATTCCATAAACCATTAATACGCGTCCAATAGTTGATTGAGACATCCCAATGCGATTTAAATATATCGGACTAAAGTAATTAAGAAAACCGACAATCGCTATAGAAGCAGGCAGACTGCTGAAGAAAATCAAATTTAATACAGACCTATTAGATAAAAAATTTATAATTTTTTTTGTCTTAAAAGCGGGTATTGTTTTTTCAGCAAATTCAAATTCCGGTTTTTGAATAGCATTTCGCATAAAAAGAAGGGTATAAATTATAACAAAAATCAAAATCATAGCACCAGCTAAAAATACTTTACTGTAACCAATACGTTCTGCCAGCATAGCACCGGTTGCGCAGCCGCAGATACTTCCAGCATAAATACCGGCAAAAAGACTGGCAAGGGCCTGAGCTTTGCTTTTCCCATCACTATAGAAAATTACAAAACCTTGAGAAGCCATCAAAACAAGACCATAACCAAAGCCGACAATACCCCGGGAAATTATAAAATTAAGGGCATCTGGTGCCATCCAAGAATAGAGAATCCCGAAAATCGCCAAAATAAGACCACTAAAAAAAGGCTCATGCCATCCTCGCCGATCAAACCATGCCCCTGATATTAGAATTGAAATTCCTGCAAAAAAAAATTCCACAGAAATCGGCAGCCCCATAATTAACTGTTTGGAAAGATTAAAAATCGGATGATATAATTTTTCTATATGAAGCGGTAAAAATGAAACGGAAATATCGACGCCGAAAAGAAATAAGAATGCAGCAGGTCGCATAACACCATAATGAATTTTTATTTTTTTCTCTGTGATATGAATCTGCTTTTTAATAAAATTAAAAATCAAAATCAGAAATTCTACGAGGAAAAGAATTGAAATAACTATCACAGTCAAGGAATCCATTACAATGTTAAGCAAACGCTCGGATAAAATATCTTTTGAAATACTTACGGAAAGATACCCCTTAAGTTCTCCTTTTCTCATTAGATTCAAACGAATATGATATTCGGGATCAATAATAGGCACATTTGCTGGCTCGTACTTAATTGTTCCATTTTTTTCTTGATGAAAATCAACTAAGGCATGCTGCGTTGCCATATATAGGGGCTGTCCTTTTTTGTTAGAAATGGTAATGTCCTTTAATTCCGAATAGGTCGCAAGGATTTTACCCATCAAAACCTCTATCCTTGAGAGATGATCGAGACAGACACCTTTGCTCAATAAGGATTCAATGTCATCCTTAAGATTTGATATAATTATTTCCGTTTTCTTTCTACTGATTTCCAGGTAATTGTCTCTGAAAGAAATCATGTTCAAATATGTAAAAATAATTTGAGCTAAACCGATAACTAAAAAGATAATAAGAAAAGTCCTGGTCTTTGATGATCTTATGTCTTGAAGCTTCCGGGGTATTGTAAAATGGAGCAGCAGTGTTAGGATTGTTATTCCGCAAAAAAATATTACGATGATGGTTCCCAAGCATTGTTTATGGATCACATTAAAGTTTTTTCTAATTATTTTTTCACGAAAAGTTAAGATTATATTGGCAACATATTCTTTGTTAATACCTTTGACCGGTAGGTTGATATAGTGATCTTTATTTAAACGATAATCTTTACCCCCATTTTTTTTTAAATCTATCAGAAGGTTTTTGGGTAATATTATACCTACATTTTTTTTACACGTGCTATAAAGAATCGTATTATCCGTCCCAACAATTGCTACGATAGCATTAGATTCCGATACCGATGTTCCTATCCCACCTGGTGCTGACGCTCCGTCGGTGACTTTATTTAATTGCTGCTTTGTTTTCTCTAATATTTGATTAATCCCAATAAACTTTCTAATATTTGCCCCAAGGTGTAATGATATTTCCAGTTTGTTTTGCAGGTCTTCTCCAATGACACGATATTGTGAAATAAGAGATTCCAGATAAATTTTATCAAAAAAACTCGAATTAAAAAACAAATTGAAGCCAAGCGCAATGACCAGCAAAAAAACAGCGCTTAAG
Organism: Desulfobacterales bacterium; assembly: GCA_016931455.1. Classification (GTDB taxonomy): domain Bacteria; phylum Desulfobacterota; class Desulfobacteria; order Desulfobacterales; family JAHDSC01; genus JAFGES01. The sequence goes on along the minus strand of JAFGES010000095.1, from coordinate 92,937 downwards.
ATTAGCCTGTGTTTTACTGAAATACTATTCTTAATCCGTCGAAATGGTTTTTGAATAGGGCTGTTTTCTCTCACCGCTTGATCCAAGTTAAAGTAAAACATAAAAACTTTATTTAATTAAAGCCTAAATCAAAAAGCTGCGGCAGATAAATTGCAAATAGTTCTTTCTTCAGCCCTCAGAGACTTGTTAGCCAATGCTTGCCGTATGTTTAAAAAATAGTTTTTCTCAATTTCAGGTTGAATAAGCATAAATATACCCTCAAACAACATGACCGGTGCTCCAAACAGTATCCATCCTTTTTCAGTTTCCTTAACCTGACTTTGTGCATAAGGATCATACCAGCGACATCGATGAGGCCATAAATGAATCGGATTCGCAGTAAGCATTTTTAGACGTCGAGCGATAAACGCGATTGCAACCGCTCCGGTTCCACAAGCCAAAGTTTCGCGGTTAATGCCCCGCTCAAAACAGCGATACTCCAATATGCCATTACTATCAACAACGCGAACAAAATTAATGTTTATTCCGGCAGGAAAAATATGCGAAAATTCTCTTTCAAAATAATCACCAATAAACTGAATAAACGAGGAACTTGAGTTCAATCTTTTTTCAGTATTTTGAATTAATGTAGTTGGTTCGTTAGAAGTTAAAAATATATTCTTCCCTAAGTCCTCAATCGAAAAACCGGTTTCACTAAAAACAACAAAATGAGGTTCGCCGGTAAAAACAAGGAAACCTGAAATTTTAAATGAAGTATCATTGGTAAAAAATTCCAATCCGCCGGTTTGCCGGAAATTGCTCAATGATAAATCTTTAATCATATCTATTTCCTTATCATAAGACCTTGTCATATAAGGATTAGCTAGAGCCAACGGAATTTTTCTAGGATGGCCCATATTGGCCCAATTTTTCCCTTTTTCCGGATTTGTACCAATAGTTATTACTTTGGGATTCAAGGACGGAATCTCGGTCATTATTCGGGCAAACTTTTTATCATATTTACGATAAATATAATCCGCAATACATATCAGCCCATTACCACAGCTAAATGATTCCTCCCCATTGGGTTCAAACATTCTAAAGATGAAATTTGCACCCTCTGTATCAGGGATATTTTCCCAATATCCATGAAACTTATTAATTTCATTTAGAATTTTAATATTACAAGGTTGGATTATTAAAAAGTTATCCGAGCCGACTCCATAAAAAACATTTGTGGCCTGATAGGCAAAGCTCATTTTTTCAAATTCAGTAAGTAGAGGTGCTCGTGTTTCATCGACAATAACGAAATTGTTACCATAGGAGGTATATTTGATGAATGGTATTTTGGTCATAGAAATCCACCTTTGTTACTGACTTGAAATTTATTCATTTTAATAAAATTATTTTTAATCATTCACATAAAAAGCGGAAACACAAAGACACAAAAAAAACAAAATGCAAACCTGTTGATCGGCAAAAGTAACCTTGGAACTAGTTGTCAGTCTCTTGAACCGGGCAGGGCATTGAATTGAATATTATATCGCGGCTGCAAAAGCGGAAATTTCAAATACGGTAAAAAAGTTTTACATTAATTTATTTCCCGCTTCTCACATCGGAATTACTAAACGAAAGGTGCTGCCCTTTTCTATACCTTCACTTTCGACCCAAATTTTTCCACCATGAAGTTCTACAAGCGTTTTAGTCAAGGACAATCCCAATCCTGTTCCTTGGTATCTTCGATTGGCATCACTTTCAACTTGCTCAAAAGGATTGAAAATGCGCTCCAGATCCTCTTTTTTGATACCGATTCCGGTATCGGAAACAGAAATTTCAACAGCCGTATTGCATTCGCTATGGGCAATTTCACTTTTTTCAAAGTGATCAAGGATAATTTTGAAATCTTTTGAATCCGTCTCACGAAGACCTGTTCGTACATTACACATAGTCTGTCTAGCGCTTAAGCACACTTTTCCGCCATCCGGAGTGAATTTCACAGCATTTGACAATAAATTATAAAGAATTTGCTTTAACTTACGTTCATCCGCATTAATCGTTCCCGCTATGTTATCGATGTTTAATGACAGTTCAATACGATGTTTCATGGCTCTGTCTTTAACAATATTCATGCTTTGCTTAAGAATCATCGGCAAATTTGTGGCTGAAAGATCCAGTTCCAATTTTCCGGCCTCTACTTTAGAAATATCTAAAATATCGTTAATTAAAGCCAGCAAATGATTACTACTATTATAAACTTCAGTAAGGCATTCCTCCTGCTCCGGATTAAGTTCTCCGAATTCCTTATCTAGAATCAGCTCTGTAAAACCAATAATATGGTTCAGAGGGGTCCTGAGTTCATGGCTCATGTTGGCTACAAACCTACTTTTTGCACGGTTGGACTCTTCAGCTGCTTCTTTTTGAAGCCGTTCTTTAGTTGCGGTAGCCTCTATCACCTGCTGGATATTTTTTCTCAGTTCAGTTTTCATGAAAATGAAAGATTCGGCAAGTCGACCGACTTCATCCTTGAATCTACCAGGAAGATTTTCTAGAGGGCTTTCTTTCTCTTTTTCAGCAGTAAAATCATGTGAAGGAAGTTCTTTTGCATAAGAGGTTAATATATTTAGAGGGCGAGAAATTCTATGCATTAGAAAAAAAGCCACAATTGATGCTCCGAAAAAAATCATGGCAATAATCAAACTTTGCCGGGTGACAAGGTTTTTGGCAGGTTGCCGAATTTCTTGAACCGGGACCACGGCTGCGATGTACCAGTCAAGAGCCTTGAAATAGCTCATACGGGCTTCCAAGAAGAGATTATTCCCATCAGCAGGTTTAATGTAATAAACTGCATCAGAATTTGATTTAGCAGTACGTATCAGATCATCTAAAAGGAGATTACCCGTTTGAGCATTTTTGAGCGTACTATAGTTCATATCCTGACACCAACGCGGCGGTATTATCATATTCTTCTTTCCGTTAAATAAAAATGCACACCCGGTTTTGGCAATTTGAATCCTGGCAAAAGTGTTTTTAAGCATCTCGACGAGTTTTTCCATTTTTTTCTCGGTTTCCGCTTCTATATCATCGAAATCAATCGCAGTAACCAAAGTCCATTGCCATTTTGGGAACTGAACAAAAAAACCCAGTTTCTTGCTACTCGTATTTTTGCCTGATTTTTTGGATAGGTATACGGCAAATTCCCCAGTATCCTTAAAAACGCTTTTTTGCATCAAACTCGCAAGGCTTCTTCCTTTCATGTCATATAGCGAATTAATGTATGTTCCGTTCATACAGGGGTCTGAATGCGTTAAAATTAAGCCGTGCTGATCGAAAACAAAAAAAATCGCCGTTTGCAAACGCAGAGTTTTAAGCCAATTTATCGATTTCTCAATTATTTCTTCCCTCGATAATATGCCGTTTTCACAAATCAAGCTAAACTGTTCTAAACCGGAAAGATAAAAATAGGATAGATCTTTTAATCTTCTTTCCGCTCTAACAATCGTTTCAATCTTATCGGAAAGAAGTTTTTTATATTTACCCTCGATATTAAGTGACACTAATTGGAGAACATTCTCGGTGGAAGCCTCTTCAGCCTCAAACATAGCGCGTCCCACATACCTATGGGTAACATACATAATTGAGGCTGCCGTTATAGCCATTATCAGTGTGATAAAAAAAATTAGTTTCGACTTCAGGGAGGAAAACATAATGAATCTTCACTCATATCAGACCTATCAGAATGACTTGATTTTGGACTATGCAGGCATACAATCAGCGCGACCTTATTTATATTTAAAACACATTTTTGATAAGCCTATCAGCAAAAAAAATGTTTAAACTACCAGATCGACCAAATAGTTTTTTTAAAAAATATTTTAAGTTTTCTTAGTGCTATTATCGGGAACTATAAAAATATCTTAAGGACAATTATTTACATCATCTTTTTATGTGAGATAAGAAGAAGGACTTTAAAATTTACCATTACTATCCTGCGATATTGGTGGATTCCTGTTGACATGATTATTAATTACCATTAGTTTAAGATATTTTTTTCACAGAAAGCTCCTCAAAGCCGTTTTGATGTAATATACAAGCAAGTAGCTCCTCGCTAAGCATTGATTATATAGTTACTTGGGGAGAACCACCTTTCGGAGGCTGGCGTGTATTCAAAAATACTTATTCTTCGTTTCCCAAAAGACAGAGTGCAAAAACCGACAGTTTGTTACCTTGCTAAAGATTTTGACCTGACTTTTACGATACTCAATGCAACCATACTTCCCAGAAAAGAGGGAATCATGGTTCTTGAGCTATCCGGCTCCAAAAAAAACTTTAAAAAAGGCGTGCAATACCTAAAAGATCAGGGAATCCATATTCAAAATGCAGCCCAGGAAGTCAAACGTGATCCAAATAAATGCATCCACTGCGGTGCTTGCACGGCCGTATGCCCAACCGGTGCATTATCTATTCAACGACCTGAAATGTTGGTTATTTTCGATCAGAAAAAATGCATTGTCTGCGAACATTGCATACCCGCCTGTCCCACTCGGGCAATGGAAGTTCGCATGACAAATAAAAGTTTTTTTGAATGAAACCCTTAATCGCTATTGCCATTAGCGGCGGCATAGATTCTTTGGTTGCAGCGTATCTTTTAAAAAAGCAGCGATATGACGTCATTGGGATTCATTTTATTTCCGGATATGAAAAAAAACAAAAAATATCTCAGATAGCCGACCAACTCGATATTCATATTGAAATTATAGACTGTAGAGCAGCATTCAAATCAAAAATTGTCGATTATTTTACTCGCACCTATCAAGCCGGAAAAACTCCCAACCCCTGCTTGATATGTAATCCTACGATAAAATTTGGAATCGTCCTTGATCATGCTCTGAAAATGGAAGCATCTTATCTGGCAACCGGGCATTATGCCAGAATAAAAAAAAGTGGAAAGGACCGTTATCAGCTATTAAAGGGGGTTGACCGAACTAAAGACCAGTCTTATTTTCTTGCATTTTTATCACAAAATCAGCTCTCCACCGCATGTTTTCCACTAGGCGGTATAACGAAATCAAAAGTTTTACAACTGGCAGGGGAAAAAGGTCTTACCCCCATTAGGAAAAAAGAAAGTCAGGATATCTGTTTTATCAAAGGTCAAACCTACGGGGAATTTTTAATCCGGCAAGAAACATTTAGAGCACAGCCGGGACTTATAGAAAATGTTAACGGAAAGGTGATAGGCGAACATCAAGGGCTTCATCTTTTTACCGTTGGTCAAAGGCGCGGCATCAACTGCCCGGCTTCCGAGCCTTATTATGTTGTTCGTATGGATCAAAAAACAAATCGTCTAATTGTAGGCTTTAAAGAAGACTTGCTGTCTTGGAAATGTAGGATTACCAATTTGCACTGGATATATCGTCCAACGACATCTCCAATTAAAGTCCATACCCGCCTAAGATACCGTCACGAAGCGGTTGCATCAATGCTTTTTCCTATTAACGTCAATACGGCAATGATCAAATTTAAAACCCCTCAAATGGCAATAACGCCGGGGCAAGGCGCTGTATTTTATAAAGAGGATGAGGTTCTAGGCGGAGGATGGATTGATATTGCTGAAAATGATTAAGAAGGCAGATTAAATAAATTACACTTGAATTAAGGCTATCATTTTAATTTATGCCGATATTTACAATTAAAACACTTGGCTGTAAGGTCAATCAATATGAATCAGAGGCCATTGCATGTTCCTTGCAAAAATTGGGCTGGATAATGGCAAATGGGGAGGAAAATGCGGACCTATGTATCGTAAATAGCTGCACCGTCACCCAAAAAGCATCTATGCAGTCTCGGCAAGTGATAAGACAACTCATTCGTTCTAATCCCGATGCCTGCATATACGTAACCGGTTGTTATGCTCAAATGGAACCGGATGCAATTAAAAAGATACAGGGCATTCATTATATAATCGGTAATGCCGACAAACTCAAAATCCCGGCATTAATTACCTCTAGGAAGGAATCTGAAGAAAAGGTTTCGTCTTATCCGATAAACATTCACCAAAATATTTTTGATGAATATCATTTTAAGCAACCCTCTTTAACTGTTTTTGGGAACAGGACAAGACCCTTGTTAAAAATCCAGGATGGATGTAATAACTTTTGTACATACTGCATTGTTCCCTATGCACGCGGCCGTAGCCGCAGCATGCCCCTTGAAAACGTATTAGAAAATATCAAACAGCTTAAACAAGCGGGGCATCGAGAAGTTGTTCTTTCAGGTATCGACCTAGGCTGCTACGGCTTGGATTTACATCCACACCCGTCTCGACTACTTGATCTTTTATATCGTATCAATGAATCGAAAGCTATTGATCGTGTGAGACTCAGCTCGATTGAGCCTCGCAAAATCACTGAGCCTCTAATAAAGCTCGTAGCCGAATCCGATATTTTCTGTCATCACTTTCACATCCCTTTGCAAAGCGGTGACGATCATATTTTGAAAAGGATGCACAGGCCTTACACAAACTCTTTTTTCAGAGAACTCATACTTAAAATTCATCAAACGATACCCGATGCTGCCATTGGGGTAGATATTCTTATCGGATTTCCCGGCGAAACTGAAGAATCCTTTGAAAAAACATATTCTCTGATTAAAGATTTACCGATCGCTTACCTGCACGTTTTTCCATTTTCATCTCGTAAAGGGACACCTGCCGGTAAATATCCCGATAAGGTACCTGCAAAGGTGATCAAGATGAGGTGTGACAAAATTCGAAAGCTTGGTGACATTAAAACAGAAAATTTTTACAAAAAATTAAAGGGACAAAAGGTTAAAATTCTTATTGAGGGTAAAAAAAATCCATCGAGTGGTTTACTAAAAGGCATGACTTCAAGCTATGTACCTGTTCTTTTCAGGGGCTCTGGTGATGTGCTGATAAATACCCTTGTTAGTGTCAGGATTAAGGGCTTACATGAAAACAACTCGCTATTCGGCGTTATTTGTGAGAGGAACTAATTTTAAATATAATTAAATAATTTCTACATAATCTTCTTGGGGTTCATTTCTCAATAAGATTTCGATAATTTTTGGTATATAATCATCCGCTTTACTCACATGAAATGTACACGCACCTGCACCGCCGTGCCCGCCACCGTTAAACCTTGAAAGCATTAATCCAACGTTTACGTTACAATTTCGGTTAAAAATACTATGGCCGACACTAACAATGAGCTTTTCTCTATCTTCATTATCATATCGTATTTTAATATTGACAACCGATTCAGGAAATAATGAATAAACTAAAAATCGATTACCGATCGGTGTCTTATTGAAAGAACGGAAGTCCGTAATCGATATATGCGCCTTCAATTTCGTATTTTCTTTCAAGATTTCTCTGTATTCCATGTTTTGCTGAATGATAGTCAAACACCGCTGTTTCACTTCCGAATCCTCAAGCACCTCTTCGATTTCATATTTCCTCAACAAATCAATTAGCCGGTTCCAATAGAATTCATCTGCTTTATTATGATCTGAAACCGTCATGGAAAGCAGTAAATATGGATAATTTTCCGGATGCAGGACTTCATCCAAGGATAAATCGGCCGCATCGATTTTATCCGTTTCTTTTATTAATTCACTATAATCACGGCGAAAATTTTCACTATAATAATCAAAAATAATTCCTGCTGCTGAAGGTGCAATTTTAAAAGCCCCTTTAAAAGTCTTGTTAATTTTATTGGTGTAATGGTGATCAAACCATAAGGCACATCTATCATCATAAGGCAAATTTGCAATGATATCATCCTGTTGAATATCAACAAGGCCACCTTGCATTTCATTGGGTTCAACCCATTTCACAGGCACATCTATATTTTCTGCTTCAAAAAGCAAAACTGCACAAACGACACCGTCGAAATCAGGTCTAGTAACAATTCGCATACAACGCCCCTCCAAAAATTTTAACCACCCAAGACACGAATATGGAATATGAAATAGCGCTTAAATTCTTTTAATTGGGCTATTCAATGATTTCAGCCGATCTATCCATGTTATTTCCAATACCTCAATCAAACAAATTATTAAATAGCACAACAAGCCTTGAATGTGTAATAATTTTTCATTTTAGGCTTTTTGAAATTCAAAATGCAATTCATTCATATTCAAATAAGTCCTAATAAAACCAAAATCAGATTCAATATTTAAGTTCTTCAAACCACCTGTCGATAAATTTGATAGAAAAGACGGATAAAATGTATATTTATTTTATGTATTATATTTAGTGCATTCATATATATATTTGAATTGCGATAGTTCCCTATCTTCTTTAACACTTCAAAATTTTTAAGAAATGTAAAAAAAGACAATATGGATTCATCCAAATACCTATCGACGGTTGAATTCTATCATAAATATTCCATAGAAATTATAAAATTCACCGTCCAAAATTATTAAGTTTGCAAGGAGATAAAAAATTCCGTGCGTATACTCTTAGCTGAGGACAATTTGTCCAACCAAAAACTAATCAAGATGATGCTTAAAAAGGTCGGCTACCAGGTAGAAGTAGCGAATAACGGAATTGAGGGGGTTCAAAAATACACGGCATCTCCAAATAATTTCAACCTGATCCTTATGGATATTCAAATGCCCGGCATGGATGGAATGGAAGCCACAAAAACCATTCGGGAGTGGGAAGCAGCAAACTCAGGACGAGTTCCGATCGTAGCCATGACCGCCAATGCAATGCAAGGGGATAGAGAGAAGTGTTTTGAAATAGGAATGGATGATTATATTGCAAAACCGATTAAAAAAGAACTTGTTTTTAAGATAATCAATAAATGGGTTTTTAATAAGGAGCACATAGATTGCTTCGCAAATTAACCAAAGGAATAAACTAAAGTTTATTGGGAGTCTACTATATGAATATTAAGGCACTTGCAGAAAACATAGACTTAGAAGAGCATGAATATTTAGAACTCATCGAAATTTTTATACAATCTAGTTTTTCAGACCTAAATATTATGCAAACAGGTATTAAAGAACAATGTGCAGAAAAAATAGCCTTCGCAGCCCATTCTCTAAAAGGTGCTGCAATCAATCTTGGATTAGATGATCTCTATAAAACCGCAAAAGAGATTGAAACAAAAGCTCATTGTTTCCAATCTGAAAAGATACCTGAAGCTGTTAAAATAATAAGGAAAAGTCTTGACCACCTCAATGATATGATCAAACGAAAAAATACGCATAAAGGCACGAATTCTTATCAGGTAGGTAGTATTCCTGCGAACAATTAAAACCATCTTTTTCTAAGTAAAAACATTTTTACTTTCCGGTTTGGAGTCAATCACCAGACCATGTGGTACATTCTTCAATAGATCGAAAAAAATATTATCCAACTTATAATTTGAGCAAGAAGATTTCCGGACACCTATGCTAAAAAGAAATAGAATAGAAGAAAAAGAATCAGAATACCATTTTCCTATCTTGATAGCTGAAGACAATCCAGTCACCCGGAAACTTATTGGAAAAATATTGATGAATGCGGGTCATGAAGTTGTATTGGCTGAAAATGGAATCGATGCGCTTACACTTTTTAACGAAAAATTTTATCCAATGGTTGTAACAGACTGGATAATGCCTGAAATGAACGGCCTAGAACTATGCAAAGCCATTAGAAGCAGAATAAATCAAAGTTACGTTTTTATTGTCCTCTTGACGGCCAAAGATTCTAAATATGATATTATCACAGGCTTGGAAGCCGGCGCAGATGATTACTTGACTAAACCATTTAACAAAGCCGAGTTACTTGCCCGACTAAAAACAGGCATTCGCATCCTTGAACTGGAGGCATCACTTAGAAAAGTTAATGAGGAAATCACTATCTTATCTAGAACGGATCCGCTCACAGGGTGCTATAATCGATGTTATCTGAATGAAAGATTGCCAATTGAAATAAAAAGGGCGGAAAGATACCGACGCCCGCTTTCAATGATTTTATGCGATATTGATCATTTTAAAAAGGTCAACGATAAATACGGGCATCAAACCGGAGACCTTATATTGAAAGAATTTGTCCGTTGTATAAAGAGATCAATCCGAAATCCGCTGGATGCATTAGTACGATATGGAGGTGAAGAATTTTTGCTTATTCTTCCGGAAACGAATCTAAGCGATGCAATCCGCGTTGCAAAAAGGATTTGTGGGACCATTTCAAAGCATGCCATCAAGGTACAACAAAATGAGATATATATCACTGCTAGTTTTGGTGTAACAAGCTTTGAAAATGATTCTCATCGTAATGATTTTTCGGCTGATAATTTAATCCGTCAGGCAGACAGATTCCTTTATCAAGCGAAAGAAGAGGGAAGAAACAGGGTTAAATTCGGGTAGTTATGAAAAACATTTTACTTTCTATTTAAAAAAAATCCTATGAAAAAAAAAATATTAGTCGTAGATAACCATGTACTGATGCTAAAATTTATGACCACATTGCTTGAAAAAGAAGGGTATCAGGTCCGAACCGCTATAGACGGCATCGCTGCGCTGGAAATATTAAAAACCTATGTGCCGAACGTCATATTTCTCGATTTGATCATGCCCAATATCAGTGGTGATAAACTTTGTAGCATTATTCGCAAGATGCCTAAGCTCAACGCTGTTTATCTGGTTATCATTTCAGCCATTGCGGCTGAAGAGAAAAATATAAACATTGCTGATTTTGGAGCCGATGCCTGCATTGCCAAATGCTCATTTAATAAGCTGTCTAAACATGTTCTTGCAACCTTGGCTCAAGCGGAAATTGGAAACCCGACTTTGCGTTCAAGTGAAATCATGGGCTTGGGAGAAATCCATTCCCGTGAAATTACCGCTGAACTACTCTCACTTAAACATCATTTTGAAATCATCCTTGATAGCATCAGCGAGGGAATTTTAGAGATTACTCTCGATGCAAAAATCGTATACGCAAACCCAGTTGCCGTTTCATTGACCGGTATACCTGAAGAGAACTTGCTAGCTTCAAATTTTCTTGATTTATTTGATTGCAGCAATCGTGAAAAAATCTGTGGCCTCTTGGAAAACAACCATGCCATTTCACAAAAATCGGCTGAAGATTCTATCGTATTATTGAACGACAAACAAATTGAGGTAAAAATTTTACCGCTTAGAGAAAATGAATTCAAGGCGATTGTCATTCTAAGTAATGTAACCGAAAAAATACGAAGAGAAACTCAGCTTAGACAAGCCCATAAAATGGAGGCTATCGGTACGCTTTCCGCTGGAATTGCTCATGACTTTAACAATCTTCTTATGGGAATACAAGGAAATACTTCTTTAATGATCTTAGACATCACTTCCCGGCATCCTCACCATGAAAAATTAAAGCGTATTGAAAAGCTAGTTCAGAGCGGATCCAAACTAACCAGCCAGCTTCTTGGTTATGCTAGAAAGGGAAGATATAAAGTTAAGCCGCTTTGTTTAAATAGTCTCGTCGAAGAAACATCGGAAACATTTGCCCGCGCCAAAAAAGAAATTACCATTCATCGAGAATTTTGTGATGAATTAGCAGAAACTCTGGCGGATAAGGGGCAGATAGAGCAAGTTCTTTTAAATCTCTATGTTAATGCGGCAAATGCTATGCCGACAGGAGGAGGTCTTGTACTCAAAACGCAAAACGCCACTCATAAAGATATGGCAGGAGCTTTATATAATCCTAGACCCGGGGCCTATGTTTTGCTGACCGTCACGGATACCGGCATTGGAATGGAAAAGGAAACTATGCAACGCATCTTCGACCCCTTTTTTACAACTAAACAAATGGGACACGGCACAGGACTCGGGTTGGCGTCAGTTTACGGTATTATTAAAGGACATGGTGGATATATCGATGTTGAATCCCAAAAAAATCATGGGACTACTTTTAAAATCTACCTACCGGCTATAATCTCAAAAGAAAAAACCAAGCATGTCAAAATCAAACAAACAGTCAAAAACACCGAATCGAAGGAAACTGTGCTATTGGTTGATGATGAGGAAATCACCCAGGAAGTGGCCCAGGAAATACTGACAGTGATGGGCTATAAAGTCTTAATCGCAAAAGGAGGCCACGATGCCATTGAAGCTTACAAAAAACATTGCAGCAATATTGGGCTTGTAATTTTAGACATGGTGATGCCGAACATGGGCGGCAAAGAAGTCTATGAAAGATTAAAAAAAATCAATCCTGAAATCAAGGTTTTACTTTCTAGCGGATATAGTCTCAATGGTGAGGCTACGGCAATCATGCAGCGAGGCTGCAATGGCTTTATTCAGAAACCGTTTACAATGAAAGAATTATCACAAAGTATGAGAACAATCTTGAACGGTAATAACTGCCGACATTAGAATCAACTTGTGATTAACTTAAGGATAACAAGGTATCTTTCCAATTCGAGGTGTGGAAGGGTATAGGCTTTTAATTCCAGAAAAAATTTATAGTTGCCGATTTTTAATTGACAAGATTTACCATCAGTTAATAAAGACAAGGAGGCAATTTCTTTTTTAACATCATTTCCTTTTAAGGCGACGATCATCCCATCTTTCGCCAGCAAAGGCGAGGCCATTACAATAAAAGTCTTCAGAGAAGACAGCGCACGACATATAATCACATCATAGCCTTTTACCAAAGCCCGCTTCCTCGCAAGATCCTCGGCCCTCATGTGAAAAGCCTGAATATCTTGAAGTTTTAAATTTCTGATTATATGGCTTAAAAAACTGGCCTTTTTACGAGATGCATCGATCAGTGTAACCGATAATGATGGAAGCAATATCTTAAGCGGTATTCCCGGAAATCCGCTTCCTGAACCGATATCCAACATCAAAGCAGAGGGCGGGATAAAGGGTTCAGGAGCGATTGAATCCAAAAAATGTTTGACGGCAATCTCCACCGGATCGGTAATAGCTGTCAGGTTGACTTTTTGGTTCCATCGGCTCAGTTCTAAAGCATAAATGGCCAACTGATCCACTTTTTCCTTTTCAATGTCAATATTCATGGCTCGGGCGCCATATTGAATAAAACACTTCCATTCTAACGAACCTAGAATCATTGCAATAACTTACATCAGTTTCCAATAGCATCATCAAAATTCATTTCAATTAAGACATCGCTTCCATTGCTCAATGAAATATTTGCATTCGGATACCTTTCCTTAAAAATATGAATCATCGCAGCATTTTCCCTTAATACTGTTGCGGAAAACCCTGTGTAGTCATTTTCTTGTGCTATTTTCTCCAGCACTTTCAGTAAATAAGAAGCGATACCCATGTTGTGAAAATCCTCTCGGACAACAAAGGCGACTTCTGCAATGTTATCTTCTTCTTTAGCATAGGAACCCATTGCGATGATTTCTTTATGCCCACCCTCCTGCACCAGACCGATAATTGACATATTTTTTCTGTAATCCAGAGATGCCCAATGTTTCTGTACAACTTCATGCGAGAATATTTTCATCTTGTAAAAAAATCTGAAGTAAATCGTTCTTTCCTCAAGTGAATAAAAAAAGTTCCGATACTCAAACTCATCTGTAGGTAAAAGTGGTCTAAACTCGACTACGATCCCATTTTCCAATTGCAACGCGCTCTTATAGCCTTCAAGGAAAAGAAGATCAACCTTAGGTGGAGGCAATTGATCAGCGAAGATATAATGATGTTTTTTTGCCTGTTCGATAAGATCTTCACGAAACTTGGGATGGGCGATTTCAGCTAACTCCATAACTCTCTGATAGATTCCTTTTCCCTGAAGCTCTGCTATTCCGTATTCCGTCACGACAAAGTTTACGTCTCCTCGAGTAGTGGCTACTCCAGCTCCTTCACTGAGATGGGATACAATTCGGGACACTCTGCCATTTTGAGCTGTAGATGGAAGAGCGATAATTGTAAAACCTCCTTTTGACATTGCACTGCCGCGAAGAAAATCGACTTGGTCACCGATACCACTGTAAAATAAGTATCCCATAGAATCCGTACAAACTTGCCCGGTCAAATCAACTTCCAACGCTGAACTGATGGAAATCAATTTATCATTGCGTGCAATTACAGTGGGGTCATTAACAAATTCAGAAGAACGGAAATAAAATTTTGGATTATTATCTACATAATTGTAAATCTTCTCAGAACCCATACATAGAGATGCCACCACTCTTCCAGGAAGAAGTGTCTTTTTTTTATTGGTGACAATACCCTTTTCAAAAAGGGGTAAGAGACCATCGGTTATAAGCTGGGTATGAATCCCCAAATCATTTTTTTTATCAAGATATTGCATAATGGCATAAGGCAGACCGCCAAAGCCGATCTGAAGCGTGGCGCCATCTTCTACCAACTGAGAAACATAAAGACCGATTCTACGAGCGACTTCAGTTTCCTGTTCATTCGGAAGAACCTCAACTAAGGGCTCTTCGTGTATAACGAAATAATCAATTTCATCTACATGGACAAAACTGTCTCCCCAAGTTCGGGGCATCCGGGGGTTTACTTGAGCAATAACTAAATCTGCATTTTCTATTCCCGATCGCGTAATATCAACAGAAATCCCCAGACTGCAATATCCAAATCGATCCGGAGGACTTACCTGTACTAATGCAACATCAAGCCCGATGATTTTACTGGAAAACAGTTTGGGTATCTGAGAAAGATAAGATGGTATATAATCTATTTTGCCTTCGAAAGCGGCTTTTTGCATGCTTTTACTGATAAAAAAAAGCCGGAGCGAAAACCGCCTGAGAAAAGACGGATCGTCTACAAACTTGGAGAAGGTCGAAGAAAGCATTTGATAGACCATGATATCCTGCATATTCATATCTTTCACCATGGCTCTGATCAGGTGTTGAGGTTCTCCACAACCCGTACCGATAAAAACCCGGCTTCCTCTCTTTATCTGCGAAATCGCTTCCTCAGAACGCTTCAATTTTGATGGGCAATACTCATGTAAATCCATCTGTATCCTCCTTTATCATTAAAAATGGTATGCCTTACATAACAACCTAAATTGGACAATTAGTCAAGAAAGCAGTTAAGTATCGAAGAAAGAATAAACTCAGCCCTCTTTCGGATGTAATTTAGAACCGTTAGTAAGATTTAAAAATTTAACCTTGACATTATACCTTTCTATTTTCATAATAATTAACTCTGATTTATTTGATTATATTACTTTAAATATTCCATCAAGGGTTATAAATAAGAAGGAAATTTTTATGAAGATAAAACATTATTCTGGAATTGAGCCTAAGCATTCTGAAAAAGCTACCCAAAGTGGAATTACAGGACGGTTGGTCATTGGAAAAGGTGATGGAGCAGACAACTTTTGTATGCGCATTTTCGAACTGTCAAAAAATAGTTGTTCCCCCCGGCATTCGCATGAATGGGAGCATGAAATATTTATTCATTCAGGCAAGGGAGAAATCTTGTCCGAAGGCAAATGGATTTCCGTCACATCGGGTTATATTATTTTTATACCCGGCAACCAGGAACATCAGATAAAGAATACAACCGATCAACCATTGATTTTTGTCTGCCTGATTCCAGCAGGTGTCCCTGAAATTTAAACTGAAATTCAAGCAAATTGATATAGATTGATGCTATCGAAAAAACCTTATAGAAATCCTCTGGTTACCGTAGATATTATTATTGAAATAAACGGCGGTATTGTTCTGATTGAAAGAGTAAATCCTCCCCATGGATGGGCCCTGCCGGGCGGCTTTGTCGATTACGGCGAGTCGGTTGAATCCGCAGCCATAAGAGAAGCAAAGGAAGAAACATCATTGGATATTCTACTCGAAGAACAATTCCATACTTACTCTGCTCCCGACCGTGATCCTCGGCATCATACAGTCACAACAGTCTTTATTGCTAAAGCAATCGGTAAACCAACGGCCTCCGATGATGCAAAAGCTCTGGATATTTTCACGAAAAATTCAATTCCTGATCCAATTGTTTTTGATCACAAAAAAATTATTAAAGATTATTTCAAATATAAAAATGGAGAAATTAAAAAGAATATTTTTAATTATGCAGAAATCTGAATAATTTCATTTTGAGGGGGGTGTGACACCATGAAACCTTCCAAATCTTCCGGTCTCTTCAGACCTTTTGAAAATCTTGCTGACTTACTTAGAAGCAGATCTTTTGAACCTGTGACCCATACTCTTGACAAACCGCTAAAAAAGTTTGAAGCAAAGCCGGATCGTAAAAACGAACAAAAACTTTTTATGGAGGCCATGGCAGATGTAAAACCGATTTCAAAAGCAAACCGACTAGAAAATACAATTCGCATAAAACCGCCGCAAGACTTCGAAATTGACTTGGAAACTGAAACATTGTTGCGGCTTAAAAATCTTATTAATCGTGGAGAAGGTTTTGTTGTTGCCGATACCTCGGAATATATAGAAGGCATAGGACATAAGATTAATCCGGAGATTGCAAGGCGGCTGCACAAAGGAGAATTTTCTATTCAGACTCACATTGATCTTCACGGGCTGAATGCGGGAGATGCACAGAACACTTTTGAAAGATTTATAAAAGAGGCAATAATAACGGGTAAAAGGGCTGTTTTGATCGTTCATGGCCGCGGGCTCTCTTCACCTTCAAAACCGGTTTTAAAAGCAAAAGTTATTCAGTGGCTAACCCGGGGACCCTGGCGTAAATGGGTTATCGCCTATACAAGTGCAAGACCCTGCGACGGAGGTACAGGGGGTACCTATGTTTTATTGCGCCATAGACCGCTGACCAAACGTTTTAGAAAGATAAAAAGATCCCCATAAGAAATATAAATGCGTCTGTACACCTACAATTAAGTATAGATAGCTCCATTATCAGAATTAACCAAAAGACATCAGGACGAAAAAAAGGAAAGGAGAGACACATGCCGAAAATAGGAGTATTACTTTCCGGTTGTGGAGTATATGACGGCACCGAAATCCACGAAGCTGTTATTACGATGCTTGAACTTGATCGGGCGGGTGCCGACATCATCTGCATGGCCCCGAATGTGGATCAATATGATGTTGTCAACCACTTAAACGGCCGACCAACAGATGAAAAAAGAAATGTACTTATTGAATCTGCTCGGATTGCGAGAGGAGATATCAAGGACATACAAGATGTTAAAGCTTCCGATATAGATGGGCTGATTATACCCGGCGGCTTTGGAGCGGCAAAAAATTTAAGTAATTTTGCAATCAAAGGCAAAGATTCAGCCGTAAATGAGCAAACTAAGAGACTTATAAATGAAATGGCAGCTGCAAATAAACCCATCGGAGCAATATGTATTGCACCCGCTACGTTGACAAAGGCCTTAGGAAATAAAAATCCGGAAGTAACCATCGGAAACGATCCGGGTACTGCTGAAGCTATTGAGGCTATGGGAGGTCGGCATAAAGTCTGCACCGTCGATATGATTCATTTGGATAATAAAAATAAACTGGTTACTACACCGGCATATATGCTGGGCCCCAGCATAAAGGATGTTGCAATCGGTATCGAAAAACTTGTTAAACAAGTTATAGAACTTGTTTAAATGCACCAATCCCTCCCCTACCCTTGTATTTTAAAAACACTATATACGCGGGTGGGGGTAAAAAAAACGCCATCCCATCCTCATTATTTTACTTATTATAAATAAATATATTGACAAATAAATATTAATTGTATATTTATATAGGATTTTAATTAATATACTCATCAACGGAAGATCCCCCATCTGGCATATCGTTTCCAAATGAGGGATTTTTTTATTTAAAAAATAATTCGATCAACTTAAAAATATAGAATCAATTAGAGGGAAAATAAGGTGGCAAATAACATTCAAAAAGTTAGAAATATCGGTATCAGCGCTCATATCGACGCAGGCAAGACAACGCTTACCGAAAGAATTCTCTTTTTCACAAACCGCATTCATACCATCCATGATATCAAGGGAAAAGACGGTGTCGGGGCAACAATGGATTTTATGGAGCTCGAAAAAGAGCGTGGTATCACCATCACTTCGGCTGCGACACATACTCAATGGCAAAATCATGAGATCAATATTATCGATACTCCCGGCCATGTCGATTTTACAATAGAGGTGGAAAGATCTTTACGCGTACTTGACGGCGCTATTTTGATTCTATGCTCTGTAGGCGGAGTTCAATCTCAGTCTATTACAGTAGACCAGCAAATGACCCGATATAAAGTTCCCTGCATTGCTTTTATCAATAAATGTGATCGGAGCGGCGCAAACCCATTTCGGGTTATTGAGCAACTCAATAAAAAATTGGGCCATAATGCCGTGGCGATGCAGATACCCATCGGCCTTGAAGCCGATCTGTCAGGAATAGTTGACCTTGTCAGCTTCAAAGCAATTTATTTTGACGGTGATAATGGGGAAATGCCTCGAGTGGAAGAAATACCAAAAGATCTCTTACCGCAAGCCATGCAGCGACGCGAAATGCTTATTGATGCCGCCTCAATGTTTTCCGATGAATTGACTGAAGCAGCACTTGAGGATAGAGTTACTGAAAATCTAATTATTTCAGCTATCCGTCAGGCAACTCTTGCCCGTAAAATAACACCGGTTTTCATGGGATCGGCTTATAAAAACAAGGGGGTTCAGCCCCTTCTGAATGCGGTGACAACACTATTGCCATGTCCAGCGGATATAGACAACTATGCCCTTGACCCAAAAAACAATGAAGAGCCGATCATACTTTCAACTAATCCAAACAAACCTCTTGTTGCGCTTGCATTTAAACTGGAAGACGGACAATATGGCCAACTGACTTACATTCGCGTATATCAGGGCACCCTTACCAAAGGAGATGCGATCCTAAATGTCCGGACCGGTAAAAAGGTTAAGGTCGGACGACTTGTTCGCATGCATGCAGATCAAATGGAAGATATTGAATTGATTTCCGCCGGCTATATCGGAGCCCTTTTTGGTATCGATTGTGCTTCCGGCGACACTTTTGTGACACCGGGTACCCATGTGACGATGACATCCATGCACGTTCCTGAACCCGTTATTTCCCTTGCCATTGTACCCAAAGATAAAGTATCTGAAGGCAAAATGTCTAAGGCCCTAAATCGTTTCACTAAAGAGGATCCCACGTTTAAATCCTACGTAAATGAAGAAACCGGTGAAACAATCATATCCGGCATGGGAGAATTACACCTCGAAGTCTATCTCGAAAGAATGCGACGCGAATACGACAGCGACGTCACAACCGGCATGCCGCGAGTAGCGTACCGTGAAACGATCACTCAAAAGGCCGAATTTAATTATATTCATAAAAAACAAACCGGGGGTGCCGGTCAGTTTGGTCGAGTGGCAGGTTACATGGAGCCCACGACCGAAGAAGACTTTATATTTGAAAACAAAATTGTCGGCGGTTCCATCCCGACACAATACATTCCGGCATGTGAAAAGGGATTCAGAAAATGCTTAGCCAAAGGGCCACGTATGGAATTTCCCGTCACCGGTATTCGGATTGTGATCAACGATGGAAGCTCCCATGCAGTGGATTCTTCTGATATGGCATTTCAGGCAGCTGCCCGTGGAGCGTTTCTTCAAGGTTATGCCAAAGCCAAGCCTGTTATTCATGAACCGATTATGAAAGTGGTTGTGGAAACACCGACGGAATTTCAAGGCACTGTAATGGGTTCATTGAATCAGCGCCGAGGAATTATTGTCGGTTCACAGGACGAAGGCCATTTGTGTGTTATTGAAGCCCAAGTCCCTCTTGCAGAGATGTTCGGCTATTCGACGGTATTGAGATCATCGACACAAGGAAAGGCTCAGTTTACGATGGAATTTGTTACCTATAAACAGGTACCGCAATCCATAGCCGAGGAACTGATGAAAAAAGCGGCTGAAGGAAAAAAGAAGGTTGCATAAAACCATCTCTATCCAAAAACTGAAAAATAGAACTCAAAATTCACTCCAAGCAAAAGTTATTTTCTTGAAAGAAAGGAATCTCAAAATGCTTAAAAAGGATCTTCTCTTACAAAATCCTTTGATGCTCATGGCTCGTGAGACTGAAGATGCACTTCCCAAAGGAGGGTTCGGCGCTATAATTGCTCGTGCCGGCGTGGGCAAAACATCTCTGATGGTACAATTCGCCTTAGCTGCCCTATTGAAGGGTAAAAACGTTCTTCATATCAGCCTGGATGATCCCGTTAAAAAGGTTTCTCTGTGGTACGAAGAAATCTTCAGCAACATTGCCGCTCAATCCAATTTGAATGAGATTCATCAACTTTGGGAAACCATACTACCCCATCGGTTTATTATGACCTTCAGGGTTGAGGGATTTAGTGTACCCAAACTTGAAGAAAGGCTGACAGATCTTACCGAACAAAATATTTTTTTTCCGCAGACAATCCTGATTGATGGACTTCCATTTGATAAGGCGACCCCAAAAACCCTTTATGAATTAAAAGCTCTTGCTAAAAAGCATGAATTCCATAACTGGTTTACCGTCCGCGCCCACCGATATGAAGAACTCGGCCCGGACGGTATACCTTTACCATTAGTTAAAATTGGAAATCTATTTGAAGTTGTTGTTCAACTTCAGCCGGCCGGCGAAGAAATCCATGTAAAAATTTTAAAGGGAAAGTCGACTTATCCCAATCATCCTGATTTTCAATTAGATCCTGAAACGATGCTGATAAAAATCCCATCTAAATCATAAAACAAATAATGATCGGCTCTTTGTACTGAATCTGAACTATTAAGATAGATTTCCTGATTATTTGATTGATTTGGCTGCTTTTTGAATTTTTTCCCAATCAAACTTCCGAACAAGATTAAAAGCCTCTTCTGCTTTGAGCCCTTCAAAGGTCAATGTAAAAAGGGCTCCACCGGCGTCTTGAAGAATGACGTTCACGGCTCCTGAATTATCTTCTTTATCATAGACAGTCTGGACTTGAAATCCGTCAATGGTCTTGAAATCCATTTTCCCTTGTGAAGTTTCCACTTTCATACCGCCTGCAGCGGCAGGATTTAGACCAAAAGCCTGGTTTCCGATCATGATGACGGCCGTCAGTTCTTTATCTCCCTTAGTATAGCTTCGAGTTGCATTCACCATAGTCATTCCCGACATTTCCATATTCATCCCCTCCGGTTCGCTTCCGGACCATCCCGGTAAATCGATCAGATATGGAAAAAGCGTTTGATATGACGCTCCCGAAGCAACATTAGAAATACATAATAATACAAAAGTAATAAAAATTATGGTTTTACCACTGTCAAAAAATTTTTTTCGTAAATTTTTATCCATTTTAAACCTCCTCAGATCCATTGAATACCTAAAAATGCTCCAACCTCAGTAGCAAAGAACGAATGCAGGATTGTAAACTGTTCAGAGTTTCAGAAAAAAATTTTAATGAACATTATTATTTATATATTGATCCAAATTTAAAATAAAGATATTTTAAAAATTTTAGCCACTATTAAGCTCCGGTTACCGAGCTTCCTAAATGCTCAATAAGATTTCTTAACCGTATTAAGGTGTATCATGAATAATTTACACATATCAGCAATAGCGACCGAACTCAATCTTAAAAGATTGCAGGTTCAAGCGGTTTCAACCCTGCTCGAAGACGGCGCCACCATTCCTTTTATTGCACGATATAGAAAGGAAGCCACCGGCAGCTTAGATGAAGTTAAAATAGCATCCATCCGAGACCGGTTAAATCAGCTTGAAGAACTTGATAAGCGTAAGGATTCTATTTTGAAATCTCTTCAACAGCAGGGTCGACTCACTGATGAATTACAAAAAAAAGTTCTAAACGCACCCACCCTTGCTGTCCTGGAAGATATTTATCTACCATATCGGCCGAAACGTCGCACAAAGGCCACCATAGCCAAGGACAAGGGTCTAGAGCCACTCGCCCAGCTTATTTTCACTCAAAACGGCATTGATCCCTATCAATCTGCAGAATCTTACCTTGACCCCGCCAAAGAAGTAAATTCAGTTGAAGATGCATTATCCGGAGCAAGAGATATCATTGCCGAAATGATCAATGAAGACCCGCAAGCACGTGCCGAACTGCGAAATCTTTTCACTGTCAAAGGCTTGATCCGTAGCCGGGTTGCCGCTGATGTGGAAACGAAAGGCACAAAATATAAAGATTATTTTGATTGGATGGAATCGGCTGCATCCGCACCGTCCCACCGTATATTGGCCATGCGCCGTGGAGAAAGGGAAGACATCTTAAACCTCAACATCGCACCGCCGGAAGAAGAGGCCATCCAAGTACTTGAAGATTTTTTTTTAAAGGGAGAGGGGCAAGATTCCAAGCAGGTCAAAATAGCTATTAAAGACAGCTACAAGAGGCTTCTTTCAAGGTCCATGGAAACGGAATTAAGATTATCAATCAAACAAAGAGCCGATAGTGAAGCGATCCGCGTATTTGCCGCCAACCTGCGCCAACTCCTGCTGGCTCCGCCTCTGGGACCCAAAAGAATTATGGGAATCGATCCCGGATTCCGAACCGGTTGCAAACTCGTTTGCGTGGATAGACAAGGAAAACTCCTGTACCATGATACTCTATTTCTTCATCTGAACCAAAAAAACAACATTAAAACAGGTGAAGTTGTCCTAAAGCTATGCGATCGCTATGAGATAGAGGCCATTGCCGTCGGTAACGGCACGGCCGGAAGAGAAACGGAAACATTTGTCAAAAATCTTTCTTTCTCAAGAGATATTCCGGTATTTCTAGTCAATGAAAGCGGTGCTTCGATCTATTCAGCATCAGAGATTGCGCGTGAAGAGTTTCCTGATCTTGATCTCACCGTTCGCGGTGCCGTATCAATCGCTCGGCGTTTGATGGATCCTCTTTCGGAAATGGTAAAAATAGATCCAAAATCTATTGGAGTCGGTCAATATCAACACGATGTCGATCAGACGGACCTTAAGAATTCATTGGATGATATCGTCATCAGTTGTGTAAACGGAGTCGGTGTTGATCTGAATCGAGCAAGTGTTCAGCTTCTCACTTATGTGTCCGGTTTGGGGCCTCAACTTGCCAAGAATATTGTAGCCTACCGGAATGAAAACGGACCTTTCAGCAACAGAAAGGAGCTGTTTAATGTTCAGCGTCTCGGTCCGAAGGTATTTGAACAGTCAGCCGGGTTTTTGAGGATACGAGATGGAGAAAATCCATTGGATGCCAGTGCCGTTCACCCTGAAAGCTATTACATTGTCGACGCCATGGCCAATGACCTCAATTGCAATATTAAGGACTTAATGTCCATACCGACACTTAGGGAAAAAATCGATATTTGCAAATATGTTACAGATACAACGGGGTTACCGACACTCAAAGACATCCTTTCAGAACTGGCTAAACCCGGCCGTGATCCGCGTGAAACCTTCGAGCTTTTTTCTTTTTCGGACGGTGTTGAAAAGATGGAAGATCTTAAGCCCGGCATGCGACTTCCGGGAATTGTTACCAATGTGACCGCCTTTGGCGCTTTTGTGGATATAGGCGTACATCAAGACGGTCTGGTTCACATCAGCGAACTATCAGATACGTATGTGAAAGAGCCTACGGATTTTGTCAAGGTACAACAAAAAGTCATGGTAAAGGTCATCGATGTTGATTTGCTAAGAAGCAGAATATCTCTTTCTATGAAAACAGCTCCCGGCAAATCCGATCAACATCAAAAAAAACCAACAGCGCAAAAAACCAAGACAATAAGGTCAAAGACAAAGAGCAAGCCGTTTAACAACCCGTTTGCAGATCTTTTTAAGTAAGAATCAAATTATGCGTGCAGTAATACAAAGAGTAAAAGAAAGCAGTGTGACGGTCGACAAAAAGCAGATCAGTAGAATAAACAGCGGCCTTCTGGTTCTATTAGGCGTCGCTCAAGAAGACACCAGACGTAATGCTGACTATTTAGCAAATAAAATTACAGGCTTGCGTATCTTTGAAGATGATAACGGCAAGATGAATCGATCTCTGCTTGATATTGGGGCACAGATGCTGGTAGTGTCACAATTTACTTTGCTTGGAGATTGCCTTAAAGGTAGACGACCTTCATTTGTAAAAGCTGCACCGCCGGATCATGCCAAGGAACTTTACGAATATTTTGTCAACCAGGTGCAGCAAAAAGGAATCTCAGTCCAAACCGGACAATTTGGTGCGATGATGGATGTAATGTTAATTAATGACGGACCGGTCACTTTAATTGTAGAGAGCAAATAAATTAAATCGTATGCAACCGAACTCATAAATAGTTATGCGACGTTTTGTTTAGCAGGTTCCAAACTCAATAGATAGGCCACTTAGTGGAATAATGATTCGAGGTAAAGCAATGCAGAATAATATCAATAAAAATGAAATGGATGATCTTCGCAAACGCCTTGCACGCGTTCCCTCTCTGGTATGGGATGTTATCAGTGAAAATGATAAAAATAGTGTTTTTGAATTGGCGGAACAATACAAACTTTTTTTGGATCATGCCAAAACTGAACGGGCGGCCGTTTCGAACATTTTGGATAAAGCAATAAAAAACGGATTTAAAAATATAAAAGATACGGCAGGTTCCCATAAATTCTATAAAATCCATCGCAATAAATGTATCGCCCTTGCGGTTATAGGTAAAAAACCGTTGATGTCCGGTATAAACATCATCGCCGCGCATATCGATTCCCCTCGATTAGATATCAAACAGAATCCTCTTTATGAGGAAGTCGATTTAGCGTTTTTAAAAACCCATTATTATGGTGGAATACGCAAGTATCACTGGCTTGCAAGACCCCTTGCCATTCATGGTAAAATCATCAAAAAAGACGGCAGTCCCATTGATATTCAAATCGGTGAAACAGAAAACGATCCGGTTTTTACAGTTGCCGATCTACTTCCCCATCTAGCTCGAAAGCTGCAAGAAGATAAAAAGCTGTCAGAAGTCTTTGAAGGCGAAAAGCTCAATGTATTGATCGGCAGTATGCCTATCAACAAAGACAAAGCAGATGACCGTTTCAAACTAAATATTTTGAAATATCTCAATGAAAAATATGGAATTGTCGAGGAAGACTTTACCAGTGCCGAAATCGAAATTGTACCTGCCGGAAAAGCCCGTGATATCGGTTTAGATCGCAGTCTAATCGGAGCCTACGGTCAAGATGACCGAATATGCGCTTTCGCAGCTCTTGAATCGATTTTAGCATTATCTGAAACAGAAAAAACAGCAGTCGCCTTCTTTTTTGATAAAGAAGAAATCGGAAGTGAAGGCAATACCGGCGCAAAATCTCGATTTTTAGAAGAATTCATCGCTGAATTGATCGACGCAACCGGCACCAAAGACACTGGAAATGCTCTGCGCAAAACACTAATGAATTCCGTGGCTATTTCTGCCGATGTTAATGGTGCTCTTGATCCGGATTACCAAGACGTCCATGAGAAACGGAACGCCGCCCGTCTAGGATATGGTGTCTGTATTACCAAATTTACCGGCTCCGGTGGAAAATCCGGCTCTAGTGATGCCAGCGCAGAATACGTCGGCATGATACGCAGAATTTTCAATGAAAACAATGTAGTTTGGCAGACAGGCGAACTAGGCAAAGTCGATCAAGGCGGTGGCGGCACCATCGCCAAATTTCTGGCTGTCTATGGTATGGAAATCATAGACTGCGGCACAGCAATTCTTTCAATGCATTCGCCTTTTGAAATTTCCAGTAAAGCAGATCTTTTCATGACCTATAAGGCTTACAAAGCCTTTTTTGAAGCAGATAGGAATGAAAAATTATACTTATAAAAGCTTAATATTTTTTTGCCTATTTAGTGTTGGAACGCTTCAACCTCTTCAGGCAGCAAGAATAAAGGATATCGATAATCTTATCGGAAGTCGGGATGCTGTTCTGGTTACAGATTCACGCGGCCGGACCCTCATTTCCAAAAACGCTGATAAGAAGCTCATCCCGGCTTCAACTTTAAAAATCTTAACCGCTCTGGTCGCTATGCATTATCTGGGACCGGAATATCGTTTTGCAACCGAATTTTATATCGATAAGGACTCAAACCTAAAAGTAAAAGGATATGGCGATCCTCTTTTTATTTCCGAGATTTTACCGAAAATCGCCAAGACCTTAAGCTTAAAGGTTAATAAATTCAGGGATCTGATTTTAGATGATTCATATTTTGAAAACCCTTTAAAAATTCCCGGTATCACCTCGTCATTCGAACCCTATGATGCCCCCAATGGCGCCCTGTGTACCAATTTCAATACGATTTTTTTTAAGCTTAAAAGCAACGGGACCTACATTAGCGCTGAAGACCAAACACCGCTGCTGTCATTTTCACTCGACCGAATTACGAAATCTAGCCTGAATCAGGGCAGAATCGTCCTTTCTCACCAGAAAAACGAAATTACATTATATACCGGCTATCTTTTAAAATATTTTTTACAACAAGAAGGTCTACATTCAAATGGCAAGGTATTAATCGGTAGAATCCAAGAAGAAAACGATACCCTCATTTTTACTTATCATTCCAAGTTTTCGTTACCACAGGTTATCTCCAAACTTCTTGAATATTCAAACAACTTTATGGCCAACCAACTATTGATTGCCGCAGGCGCAAAAGTCTACGGTCCTCCCGCAACTTTAGACAAAGGTGTTCGCGCTGCCTTAAGCTACGCCCAAAATGTTCTTAATTTGCAAGATATCCGCTTTGTGGAAGGTTCCGGAATATCGAGAGCGAATCGGATTTCAGCAAACGCCATGCATCAGATCCTCGCAGCATTTGAACCTTACCATCTACTGATGCGCCGAATGGGAAATGAATTTTTTAAAACAGGAACCCTTAAAGGCATAACAACCCGGGTCGGTTATATCAAAAATGGAAGAGGTGAATTGAATCGCTTTGTCCTGCTTATCAATTCCGCTTCTAAAAACACAAAACAAATTATAGATAAAATTCTTCTTCTGATCCACTCGTGATGTATGCATAGGCATTATGGTTATGGATCGACTCGAAATTTTCCGCACTGACAGCAAACCAGGTTATATTTTTATCATTTTTTAGTTTGTTGGCGATATCCCGGACAATATCCTCAACAAATTTGGGATTACTGAATGCCTTCTCGGTAACATGTTTCTCATCAATCCGTTTTAAGACCGAATAGACTTCACATGACGCCGCACTCTCTACCAGGTCAATCATATCTTCTATCCATATAAATTTTTTAAACCGGGTACGCATCCGAACTTCTCCGCGCTGGTTATGGGCGCCCGCATCGCTTATTTCTTTTGAGCATGGGCAAACTGAAGAAATCGGAACAATGACCTCCGATATAAGATCGACCTTACCATCCGCATTACTTGATCCGATTATCCGGCAAGTATAATCCATAAGTCCCGGAGAGTTGCTTACCGGTGATCTCTTTTCGATAAAATAGGGAAAAATAACTTCAATATGGGCTGAAGCAGCATTTAAATGCTTTTTCATCTGATCTAGAATCGCAGAAAACTTTTTCAGTGACAACTCAAAACGAAATGTATGCAGCATTTCCACAAATCGGCTCATGTGTGTCCCTTTGTATTTATGGGGTAAATCCACATACATATTTATTGAGGCCACCGTATGCTGAAAACCGTTCCGGCGGTCAAGAACTGTTATAGGATAGCGCAGATTTTTGATACCGACCTTATTAATCGGCATATTGCGATAATCGCGTTGATTCTGAATATCTTTCATATTTCTTATGAATAAAATCTTAATATAATTTATTTTTTGTTTAGATTTTATTAATTGAATGCCAATTATCTATTTTAACAGATAATCCGTTTTCACATGGCTCATTGCCTTGAAAATATTTCCTTTAACTTTTCTATTACTATTATAAAGATTTTGGAGAAGGATCTTAATTTCTTTTCGCTTAGAAACTTTTGCGGTTGGGCAGGGATTGATAAATCTTGGGAAACCCTCATTTTTTGCAAAACGTTGGATCAAACTCTCATCTGCAAAAGCTAAAGGTCTTATGATAGTGAACCTTTCCTGGAAAAAAGACTGGGCCGGCAGCATGGTACTGATTTCTCCGGCATAACAAATATTTAAAAACAAAGTCTCAATGATATCATCCTTGTTATGCCCGAGAGCCAGTTTATTACATCCAAGTTCAGCTGCAATCTCAAAAAACCGTTTTCTCCTTAGCCGTGAACATAGAAAGCAGGGATTTTCCCGATTTTGAGGATTATGCCCTAAAACTCCATAATTGGTTTCTTCAACCCGGAGATTATACCCCATTTTTTCGCAATAACGTTGCAGGGCCCCACTGAATCCTCCCTCAAAACCGGGATCTAAATAAATAGCAAAAATATCATATTTAATGGGAATACGGGTCTGACGTTCCTTTAACATCCACATTAGGGTAAGGCTATCTTTACCGCCTGAAAGGCCGACCACAATTCGATCACCGTCAGAAATCATATCATAACGGTGCATGGCCTTGCCCACAGCTTTATTCAGCTGTTTATATGTATTACTGTATTTCGGCAAACAAATTTTATCGGTCTCTTATTCTTTTTCTTTTGTTTTCTCTTTCTTTTCGTTTTGGATAGCAGTTATCTTACCTGCAGCGATCTCTCGCAGGGCAACAACAATATCCTCATTTTTAGGTGAACTTACCAAATATTCAGACCCCTCGCGAATTTGTCTAACACGCTTTGCTGCCATGTGAACTAGCAAAAAACGGTTATGCACCCGTTTCAGGCAATCTTCTACTGTAATTCGTGCCAAGGCAAAACCTCCATCATACTTTTTAGGATTAGCTTAATCAGCTCTACTTGCTTGATTAAGTCCTCTTAATTACAATATTTCCACCAGCTCATAGCATCTTTTGCCGCCTGGGGCCTGCAGAACAATCTCGTCGCCTGTTTTTTTGCCTAGAATTGCTTTACCAAGGGGCGAGGTTACAGAAATGCGGCCTTGCTCAATATCCGATTCATCGGGTCCCACAAGCTGATATTTTACAGATTTTGAATTATCTAAATTTTCAAGCGCAACTCTACAGCCAAATACAACCCGATCCTTGGGAAGTTCATCCGTATCAATGATATCGGCATTGGCCAGTTTGTATTCCAACTCACTGATCCGCATTTCAATAAAGCCCTGCCGATCTTTGGCCGCTTCGAACTCGGCATTTTCCGAAAGGTCACCATGGGCACGTGCCTCTTCTATTGCTTTGATATTTTGAGGTCGTTCAACTGACTTTAAATAAGCAAGTTCGCTTTTTAGTTTTTCATAACCATCTTTGGTAATTGGTACTCGCTCCAAATTTATACTCCTGATATCTTAATTTAGCCGACTTATGGTCAAAAATATATTCATAAGTATTCCTTTGCCAGAATCTCAGCTATCTGGACAGCGTTGGTGGCAGCCCCTTTCCGGATATTATCAGCCACAACCCACATATTGATACCGTTTGGAATCGATTCATCTTCTCGAATACGGCCCACAAATGTCAAGTCCTGACCCGCCGCATCAATGGCAAGCGGATAAATATTTTCTTTTGGATTATCCACTACCTTAACACCGGCTGCGGTCTCCAGCAGCACTCTCACTTCATCTGCCGTTACATGTTTTTTTGTCTCGATATTAATTGATTCGGAATGGCCGATAAAGACGGGTACACGAACCGTTGTTGCCGTCACTCCAATACTATCGTCTTCAAGAATTTTTTTCGTCTCATTGACCATCTTCATTTCTTCTTTGGTATATCCGTTATCCAAAAATACATCAATATGCGGTAAACAGTTAAATGCGATTTGATGCGGATATACATTTATCTTACATTTCTCGGAATGAATCAGGCAGCGTGTCTGATCGGAAAGCTCATCCATCGCTTTTATACCGGTTCCGGATACGGCCTGGTAGGTTGAAACTATAATACGCTTGATACCATATTTATCATAAATGGGTTTCAACGGAACCACCATCTGTATGGTAGAGCAATTCGGATTCGCAATAATTCCTTTATTTGTATAGTCGGCAACTGCATGCGGGTTTACTTCCGGAACAACCAAGGGCACCTCCGGATCCATCCGCCACGCACTTGAATTGTCAACAACCACACATCCAGCCTTTGCGGCAAAAGGTGCATATTTTTTACTAGCATCACCCCCGGCTGAAAAAATGGCGATGTCGACACCATTAAAAGAGCTTTCTTTTAAATTTTCGACAACAACCCAATCCCCTTTGAAACGCTGCTTTCGTCCAGCTGAACGATGAGAAGCCAAAAGTTTAATAGATTTAACCGGAAACTCCCTTTCTTCCAGGCATGCGATCATCTGATTTCCGACAGCTCCCGTCGCACCGGCAACCGCAACATTAAATTTCTTTTCAGGCATAATCACTCTCTCCCTTTGCCTCTTATGATCCCTTCGCAACAATTTAAACTGGCTTAAGTAAAAAAATACAAGAAATTGAAATTATTCACCGATGAAAGGATTCATTCTCAATAGTGAATCATGTACGAATGAGGTGAAAAAATATGAATTATCCCATCAAATGAATAAGAATTTATTTTATATTTAAATAGGACTTGATCTATGCTCGTTTATTTCGCGGGTTTCTGTTTCTTCTTGCCTTATAATTTTATGTAGCCGGATGGTGTTGATGGGACCTGAAACAATATAGGCTGATCCTAAAACAAACAAGGCGATAGGCGGCTGTGCGGCAATAAAAATCAAAATCAGAACAGCTGCAACAAGAACATTGAAATTCATCTTTCGAAACAATTCCGGTTTCTTGAAACTATTATATTTTACAGTACTTACCATTAAAAATGAAAGGATATAAAGCATAATCAGAATTAAAGCCGGATAGATATCCCCCCCGATACTAAACCGATGGTAAAGCAAAACAGTCGTTGCATTCATACCGGCCCCGGCGGGTATCGGCAGACCAATAAAGTAATCGCTACTGATCGAGCCCACCTGAGTGTTAAAACGTGCCAACCGTAAAGCGCCACAGGCCATGAAGAGGAACGCAGCCAACCAACCTAATCTTCCGAGCGGCTTAAGGGCCCACAAATACATCATCAAACCCGGAGCAAGCCCAAAAGAAATAAGATCTGCCAAGCTATCGTATTCAACACCGAATTTACTGGTCGTGCGGGTTGCTCTTGCAATTTTACCGTCCAGCACATCGAACAGTACTGCAACTAAAATTGATATCGCCGCACTAGTAAATTTGCCTTCTATGGAAGATATAACTGAATAGAAACCGCAAAAAATATTAAGCGAAGTAAATATATTCGGCAAAATATAAATCCCGCGACGCAGCCTCTTTTTTTCATATTGTTGTTTTCTTTTCATGTCAAATCTCCCAAAACAGAAGTGCCTGCTTTGACTTTATCTCCAACCGATACATAAATTTTTGAATTCACCGGAAGATACACATCGAGGCGTGATCCGAAACAGATCATGCCGAATCTCTGTCCACGAATAACCATGTCACCTGCCTGCACCTTACAGATAATTCGCCTTGCAATCAAGCCGGCAATCTGGACCACACAGATTTTTTTTCCTTCTGCCGTTTCGAGAAAAACCGCATTGCGCTCATTCGACGCAGATGCTTTATCCAGGTTGGCGGAAAAAAACTTTCCCGGGTGATAACTGATTCCTGTAACGCGTCCCTCATGGGGAATTCGATTGACATGGACATTAAACACCGACATAAAAATACTTATTTTTCTACAGGGGCCTTCATAAAAAGAACTGCTTTCCAACTTCTCCGTCGCAACCACCTTGCCATCTGCTGGCGATACTATTGCCGCTTCCGCATTTGGAACCACACGATCCGGATCTCTGAAAAAATAGCATATAAATAAGGTCGTTGAAAGTGTAATCAGGGTTAGAATTTTAAACTGCAAAAGTGCAAATACAGCTGTTATAAAGGCAAAAGTAAATATCAACGGATATCCGGCTTTTGCTACTGGAAAAGATACCTGACTCGGTATGTCGGGCCAAGAAAACTTATGCATTCAAATTGTCCTATTAATATTTAATCAAATTAAATGAAGCTCTAAGAAACACAAATTCATACTAAAATTCTTAAATATTTATCAGAATTAAACATGGCTGTCAATGTCAACCGCAAGCTCAGAATGCAATTAATAGTATCATTCAACTCATTGCAGCCCTCAATATTCCGAAAATTTTAACTTTTATTTAATTTAACCCCAACGTTGGTGCTAAATTACTTCTTTGGTTAATTCTGCATCAGATTTACGAATATAATGTGGAATAAAGCGACTGATATCATCCGTATCATTTTTTTTAAATTTTTCCATACTGAGGTACGCAATTGTAGCTGCTCGAATCGTATTTTGGTGAGGTGAGGCAAAGTATGCCGCCTTCCCCAATTTATCGGAAATCATTTTTTGATAAAGCCTAACGCCGTTGCCTATAAACAGGCATGGTTCTGCGATGGCATCAAATGCCCTATTGGGCGGCAAAACTTGCTCAGCTATCTGTCTTTTCAAAACCCCGCTTTCAAATCTGTAAAGGGAAAAATAGACCTCTTTCTTGCGTGCATCCAGAAAGGGGCAAATCAGATGGTTTGAGCATTTGCTCACCTGCGCGGCAAGGGCCTCAAGGCTTGAGATACCCACCAAGGGCTTACCGGATGCTGCAGCCAACCCTTTAATCGTACTAATACCGATGCGAAGGCCGGTAAAGCTACCGGGTCCCTGGGTTACGGCAAATCCGTCTAAATCAGAAACGCTCAACGCAGACATATTTACTACCGTCCGGATCATTTCCATCAAATGTTTTGATTGCATCCGACTGCTTACAATGGTTAGTTCCGCTACCGGAAATCCATCATTAACAATTGCAACACTACAGCTTTCCGTGGCGGTGTCAACGGCAAGAATCTTCATAAGCTGCTCTTATGATTGTTAAACAACATAAATTCCGTATCATGGATTCTCATCTTTAAACAGTCCGTTTCCGATTGCAATCGACAAAACTTCATCCATATGTTTAACTGGGATGAATTTAATTTTGCGTTTTAAATTTTTCGGAATTTCCGTCAAGTCCCTCTTGTTCTTATCAGGAATTATTATGGTGTGAATACCGGCTCTTAAAGCTCCCAATGCTTTTTCTTTAAGGCCTCCGATGGGTAGAACCCTGCCCCTTAATGTGATTTCACCGGTCATTGCGATATCCTTGTTGACCGGCTTATCGGTTAAAACTGAAATAAGAGCAGTAGCCATAACAATGCCCGCGGAAGGGCCATCTTTGGGTATAGCCCCGGCAGGGACATGAATATGTACATCTATATTTTCAAAAAAATTTTCATCAACTCCAAAAGATTTTAAATTGGCGCGAGCATAACTGACCGCGGCACGTGCAGATTCCTGCATTACATCCCCAAGCTGCCCGGTAATAATCAATTCTCCCTTACCTCCGATCAAAGAGGCCTCAACATACAGTACTTCACCGCCCACTTGAGTCCAAGCAAGACCGGTTGCCAGACCGACTTGGCTTTCTTCTTGGTCCATTTCAGGATAATACTTAGGAATACCCAGATAATTTTGCAGATTATTTCTTGTAATCTGAAAAGGCCCACTTCCAGTCTCAGCAACTTTACGCGCGAGTTTGCGGCAAACCGTCCCGATTTCACGTTCTAGATTCCTTAACCCGGCTTCAGAAGTATATTCAGTAATTATTTGACGCATTGCCTTCGCACTAATCGATACCGATTTGGGTTTTAATCCGTTTTCCTTGATCTGACGAGGGAGAAGATAGGTTTCGGCAATAATTTGTTTTTCTTCCTCCGTATATCCTGAAAGTGTAATGACTTCCATCCGATCAAGCAAGGCCGATGGTATCGTATCCGTCAGATTGGCGGTAAGAATAAACATCACCTTGGAAAGATCGAATGGCAAGTTTAGGTAATGATCACTAAAAGCTGAATTCTGTTCCGGATCAAGAGCTTCTAATAAAGCAGATGAAGGATCCCCGCGAAAATCAGCCCCTAATTTATCAATTTCGTCCATCATAAAAACAGGATTGTTGCTGCCGCACTGTTTCAATCCCTGTAATATACGACCCGGCATGGCTCCAATGTAAGTGCGGCGATGTCCCCTGATTTCAGCTTCATCATGGATGCCTCCCAAAGAAATACGAACAAATTTTCGATTCATTGCACGGGCAATCGACTTGCCTAAAGAAGTTTTTCCCACCCCGGGCGGACCGACAAAACAGAGAATCGGCCCCTTCATCTTTGCGTTAAGTTTACGGATACTCAAGTATTCCAATACACGATCTTTGACTTTATCGAGTGCGTAATGATCCGCATCCAGGATTTTTTTTGCTTTTTTAATATCTATTATATCTTTGGTAGGCTTACTCCAGGGCAATTCAACCAGCCAGTCCAGATATATTCGAACAACGGAAGACTCTGCCGAATCAGGATGCATCTGCTCTAAACGCTTCAACTGTTTTTGAGCTTCCTTATCGGCTTCTTTAGTCATTCTGGCACGTTTTATCTTTTTCTTGTAATCACTAATCTCTTGAGCTTTTTCATCGAGTTCACCCAGCTCCTTATGGATCGCCCGCATTTGTTCTCTCAAGAAATAATCCCGCTGGCTCTTTGAAATTTCATCTTTGACGTTAGACTGTATCTTAGCCTGCATGGATGAAAGTTCAACTTCGCGGGAAAGCAAATCGTTGACTTTTCGCAGACGATCTATAGGATCAAAGAGTTCCATCAGAGCCTGAGACTCCTCAATTTTTAATTTCAAATTGGAAGCTACAAGATCGGCAAGTTTGCCGGGATCTTCGATACTATCCAAAATGGCACTGACATCATTGGTCCATTCCCCGCGAAGCGCCATAATTTTCTCGGAATGTTCACGGACATTACGCATCAGGGCTTCTATCTCGATGCTGATTTCCTTAACAGGTTCTTCAAGTATTGTTTCAATTTTTACCCGATATAAAGATCTCTTCCTGACATATTCGACAATCTTCGCCTTAACAATACCTTGAACCAGCGCTTTAACGCGACCATCGGGCAATTTGAGCATACGTAATATACGACTTACGGTGCCGACATTGTAAATTTCTTCAGGAATGGGATTCTCGATACCCGGATCCTTTTGTGTAACGACAAACAAAAATCGGTCTTTTGTCACAGCCTCTTCCACTGCACGGACCGACTTTTCACGTCCAACAAAAAGGGGCAGGAGCATGTCGGTAAAAATCACTACATCACGCAGCGGCATTAAAGGGAGAATTTTAGGTATATCGATATCCTTTTCATCTTCTTCAATAATGCTTATCAGATCGTCTTTATCGGTTTCGGCCATTGTTTCTCCTGGTTTTAATTATTGTAACTCTTCCTGCAAGCGCATTGATCAAGATTCAGACTCTTATCCGCATCATTCACAGGCAAGAAAAGATTAGTTTCAAATTCAGTAATATAAGACAGAATCTTATTTTGACAATATCAACCTTGATTTTTTTATGCAACATCTCTAAGTTAGAGTAAAGTGAAAATCTTTATTTT
The DNA here is from genome assembly GCA_016931455.1 of Desulfobacterales bacterium. GTDB lineage: Bacteria > Desulfobacterota > Desulfobacteria > Desulfobacterales > JAHDSC01 > JAFGES01. The sequence goes on along the minus strand of JAFGES010000095.1, from coordinate 57,435 downwards.
ATTATATTTTCTAAAATGACGATATCTTAATTATTGGAAATTAGTTCTAACATCAATCAGATGACCATTCCCTAATTATTCAATGGAATTGCATGCAAACGCTTAAAAACTGTGTTAGTGAGACAAATGGTGAATTATCTAATAGGAGTGCTTTCTTTTATATTCGGCATGTGTATCGGCAGCTTTCTAAATGTCTGTATATATAGGCTGCCGGCATCACAATCAATCGTTTATCCGGGATCAACGTGCCCGAATTGCAATACTTCAATCGCATTTTATGACAATATCCCTATTTTAAGTTATCTGTGGCTCCGAGCAAAATGCCGTCACTGTAAGATGCCGATCCCCATTCGTTATCTGCTGGTTGAAATAATAGGCGGCTTTTTTGCACTCAGCGTTTGGATCAAGTTCGGACTGACATTTGAAGCCCTAATTTATTTTACCTTTATTACATCACTGATCGTGATTACCTTCATTGATATGGATCATAGAATCATTCCGGATGTTATCACGCTTCCGGGCATCGTCATTGGTTTTTTAGTTTCGTTCATTATCCCGACAATAACTTACAAAGATTCTATCTTAGGCTTGTTGGCAGGCGGAGGAAGTCTTTTTGTTGTGGCCTCGATCTATTACCTATTAACTAAAAAAGACGGCATGGGAGGCGGCGATATTAAACTACTCGCAATGATCGGGGCCTTTTTGGGATGGAAAAGCGTGCTCTTTACACTTTTTGTCTCATCTGCCGTCGGCGCCCTCATTGGAATCATTATCATGCTGGGAAGCGGCAAAAATTTAAAGTTGGCCGTCCCGTTCGGCCCCTTTTTATCCCTGGGAGCCATTGTTTATATCTTCTTTGGTTCCGATCTTATTTTTTGGTATTTTCGGTTTTGGGGTTAGTTTCCGGTCATACGCCCTACGTTTTTCCACACTTTTTTTATCAATTTTAAAACTGTGTCGGCATGCCGCTAAAACGTAAATTCAATTTTGCTCTTCTTCTAACATTTATACTTCTCATTATTATTCTCTTTTGTGTTGTGGTCGGTTTTATTTTTTACCTTCCAAATTATATAGAATCTCGGTTTCTGCCTAAAATTACTGAAAAATTTGGATTTGAGAATTTCAAATGCGATGTTCGTCGCATCGGGCTAACCGGTGCGGATTTTGGTTCGATAGCTATCGGTGATAGTAAGCAAAAAGCATTAACAATCGGATCTTTAGCGATTGACTATTCACCCAAAGCTCTTTTTTTTGAAAGGTATATAAAAAGAATAGAATTAAACGCCATCGAAATTTTCATTGAAATTATCAATGGGAAATTGTTAATTCACGGGCTTGAGTTGAACCGATTTTTAAAGCATTTTCAATCTGATTCTCAAAAACCATTTTCGTCAGCAAATCTTTCCCCAAAAATTCCGATTGGAAATTTACAAATCCTCAATGCCCTTCTGGCTTTGAACTGGGAAGGCAATTACTTCCTGTTTCCCTTTGAGTTTAAAATCAATACTAAAAATACTAAAGGGGATCTATTACACTGCGCCTTGCATTTATATTTACGAGGCCGGAAAATTCTTTGCACCGCCGAAATTGATTTAACTAAACATACTGTTTCCTTGGCCTTAGAGCCGATAACCATTGATTCCCCTATATCTATAAAGTTTTCTCAAATAAAATCTTCTTTTAAAATTTCACAGAACACCATCGAAAGTGCCTTAAATTTTATTATTGATTTAAAAAAATCAAATAACAACCCCTCAAATCCTTTGGAAATAATAGAGTCTATCCCTATACATGCAATTTTCACATCGAAATTATCGAAAGAAGGCAAATGGGAATTCAAGCTTACCCACACGAATGATAACCGTTTCGGGTCTATGGCGAAAAATTTAAAATTTAAAATTCGTGATTTAGATATTGCGTCAAAGACACCACGAATTCATATTTCCGGAAATGGGAGGGGGTCAAAGGGAAACGTTGAATATGACCTTATTATTCCAGCTTTAAAAATGAAGATACAATCTGCAGTGATATATTCACCATTTATATCCTTTAAAGGCAAGGTTGAATTCGATGAGCCGGAAAAAATGAATAATGTAAAATCAGAAAACAATAAAAGCGGTATCTTTCGCTTGACCGGAGTCTCAAATTTAGAAGACGCTACGATTACAGATTCGGAATCAAAAACGACTTTAACCGGCATCAGTCTAAATATTCCATTAACATGGCCTTCTCAGGATTTAGGCCGCGAAGGCAAGATCGCTGTTAAGGAGATCAAATGGCAGAATATGGATATAGGATCTCTCCAAGGGTTCGTTCAACAAAAAGGATCAGGTTTTATTTTTAAAGCCGATCTTAAAAACAAACTTATTTCGGAGCTTATACCGAATCTTCAGGGAAAATTCGACATATCGTCATTCCATAACCCGCAAACCGATATCCGGTTTGAACTTTTATATAATCCTACAGATACGATTATTGATTTGGGAAAATTTTTACCAATAGCAATGGGTTTTAAATTTGCCGGCGGATTTAAAACAGACGCAAGTTTGACTATCGACCGTAAAGAAGGTATAAAATTTTATCTAAATTCCGAGCTTAAAGATGTAAGCATATGGAATAAAAAAAAAGAAATCTCAGTTGAAGGAATAAATCTTTCTATTTTAATTCCTGATCTATTTCAAATATGTCGTGCACCCGTGCAGCAATTCAGTTTTAAAACAGCTTCATTTAGCAAGCTGAATTCCGATGGCGGCCGGATTGAATTTCAGGTAGAGCCGGACCGAAGCTTATTTATAGAAAAAAGCAGCTTTGACTGGTGCGGCGGCAAAGTGTTTGGCCAGGCACTACGAATTTCACCGGCAGTTGAAGATTACCATGTAGTTCTCTATTGCGATCGGCTAAACCTTGCTAGTGTCCTGCAACAATTCGGTATCGCAGAGGCGGAAGGTGAAGGTACGGTTAACGGCAGGATACCGCTGAGATTAAAAAATAATAAATTAATCTTTGAAGACGGTTTTTTGTTTTCCACACCCGGCAGCGGCGGAACTATTCATCTACCCGGCACGCAGATGCCAAACGCCGGGATCGCTAAACAAACACCTCAATATATGCAAATTGATTTAGCTCGTGAGGCATTAAAGGATTTTCATTATAACTGGGCAAAAGTTAGAGTATTGACGAAAGATAAAGATTTAATTTTACGACTGCAACTTGACGGCAAGCCCTCAAAGCCATTACCGTTTATCTATAAAAAAGAGGTTGGTGGATTTGTTAGAGTGGAAAGCGGTGCCAAGGGCTCAACTTTCCAGGGAATCAGTCTGGATGTAAATTTCAAGCTTCCGCTCAACGAAATTTTACAGTATAAAGAAATTTATCAAAAGATTCAATAAAAAAGGGGTAAAATGATATTTAAAAATATAATACTTTTCTGGGTAGTTTTATTTTGTTTGCTGACCCCGTCCTGCAATACCCACCATGCGGTGGAAGTTGCGCCGGTGGAGATAAAACCGATTCATATCACCATTGATGTAAACGTTCGCGTGGAAAAAGCGTTGGACGATTTTTTTAGTGATATTGATGAGGAAGAAGAAAATATTCAAACAAAGCCTTAACGTTTTGGAAATTAAAAATCCCCTAAGAATAAGGAAATTAAATGATGAAAAATAAACGCTTCATGCTATGCATTTCGATTTTTCTTTCAGTAATATTTTCAATGCCTGTTGCCGCGGATACGACAAGTATAAAATCTCGCATGAAGGCTCGCCTACCGATTATTAAAGCTCTTAAAAAAAATGGCATTATTGGAGAAAATAATAAAGGATATTTAGAATTTATTGCCGATAAAGACAAAGAAGATGTGGTGAAAGCTGAAAACCAGGATCGTAGAACCATTTATTCGGCGATTGCACAGCAGCAAGGAACAAAAATTGAGGTTGTCGAGATTCATCGCGCGGCACAAATTGAAGAAAAGGCCGAATCCGGTGAATGGCTTCAGGATGCAAATGGAAAATGGTACCAAAAAAAATATTGACAAGTACAATGAAAACCATGTAATTTATAATCAATTAAAAATTTATTTTTATAAAATCCATATGAAAAAAACAAAGCAAACAATTTTAAAAACATGTGACCGTAATAAGTGGTGGTGGCAGGCCTATAGCCAAAGGTTTGCCGACGCGATCGCAGTATTCTGAAATATAACTTAAAAACGATAATCTAAAGACCGCGGGCAAGCCAAAGCCCGCGGTCTTTTTTATTTCGAAATTGAAAAAGGCCGTGGAAATTTCCACGGCCTTTTTTTGTATGAAAAATCATCCATCATGAAAAAGGAATATTTATGCATATAAAACAATTTCCGGACAAAGATGAATTTCACCGATTAGCGCAGGACCACAACGTGATCCCTATTGGTGTCGAAATTTTAGCCGACATGGAAACACCGGTTTCACTTTTGAAAAAGCTATACAAAAATCAGGGTCCCATCTTTCTCTTCGAAAGCGTCGAAGGGGGCGAAAGATGGGGAAGATACAGTTTCCTGGGGAGTTCGGCACGCTCTCATATTCGCATATTTACGGATTTCGTCGAATTTCAAGAAAAAAGCGGATGTAGGCAAATTCCCCATAATAGTGACCCACTTGCTGTCCTGAGGACTTTTATGGATCAATATCATCTCGCCCAAATACCTGGGCTACCGAGATTTTGCGGAGGTATGATCGGTTATTTAACCTATGAAATGGTTTCCTTTTTTGAATCGATTCCCAATCAGTTGCCGAAAGATAAACCCCTCGCGCATTTTATCATACCGGATGAAGTACTGATCTTTGACAATATCCGGCACACATTGCAAATCGTCGTCATCAGTTTTCCTGAAGGAAAGGACGACACCGCTCGGGTTTACCATTCAGCAACAAGCCGAATTGAATCTCTACTTCAAACAATAAGTCAATACAGACCGGTAGCTGAAATTTATGAGCCTCAAACGGATTTTAAAATGCAAACAACCGTTTCAGCCGACAGTTTTAGAAACAGTGTTAAAAAGGTAAAAGAATATATCCAGGCCGGAGAAATCATCCAAGCCGTTATTTCTCAAGCCTTTGTATACAGTCCTACTCCTGATTTATTGCAACTCTACCGGGCACAACGATACATTAACCCCTCTCCTTATCTTTATTTCCTGCAACTGGATGACGTTGCGCTTGTAGGTTCATCTCCGGAAACAATGGTAAGATTGGAAAACGGTATTGCGACACTCCGCCCAATCGCCGGCACCCGTCCCAGAGGAAAAGACGAACAGGAAGACCGGATGCTTGCCGATGAACTACTAAGCGATGAGAAAGAACGTGCCGAACATCTCATGCTCGTCGATTTAGGACGCAACGACTTGGGACGTGTGGCAACAGTCGGCACGGTACAGGTGACGGACTTGATGATCGTCGAACGTTACTCGCATGTTATGCATCTGGTTTCAAATATCAGCTGTGATCTAAAATCCGATTACAATGCTTGGGATTTGCTTGCAGCTACATTTCCGGCCGGGACTTTATCAGGAGCTCCCAAAATAAGAGCCATGGAAATTATCGCTGAAATTGAAAAACAACCCCGAGGTCCTTATGGTGGAGCTGTCGGCTATGTCTCGTTTGACGGAAATATGGATATGGCCATCACAATCCGGACCGCTTGCATTGAAAAGGGACAGATGACCGTTCGTGCGGGGGCCGGAATCGTCTCTGATTCCGATCCTGAAAAAGAGCGGATCGAAACGATCAATAAAGCGATGGCTATCCAAAGAGCACTCGAACTTATCCAATAAATTCGATTAAGGAGGAATCACCATGATCGTAATGATAGACAATTATGATTCGTTTACGTATAACCTTGTACAATACATCGAACAGCTTGGATTTCCGGTCAAGGTCTTTCGAAATGATGCCATCACCGTTTCCAAGCTGCAACGTTTACAGCCTGACGGGATTGTCATATCTCCGGGACCCGGACGCCCTGAATCCGCGGGTTTATCACTTTCCATCATCCAACACTTTTGCGAACAAATTCCGATTCTGGGGGTCTGCCTCGGTCATCAAGCCATCGCCGTTGCATTCGGTGGTTTCGTGGTATCCGCCAAAAAGCTGATGCATGGAAAAACTTCAGCGGTACATGCAGATGGAAAAACGCTTTATCAGGGTATCGGCAAACCATTTCAGGCGATGCGCTATCATTCACTGGCTGTTTCAAGAGAAAATTTTCCGCAATGCCTTGAAATCAGCTCAGAAGCAGAAGATGGGGAAATTATGGGAATTCGGCACCGAAAATACCTAACGGAAGGCATTCAATTTCATCCTGAATCGATTATGACTCCGATAGGTAAACGTCTGTTGCGAAACTTTTTGCGCAGCACCCAAGTCAATTGATTTTAATTTGATTAGAGTCTGATTGAATTTAGAGAGAAAGGAATATTTAACATGTTTCGGAAAAATCTTAGTAAAATTGTCCAAAAAATAAATTTAAATGAAACGGAAATGGCCCAAATGATGACTGAAATTTTTACAGGTAAAATTAATGACGCTCAAATCGGAGCGTTTATGGGCGCTCTTTCCACAAAAGGGGAAACCTTTGAAGAATTGGCCGGCGCAGCCCGAGCCATGCGCCGTAGCGCTTTACGAATTCAAACTTCGGCTTCAACTGTGGTAGACACATGCGGCACAGGTGGCGACGGAATACAAACATTTAATATTTCCACCACGACCGCCTTCGTTGTATCAGGTTGTGGTATTACCGTTGCCAAGCATGGCAATCGTTCCGTTTCGAGCCGATGCGGCAGTGCTGATCTCTTAGAGATTATGGGCATGAAATTGGATACCGATCCTGAAATTGTTGAAGAAGCAATTCAAGTCATCGGTATCGGCTTCCTTTTTGCGCCTCTTTATCATAGTGCGATGCGATATGCGGCCAAGGCCAGAAAAGAAGTGGGTATTCGTAGTATTTTCAATATGCTTGGGCCGCTTACCAATCCAGCTGGAGCCAATTGTCAACTTCTGGGGGTTTATACTCCGGAATTAACGGAGATGTTTGCTCAAGCGCTCCGACTCTTGGGTACCCGAAGAGCCATTGTCGTTCATGGACATGACGGACTAGATGAAATTTCAGTGTGCGCACCGACACGTGTCAGCGAACTTCAAGATGGGCTTATACGCACCTATGATATATTTCCGGAGCAATTTTTTGGAGAAATAGCTAATCCTGAAGAACTAATAGGCGGAGATGCCGAAAAAAACGCAGAAATAACCGATCGAATTTTCAGTGGCGAAAAGGGGCCCAAACGCAATGTGGTAGTGTTGAATTCTGCAGCAGCTCTGGTAGCGGCTGGAAAAGCAAAAAATTTAACGGAAGGGATTCACCAAGCAGAAACTTGCATTGATGAAGGCACTGCCGCTAAAAAATTGGACGCGCTAATCCGCTTTACCAGAGAAAATGGCTGAAAAGGAATTTACAAATATGATAGCCGGTATTTTGGAAAAAATTGTTGAACATAAAAAAGAAGAGATCGCAACAGCTCGAAAAACTTTACCCGAAAGTCATCTACGAGCGCAAGCATATACGTTCGGGAAACGACGTCCTTTTTTAAAAATACTTTCAGAACCCGGACCATCCGGAATCAATATTATCGCTGAAATCAAACGCGCATCTCCCTCTAAAGGAATTTTAAATTCGGCATTGGATCCAGCCCAATATGCCAAAAAATATGAAAAAGGAGGAGCGGCCGCGCTTTCCATTCTGACCGATCAAACTTTCTTTCAAGGCAGTGTCAAAGACTTAAAAACGGCGCGGCAGGCCACATCGCTGCCGGTCCTTAGAAAAGATTTTCTAATTTCTTCCTATCAAATTTACGAATCGTCATTAATAGAAACGGACGCAGTTCTTTTAATCGCCGGACTTCTTACGCAGGCACAACTCCGGGATTATTTAAGCCTTTGTTCCGAGCTTGAACTGGATGCTCTGGTAGAAATACATTCGGAAGAAGATCTAAAATCCGCTACTGAAGCCGGCGCATATCTTATCGGCATCAATAACCGCAATTTGCATTCTTTTGAAACCCATATTGAAACCGCCGTTAACATGGCACCCCTAATTGAACCAAATCAAATTGCCGTCGCGGAAAGCGGAATTCATACTCGAGCAGATATCGAAAAAATTAAAGAAGCGGGAATCCACAATTTTCTGATTGGAGAAAGTCTGGTTACGGCTCCAAATTCACAAATTTTTCTTAAAAACCTCATGGGGTTCAAAAACGAATGAATTACAATCAAAATTTGTTGGGGAAAATGGCAATAAAATCTCAGATACAGATAAAAGTATGCGGGCTGACCCTTGTGGATGAAATGTTGGCATGCGCATCACTTGGGGTGGATGCGGTGGGGTTTGTATTTTATCCCAAAAGTCCCCGGTATGTGACTCAATACCAAGCCAAGGAAATTTGTCAGGCCGTTCCACCAAATGTGAAATCAGTCGGCGTTTTTGTCAATCACACCTATTCTGAAATTATGCAAATAGTTGAAGGCTGCCTACTTGATGCCGTTCAGCTGCACGGACAGGAATCTCCCGAACTCGTGCAGCGCCTTCGTAAAGAAAATCTTATTGTCATTAAGGCATTATTTGTCAAGAGCAAACCGTCTTTGAAAGATGTTTCAAATTATGAGGCCTCCGCTTATTTGCTTGAATACGGCAAAGGCCCGCTTCCCGGCGGTAATGCATTAATATGGAATTGGGAAGTTGTTAAAGATTTCGGCAAAAAATATCCGCTCATTCTTGCCGGGGGACTTACTCCTAATAATATCACCGCTGCTATAAAGGTCAGTAACCCCGACGCTGTGGATGTCAGCTCAGGTGTCGAGCGGATACCGGGCCGAAAAGACTTAGAAAAAGTTAAGTCCTTTACCCAGGCGGTTTTTCAAGGAGAATTTAATAAAAAATCAAGGAGAATTTTTTAATGAATACATTTACGATAGGGTCTTACCCGGATTCAAAAGGCCATTTTGGTCCATACGGAGGTCGTTATGTCGCCGAAACACTCATGCCCGCCATATTGGAACTAGAAGAGGCCTACAATCAAATTGGAAATGAACAGGCTTTTCAATCAGAATTTCAAAAACTACTACGTCATTATGTCGGCCGCCCCACACCTCTTTTTCACGCAAAAAGGTTGGGCAATCATGTGAAAGGAGCTTCTATTTTCCTTAAGCGTGAAGATCTGGCTCATAGTGGTGCCCATAAAATCAACAATACATTAGGACAAGCCTTACTTGCTAGGCATATGGGAAAGCAAAAACTTATTGCCGAAACCGGCGCCGGACAGCATGGCGTGGCAACGGCAACAGCGGCGGCATTACTGGGTATGGAATGTCGAATTTTTATGGGGCTGGAAGATATTCGGCGTCAAGCGGCCAACGTTCAGCGCATGAAGCTTCTGGGAGCCGAGGTTATGCCGGTTGATTCGGGCTCCGGAACGCTCAAGGATGCGATGAATGAAGCAATGCGTTTCTGGGTCGGAGCGGTTCGAGACACCTTTTATGTGATTGGTTCGGTTGCCGGGCCCCACCCTTACCCCTTGATGGTTCGAAATTTTCAAAAGATAATCGGTATTGAAGCGCGCAGACAAATTCTTGAACTAACCGGCAACCTTCCGAATATGTTGATCGCCTGCGTGGGAGGCGGAAGCAATGCAATGGGACTTTTTTACCCCTTCATGGAAGATTCCATTGAAATGGTAGGCGTTGAAGCCGCAGGTAAAGGCATCGAGACCGGAAAGCATGCCGCAACGTTGACTGCAGGATCCTTAGGCGTTTTACATGGTTCTAAATCATACGTTCTGCAGGATGCTAACGGACAAATTTTAGAGGCCCATTCAATCTCAGCCGGTTTGGACTACCCCGGGGTTGGACCTGAACATGCGCTGTTAAAAGATTTGGGAAGAGTTCATTATGTTGCCGTCGATGACAATCAGGCAATTGAAGCCTTTCACAAGCTCTGCAAGCTGGAAGGCATCATTCCGGCTCTTGAAAGCGCACACGCCGTTGCTCAAGCTATGATTGAAGCTCGACGCCGACCTGCAACAGATATTATCGTAGTAAACCTTTCCGGAAGAGGCGACAAGGATCTGAATATTATCTTATCCGAAGAAAACAAGGGGAAAAAGGAGTAAAAACGCAAATGAATCGTATTGATAGCACATTTAAAACGCTTAAAAAGAAAAAAGAAAAAGCATTGGTTGGATTTGTGACCGCCGGTGACCCCAACATTGAGGAGTCATTGCGTATTATTGAAGCAATGATAGATGCCGGCCTTGACATCTTGGAATTGGGTGTTCCATTTTCAGATCCGACGGCGGACGGTCCGGTCATTCAACGTTCATCCGCAAGGACGTTGAAACAGGGTGTAAATATTGCAGTTGTATTTGAGATGACTCGCAAGCTAAGAAAAAAAACGGATATCCCTATCATTGTATTTAGTTATTATAATCCTATTTTTTCCTACGGTATATCTGCTTTTTATAACGATGCACTTGCATCAGAGGTGGATGGAATGTTGGTCGTGGATCTTCCACCGGAAGAATCGATGGAAATGACATCCTGTTGGTCTACAAATGAACTATCCCTCATTCGACTGATCGCTCCGACTACCCCCACTGAACGAATGGCCCGGATTGCCCAATCCGCCTCCGGTTTTCTATATTTTGTTTCTAAAACCGGAGTAACCGGAAGTGATGGACTCGATTCAAAAGAAATCGACGATAAGATAAAAACATTGCACTCGATCACCCAGCTTCCGGTCTGTGTCGGGTTTGGGATTTCCACGGCTGCTGATGTGAAGTCCATCGCTAGTTTTGCCGATGGTGTTGTTGTCGGAAGTGCTTTTGAACGGTTGATTGAAATAAACCTGGATCAACCGAATCTGCCGACAATTCTTGCGGAAAAAGTTCACCGGTTGAAATGTTCAACAAAAACGACTTCCGTTTGAAATTCTGAGTTGACGCAGCCGCCTTGGAAGCTATAGAGTAAAAAGAGAGGAAGTTTTATACCCAATTGGATTTTTTTTGTACTTATTTAAAGCAACGTTGATTTTGTAATAATTTAAAGTATGAGCTACATGAGCGATCAGAATGGTCCTGACTTAAGGACGAATATCGGTGGAATAGAGCTAAAAAATCCTGTCATGACCGCATCCGGAACGTTCGGATATGCCGATGAATTTAAAAAACTAATTGATTTAAATCGTCTTGGCGCTATTATTGTCAAAGGCCTTTCACTGAAGCCTACCAAAGGAAATCCGCCACCACGAATTGTTGAAACCGCTTGTGGTATGTTAAACGCCATCGGACTCGAAAACGTCGGCTTAGAAACATTTGTCAACGAAAAGCTTCCATTTTTAAAAACCCTCTCAACACCGATCTTTGTCAATATTTATGGAAAAAGTATCGAAGAATATGAAGAATTGGCGCTAAGTCTGAACACGACTGAAGGGATAGCCGGTATTGAGGTAAACATCTCATGTCCTAACGTAAAGGCAGGTGGAATAGCATTCGGTGTCGATCCTGAATCCGCATACAAAGTGGTCAAGGCGATCAGACAAAAAATCACGCGACCACTTATGGTCAAACTATCTCCCAACGTAACCGATATCACGGAAATTGCAGCGCGTGTGGAGGCTGCCGGCGCGGATTCGCTTTCGTTGATTAATACACTAACCGGCATGGTCATTGACATTGAGACTCGACGCTCAAAACTCGCCAACATCACCGGTGGGCTTTCGGGTCCGGCAATCAAACCGATTGCCCTGCGCATGGTATGGCAGGTGGTTCAGAAAGTAAAAATTCCGGTTATCGGTGTCGGCGGCATCATGACGGCAGAAGATGCCCTTGAATTTTTGATAGCCGGTGCGGCGGCAATTCAGGTCGGAACGGCCAATTTTATAAACCCGCATACCACAATCGATATTCTTGAAGGAATAAAAAAATACCTAATTGAAAAAAAAATCACCTGTTTAACGGATATCATCGGAACCTTTTCTCAGTAACATCCGTCTATGGGCGGGGTTTACCCCCGCCCGCTTTATCATTAAATGAACCGCTTACAAGGTTTCCATCGATTTGATCGGATGGGCTTTCAAGTATTCCAGTCGGTTTAATCCATTTAGATAGGCTTTAGCACTGGCTGTAATAATATCCGGATCAGCTCCCCTGCCGAGTGCGATCAAACCATTTTCTCTCAATCGAACCGTAACCTCCCCTTGAGCATCCGTACCACCGGTCAGCGCGGCAATTGAAAACCGAAGCAGTTCAGCCTTCTCGCCCGTCAGATCTGCGATGGTGTTAAAAGTGGCATCGATGGGACCGTTTCCATAGCGAGCGCCTTGGACCAATCTTCCATTGACCTTCATTTTGACACTTGCCATGGGTAGGACCGTTGTGCCGCTGATCACATTCAAGTATTCCAAAGAAAAAACCTCGGCAGTCCGCAAGACACCTTCCGTCACAATCACTTCTAAATCCTCATCCACTACAATTTTCTTCTTGTCCGCCAGCTCCTTGAATTTTGAAAAAACAATCTTTAATTCTTCATCACTCAAATCATAACCTAAATCCTTTAAATGTGCCCGAAGAGCATGTCTGCCCGAATGTTTACCCAAGACAAGTTTATTTTCGCTCAGACCGATGGTTTCCGGCTTCATAATCTCATATGTCATGGGATTTTTCAGCATGCCGTCCTGATGAATACCCGCCTCGTGGGCAAATGCATTAGCCCCCACAATCGCCTTGTTGGGTTGAACCATGATACCGGTTATCATACTGACCTGCCGGCTGACCGGATAGATATGATTGGTTTTGATATGGGTAGTTACCGGCAAAAAATTAGGTCTCGTATGCAATGCCATTACGACTTCTTCCAAAGAGGTATTGCCGGCCCTTTCTCCGATTCCGTTAATCGTGACTTCGGCCTGCCTTGCGCCGGCACTAATTGCTGCAATCGTATTGGCTGTTGCAAGGCCAAGATCGTTATGACAATGAACGCTCAAAACCGCCTTATGGATGTTTGACGTGTGGGTCATGATATATCTCACGAGATCGCCGAATTCCTGAGGAATCGCATAGCCGACTGTATCGGGCAGATTAACGGTTGTGGCGCCGGCCTCAATGGCAGCTTCAAAAATTCTGCACAGAAAATCTCGATCACTACGGGATCCATCCTCAGCAGAAAATTCAACGTTGTCCGTAAAAGACTTTGCATATTTAACTGCTTCGACAGCCGCTTTTACCACCTCATCTCTTGACATATTCAGTTTATAATCCATATGGATATCAGAGGTGGCTATAAAAGTATGTATTCTGGGCTTTGCTGCATGTTCGATGGCTTTCCAAGCACAATCGATATCACTTTTAGTAGTTCGTGCCAGCGCAGCCACTTCGGTATGTTTTAATTTTCCTGCTATTTGTGAAACAGCCTCAAAATCACCTTCAGATGCTGCAGGAAACCCCGCTTCCAATACATCAACACCCAGATTTTCCAATTGGGTGGCCAATCGCATTTTTTCACCCGTATTCATGCTGGCACCCGGAGATTGCTCACCATCCCTTAAAGTGGTATCAAAAATAATGACGCATTCTTTCATGATTTCGCTCCATATTTTATAAAATTATAACATCTTAATCGATTAATGAATCATTACCGTCGTTAGTCCATACGATCCCTTAACCGACTACAAATTACCGCAATTCAGTGAGCAAAATCAAAGTAAGCATCGGCCGCGGGACAGTATCAAAATTTTGCCCCGCGGCATTTTTCTTTCTCCCCCTGTTCAAGAGATACCTTCTTTCTTTTATTCTATAATTTTGATTTATTTCAGACCGCTTCGTATATAAGAAATGGTATATTAAAGGAACCTTGGAGACTATCTTTCCTTTGACAATTTATACTGAAAGCTATCGGCAAGTGCCTGCCAACTAGCTTCGATGATATCTTCTGAAACACCAATTGTGCTCCAAATGTGATCATGGTCCCTTGATTCTATGAAAACTCGAACTCTAGCTGCTGTGCCTTCACGCCCATCGATAACACGAACCTTAAAATCAACGAGGCGCATGGAATCCAGATCCGGAAAAAATTTATTCAGCGCTTTGCGCAATGCATTATCCAATGCACTAACCGGCCCATGCCCTTCAGCGGCGGTGATCTCTTTTTGGTCCCCCACTGATATTTTTATGGTCGCATGGGCGGAACACGGTAAATCTTTGTCTTTCTCGATTGTTACCCTAAAAGATTCCAGTTCAAATAGAGGTTTGAACTGTTCAGTAAATTTTTCTATCAGGATCTTGAATGATCCATCCGCAACGTCAAACTGATATCCTTGCTGTTCCAAGTTTTTAATTTCGTTAACAATTCTACGGCTGTCAAAACCATTAAATCCAAGTTCAACCCCTAATTCCTTGGCTTTGAATTCAACATTGCTTTTACCGGATAAATCAGACACCAAAACGCGGCGTTCATTTCCCACAAGCTCAGGAGCCATATGTTCGTATGTTCTAGGTGTTTTCATAATTGCACTCACATGGATACCCCCTTTATGAGCAAAAGCGCTTTTACCGACAAAAGGCCGAGTATTTAAGGGAATCATGTTGGCCGTTTCACTGACGAATCTTGAAATTTTTTTTAGTTTTTTAAGATTTTTTTTGGAAATACATGGAAAGTTCATCTTAAGGCAAATAATTGGAATAATTGAGGTGAGATCCGTATTCCCACATCGTTCTCCATATCCGTTAATCGTCCCCTGAACCATCACCACGCCGGCATTTACCGCCGATAGTGAATTAGCAACCGCCAACCCACAGTCGTTATGAGCGTGAATGCCGAGTTTAAGCGACATTTCTTTTGTTATCGAAGCATATTTCTCCGAAAATATCTTGCGGACTTCACGAACCATCGATTCCACCTCCAACGGAAGGCTTCCACCATTTGTGTCACAGAGAACAATCATATCTGCGCCACCTTTTAAAGCTGCCATCAGAGTCTTTATTGCATATTCACTATTTTCCTTATAACCATCAAAAAAATGCTCGGCATCATAGATCACCTCGCGATGATATGTTTTTAGATATGCAATGGTTTCATATATCATTGACAAATTTGTTTCCAAATTAATATGCATGACCTGTTCCACATGAAGATCCCAACTCTTGCCGAAAATTGTAACCGAAGAGGCTCCACTATCAATCAGCGCTTTTAAATTTTCATCTTCAGCAGGGTCAATGCCGGGTCGGTGCGTCGCGCCAAAGGCGGTTAACCGGGCGGTTTTAAATTCTATCTGCCGCGCCAAATCAAAAAAATGCATATCCCTAGGATTGGAACCGGGCCACCCCCCCTCAATATAATGTATTCCAAGGTCATCGAGTCTTTGTGCAATTTTAATCTTTTCTTCAGCACTAAAACTGATGTTTTCGCCTTGGGTGCCATCTCTTAAGGTTGTATCGTATAACATTATCGGTTCCATTACATTGTCTTTCCTATCAATAAAAACTTTCTTCTTGCTGTATTTCAAAGCAGTATTGGCGTGCAAGGCTGGTTTTCATTTCCAGCCTTGTACGTGACTGCCTCAGAGTTTTATTTTTTATTGCGGTTTTCCGGTCTTAAGGCCCGAACTGCGGCACCGGCTTTCCACATTTCCGAATTCTTAATCGTATCGAGTTCCTTTTGTAACTTTATCAGATAATCAGGAGCACTATTGGCTTCAATAACCCTTTTTGTTTCTTTTCCACTCATAACGCTTTCATAGAGTTCGTCAAACAGAGGTACAACCGCGTCCCTAAATCTCGGAGCCCAATCCAATGCCCCTCGTTGAGCAGTGGTGCTGCAGTTTGAAAACATCCAGTCCATACCATTTTCAGCAACTAGACGGATAAGACTCTGAGTCAGTTCTTCAACCGTCTCATTAAAGGCTTCACTTGGACTATGCCCATGCTTTCGCAATAAATTATACTGAGCTTCCATCACACCTGCCAAGCATCCCATTAAAACGCCTCGCTCACCGGTTAGATCGCTGAAAACCTCTTTTTCAAAAGTAGTCGGAAAAAGATAACCCGATCCGATACCGATACCCAGGGCAAGTGTGCGCTCTCTTGCTTTACCGGTAAAATCCTGGTGTACGGCAAAACTTGAATTGATACCGCTACCATCTAAAAAATTGGAACGTACCGTTCGTCCCGATCCTTTTGGCGCGACCAAAATGACATCAACATTATCAGGCGGTACAATACCGGTTTGATCTTTGTAAACAATTGAAAATCCGTGTGAAAAGTAAAGTGCGTCACCCGGGTTCAAACATTTTTTAACCTCCGGCCAGGTTGCAACCTGTCCTGCATCTGAAAGAAGATACTGAATAACGGTGCCCCTGCGTGCAGCCTCCGCAATCGGAAAAAGGGTTTGACCGGGGATAAATCCATCAGCAACAGCTCGATTCCAGTATTGATCCCCTTCAAGTTGTCCCACGATCACCTCAAAACCATTATCCTTGAGGTTTAAAGCCTGAGCGGGTCCTTGAACACCGTAACCGAGTATCGTAATTTTTTCATCTTTGAGGACTTTCCTTGCTTTTTCAAGTGAAAATTCTTCAGAGGTGATCACTTCTTCTAGAACACCGCCAAAATCAATTTTTGCCATCTTTTTCTCCTTTATTCTATCGCTAAAAAATTAAATATGTCAGTTATTTTTCGGTTCCCGGAACATAGCAATAATGCCGGTCCTGGCAATTTCTTTGATACCTATCGGTTTCAGAAGACTTAATATCGCAGACAGCTTGTCTTCGTCGCCGGTTATTTCAAGTGTATAATGCTCCAACCCGACATCAATGACTTTGCACCTAAATATATCCACAATTCTTAAAATTTCAGCGCGGTGCTCAGGTCTGGCTTTTACCTTGATCAGTACCAGCTCCCTCTGAACAAACTTTGTACCGGTGAGTTCATGTACCTTGATCACATTGACAAGCTTATTGAGCTGCTTTTTTATTTGCTCGACAAGAGGCAAATTGGCCATGGTCGTAATCGTAATCCGGGACACGAGAGGATCCATGGTTTCAGCGACGCATAGACTTTCAATGTTATATCCTCTGCCGCTGAATAACCCCACGATCCGGCTCAGCACGCCGGGCTCGTTATCAACCAGAATTGAAAGAATATTCTTTTCTTCCGACATGTTCAAAATCCTTTATTTAAACCAGAAGCATTTCCGTAATGGGAGCTCCTGCAGGAACCATGGGATAAACACATTCTTCCGGATCAACCACAAAATCCATAATGACGGTCTTAGGGGTTAACAGTCCTTCCGATAGAACGGATTCAACATCCTGCGGTTTAGTAGCTCTTAATCCGACTGCCCCATAGGCCTCAGCCAGTTTTACAAAATCAGGTGTATGATCCATACTTGTGCAGGCATAGCGTTTTTCATAAAACAGTTCCTGCCATTGTCTGACCATACCCAGATAACCATTATTCAAAATGACGACTTTGATCGGAAGACAGTATTGGACCGCAGTCGCCATTTCCTGAATGTTCATCTGAATGCTGCCGTCACCGGCAACATCGACGACGACTTTATCAGGTTTGGCCAATTGCGCACCAATTGCAGCCGGCAGGCCGAATCCCATACAGCCTAAGCCACCTGATGTAATGAAATGATCGGGTTTATCAAAATGATAATACTGAGCCGTCCACATTTGGTTTTGGCCCACCTCGGTTGTAATAATGGCTTCGCCCCTTGTCAGTTCGTAAAGTTTCTCAACGACAAATTGCGGTTTAATCAATTCTCTTTGGACATAGGCCAGTGGTTTTGTGCTCTTCCAATGTTCAATCTCATCCAGCCATTTTTTCTGTTTTTGTTTGATATCCCCAAAATCAACTTCATCAATAAGGCGATTGAGATGCTCTAAGGTAATTTTACAATCGCCGACAACCGGTATTGTCACCGGCACATTTTTACGGATTGAAGTTGGATCAATATCAATATGAACAATTTTTGCCTGAGAAGCAAAAGCCGCAGTCTTGCCGGTGACACGGTCATCAAAACGAGTGCCTACGGCAATCAACAGATCGCAAGCACCGGTGGATTTATTCGCCCGATAGGTACCATGCATACCGATCATTCCAAGTGATAATGGATCCGTTCCCGGAAAGGCCCCTAATCCCATCAGAGAAGTTGTCACTGGAATACAGGTTTTACGGGCAAATTCCGTAAGATCTTTCGAAGACTTTGATAAAATAACACCTCCACCCGCAAAAATAACGGGTCTCTCAGAACTTTTGATTAAATTTATAATTTTTTTTAGTTGCTTTAAATTCGGATTATAGGTCGGACTATAGGACCTAATCTTCACATCAATCTGATTTTTGTAATTGACTCTTTTTCTGGCAACATCCTTGGGTATATCAACCAAAACCGGACCCGGACGGCCGGAACGAGCGATATAAAAAGCTTCTTTAATAATTCTTGCAAGATCCTCGGCATGTTTGACCAAATAGTTGTGTTTGGTACATGGCCTTGTAATGCCGACAATATCTACTTCCTGAAAAGCATCGTTACCAATAAGATGCGTCGGAACTTGGCCGCTGATAACGACAATAGGAATGGAATCCATATATGCCGATGCAATTCCAGTAACCGTATTGGTTGCCCCCGGTCCGGAAGTTACCAGGCAGACGCCTACTTGGCCACTGGCTCTGGCATAACCATCAGCCGCATGAACCGCCCCCTGTTCATGGCGGACCAATATATGGCGGATATCGGTTTTTGCAAGTTCATCATAAATATCAATCGCCGCTGCCCCCGGATATCCAAAGATTAGTTCAACGCCTTCATCTTTAAGAACCTCCATCAGGATTTGTGCGCCTGTGAGCTTCATGAAAAATCCTTCGTTATTTCTTTAGGTTATATAATAGCTTGATAATATTTTAAAAATTTCGGAAAACAGATTCACCTATTTTACTACCGCGCCGTCACTGGCGGAAGAAACCATACGAGAATATCTGGCCATATAGCCATGCGTTATCTTCGGTACCGGTGGAGACCACTTTGATAACCTTTTTTTGATTTCCTCATCAGAAAGCTTGAGTGTAATTTTTTTTGCAGGGATATCGATGGATATCAAATCTCCCTCGGCTACAATTGCAATCGGTCCCCCTTGCATCGCTTCGGGCGAAATATGTCCAATGGATGCCCCCCGGGTTCCCCCTGAAAAACGACCGTCTGTAAGCAAGGCGACATGAGCATCCAGTTGCATGCCGGCAATAGCTGAAGTCGGGGTCAACATCTCCCGCATTCCGGGTCCACCCATCGGCCCCTCATAACGAATAACGACGACATCACCCTTATTAATTTTACCATCCATAATCGCCCGGCTTGCATCTTCTTCCGAATCAAATATCCTGGCAGGTCCCTCATGACACAACATTTCATCCAAAACAGCAGATTGTTTGACCACACATCCTTGAGGAGCAAGATTTCCGAAAAGAATCGCCAAACCGCCCTCTTGATGATAGGGATGATCTAAAGATCGAATAACATCGGCATCCAAAATCCATGCTTCTGATATGTTTTCCCGGACGGTTTTACCGGTTACCGTCAGGCACGACTCATGAATAAGCCCTAATCGGGCCAGCTCTTTAATAACTGCGGAAATACCCCCTGCACGATTTAAATCTTCCAGATGGTGTTTGCCGCCGGGGCTAAGTGAACACAGATGTGGCGTCTTCCGGCTGATCGCATTGATCTGTCTAAGATCTATCGGAACCTGAGCTTCTTTTGCGATAGCGGTTAAATGCAGAACTGTATTTGTTGAACAGCCGAGTGCCATATCAACCGTCAGTGCATTTTTAAAAGCCTGGTCGGTCATAATTTTTCTGGGAGTTATATTTTTATTGAGAAGATCCATAACTTGCATCCCTGCTTTCTTGGCCAAACGGATACGAGCCGACATCACCGCCGGAATTGTTCCGTTTCCGGGCAGTCCCATGCCGATCGCTTCGGTTAAACAATTCATAGAGTTGGCCGTAAACATCCCGGCACAGGATCCACAGGTTGGGCAAGCAGCATCTTCGATTAAATTAAGCTCTTCTTCCGTCATCTTACCGGAAATCACGGCGCCGACGGATTCAAAGACTGTAATCAGGTCGATTTTCTCTTCACCTGCTTTTCCAGGGTAATTTCCAGCTAACATTGGGCCTCCGCTAATAAGAATCGTTGGTAAGTCCAAGCGTGCAGCAGCCATCAACATACCGGGAATAATTTTATCGCAATTCGGTACCATCACTAGGGCATCGAAGGCATGCGCAACGGCCATCACTTCAATTGAGTCGGCGATTAGCTCCCGACTTGCAAGCGAATATTTCATGCCCACATGGTTCATTGCAATTCCATCGCAGATACCGATGGTTCCAAATTCAATGGGAGTACCACCGGCCATATAAACACCGGCTTTGACCGCTTCCGTTATTTTATCCAGATGAATATGGCCGGGAACAATGCTGTTAACCGAATTGGCAATCCCAATCAAAGGTTTCCGGATCTCTTCATCCGTATATCCCATTGCTTTAAAAAGTGAGCGGTGCGGAGCCCTTTCAATACCTTTTTTGGCAATATCGCTTTTCATTCGCATAATCTCCATAAATAAAAAAATCCGTTATCAACTTTTTAGGGCTGATAACGGATTTTTTTTCTTCTAAGATATTAAAATTAAGCCATTATCAACCCTCTTCCTCGCAGCAGATAAGTATTTTTGCTACGAGGACAAGAATAAGGCTAACAAGGATGTTAATGGCGGCAAATTTTTTCATTTATATGACCCAAATTAAATTTTGATTACTTTTAGCAGCTTACAAAAATATTGTCAACTTTTTTATTTTTTTGATAAACCGTTATACGCCTCAAATCCAAACCACTTCATCAATCTTTAGCTTGTTATTATCGGTTTTAATTCGGGCGGCGGGAAAATTGGGATCATGTTCAAAAAATAGAACCCAATTTTCTTTCAAAGCTCTGATAAAAATTTTTTCTTTTTCTTTTATGATCGTTGAGGAAAGATGATCAAAAGCCATATGCCAAAGTATGGGAAGATGAGCGGAAGTTGGGATAAGATCGGCACAGTAAAAAAGTGAACTATCTTTACCTTTGATAAGTGGATGCTGCTGTCCAGGCGTATGCCCATTTGTTACCATAAGTTCTATACCTTGAAACAGTTCAGTCGGTCCATCAACAAGCTCCAAAAGATTTGATTCCATGAGAGGAATAAAATCCTCTCTACGATAACTTGCTTTATCTCTTAAAGAAGGGTTAATCGCCGCCGCCCACTGGTCTTTTTGCACATAATGTCTAGCAGTCGGAAACGTCGGAACAACTTTACCGTTTTTGATAAGTGTAGATCCGCCTGCATGATCAAAATGAAGATGGGTCAAAACAACATCGGTAATATCACTAAGGCTTAATCCATGTTTTGATAATGATCGTTCGATCTTAACGGAGTTATCATCGACGGAATATAATTTTTTAATTTTCGAAGGCAATTTACTCCCCAAACCGGTATCAATAAGTATATTTCTTGTTTTCCCTTTAATTAAAAGGGATCTAGACTTCAATCGAATACGATTTTGATCATCTGCGCTTATTTTCTTTTCCCACAATACTTTCGGCACAATACCGAACATTGCTCCCCCATCTAAAGCAAAACTGCCGACCTCTAATGAAAAGCATTCGTATTTACCAAATATCATAAATATAATTCCTTTAATCCCACTACTATATGTCAGCAGTCTAAAGCTTGACACATATATCAGTTTATCTCAAAAGTCCCCCATTTTATATCGCCATCCTGATATGACCAAAACTTTGTAAAAACAATATACAAAATTGCAATAATTGAAAACTGCATAAAATATAATTCGATTCAGCCAGATTGCAAAAGGTTTTGGCTTTTTTATTGTTAAAATTTTACGGTCACAATGTATTTTACTTATATCATTAAAGAAAAAAAACATCAGGCCGATAAAAGTAATTATGAATTCAGTATAAAATATAATTATGAATCAGCTGTTTAAAATGGGGTTAAAGCGGTCTTGAAAAATACAAATCGTTTGATGGAGATTATGGTGAATTGGCTTACAAATTATACTAAGTTAAAGATAAGAAAAAAATTCCATATTTTTCCCCGGAATCGTAGAAAAAATAAATTTTTTTTTGCTTTCAATAAAGCATTCCCCTTAATTGATGAAACATCATCTAAGCTGCCGGAGCTTATTGACTTTCTTCAAGCAAGCATTAAACATGCCGAACCAAAATTTTTGCAGCTCGGTCAAGATCTCCAATCCGTTTATTCCGATAGTCATGAATTGGCCCGACAAACAGTTGAAACCGCACAAATGCTGGGTGGGAAATCTGAAGATAATATTTTGAACAATATCTCAGGAATTGTCGGAGAGGCTCTATCCGAACTTCAGAGCTGTGAATCCCGATTATCAAATTGCATGCAAAGCATAAAGGATGGTTCGGAACATCTAAAAAATTTATATAACCTATGCAAAATAATTGAAAAAACAGCCATGTCACTTAATGTCATCGGCTTTAATATTGCGGTTGAAAGCTCACGCTCAAGGCAATCTTTAAAAATGTTCACAGTTTTTATTCAAGAAATCAGAGAGATTACCATAAATATTCTTGAAATTTCGCAAAACATCCGTGATCACGCCTATTCGGAACGATCTCATCAGATGCTGGCCCACAATCAGGTATCCGAAGGCATCGCCCATTTATGCAAACTCAAGGATGATGCCGATAAGACTGTAAAAAATTCAATCCGTGAAATATCCCATCTTATGGAGCTCTTGGTGGAAGTATTCAAAAAGGCCGGTTTCCATTCACAAAACATTTCGAATCAGATCAGCGAAATCGTGATGGCAATCCAATTCCAAGACATCGCTAAACAAAAGATCGAGCATATTGTGTCATCTCTCCGGGATTTGGAAAGTATTTGTAATGAAAAAATCCCTAACCTCGATCCGGATGCTGTTTTAGGTCGAGCATATTCAATTTTAAGTCTCCAAGCAGCTCAATTAGAACATGTTATCGCTGAAATCAATGGGGCACATCAAAAAATAAATTCCGCATTTGAAGATATTGAGAGTGAAGCCGACTTACTGGCAAACAACATGTCGGCACAAACCCTTCAGGGAACCACAAAAAGTCAAATCGAAATACCGCTTAAAACGCTAAAAGCCAACCTTGAACATCTCGATCAACTAAGTATTCAAGGAAACGAGCTTGGCTGTCAAATGATTCAAACCGCGATACAAACATCCAAAACCGCATCCCATCTTTCGCAATATGTCAATCAAGTTCGCGGAATCAGTATAGATCTTCACCTTAAAGCCCTAAATGCCATTGTTAAGACGGCACACTTAAATGATAAAGGCAAAACACTTGATGTTCTTGCGCAAGAGGTAACAAAAATTTCAAATGAATCAGAGATATTCGTAAATCAAGTAGTGGAAATTCTCCAATCGATCAATGCTTTGGCCCGGAATTTAAAAAATCAGTCTTGGGAAAAAAGAACACAGATGTCGAAAGATAAAAAATCCAAAACGCCCCTTCAGATTGGGATTGATCAAATTTCCACAGCTTACAAAAAGTTACGAATGAATTCTACAACAACCCTGCAACAGTCATATACCGTGAAGAAAACAATAGAACATATCAGATCGGATCTTTGTTTTTTTACTGAGTTAAATGACCGGCTGAAAAAATGCCTTAATCAGATCAACGGGATGGCAAAGTTGTTAGAGACATGGTCGGCCCAAAAAGATTTGAAAATTCAAAATGAAATCGATCTCGCATCGCATAGATACACGATGCAAAGTGAGCGCAGCATCCACAATCGAATACTTAAAGAAACAAACGAATCAATGGTGTCGGATGAGACAAACTGCTGCCATACATCCTCCAAAGCAAAAAATACTTTAGATAGAAATTCGGGCGTGCAATCAAAGACCCTTTTTGAAAATGCTCAAGAAGATGATGACCTAGGAGACAACGTTGAACTCTTCTGAACAGCGCCCTATCCATTATGAATTGTAGAATGAAGGCTCTCCGATTTCCAATAGGGACGAACCTTGTGTTCACACATTTATAACCCAAATTATAATCATGACCGATGAAAATTTTTCAGAAGTTTGTCATCAACATTTTAAAGATAGGAAAAGAGGGAACTGATGGGTTTCACATTAGAGGAAAAAAACGAACAAGCACTCCTAAAAATCGAAGGTGCTTTAACCATATATGAGGTTGCCTCCCTTCGACATGAGTTGCTGATGTGTTTTGAAAATTATAATGATTTGGTCCTTGATCTCAGCAACACAAACGATTTGGATACGGCCGGAATTCAGCTTATTTGTTCAGCTCAAAAAACAGCAAAGCAAACAGGTAAAACTTTAAAAATCACCAATGTTTCCAAATGCTTTTATGAGGCTGCATCCCTTATTGGTCTAGATACTGAAAATACATTAAACTTTGTTTAAAGAGGCGCCAAATGTCAAAAGTAATCTTGACAGTCGATGACTCGGCCAGTGTCAGGCAAATGGTCAGCTTCACCCTGAAGCAGGCGGGTTACGATGTTTTAGAATCGGTGGATGGGCAAGATGCTTTAAATAAGCTCACTGCTAATCAGGTAAATATGTTGATAACCGATCTTAATATGCCGAATTTAGATGGAATTGGATTAATTAAGAAGGTTCGCGCTGAATCCCGATATAAATTCATGCCCATTATCATGCTGACAACCGAATCCCAAGAAGAAAAAAAGGCGGAAGGTAAGGCTGCCGGTGCCACAGGATGGATCGTCAAACCTTTTAATCCTGAACAACTGTTGGCAGTAATTAAAAAAGTGCTTCGTTGAACCGGGCGAATTGAAGGAATATGCAATGATGAACGAATCAAATGATCATAGTAATGCTTACCGCCAGGAGGCAGAAGAGCTTCTCCAAGATATTGAAGAAACCGTATTGGATCTTGAGAAGAATCCTGATGATGCTGAAACGATTAACCGTCTATTTCGTGCTATACATACCATCAAAGGTTCAGGTGCTATGTTTGGATTTGATGAGATCGCCGCTTTTACCCATCACGTCGAAACTGTGCTGGATAAAGTCAGAGACGGAACCATACCCATTAGTCAAGAACTCATTGATTTAATTCTCAGAGCACGGGATGAGATCAGCACCATGCTTCAATCCGTAGAAGGGAAAAAAATAACCTTAAAAAGTTCGGAAAATAATTTGAATTCTCAAAAAATCATCTCTGATTTGAAAGCTCTTTTACCCACTCAGGCTAATCCGGTTTCGATTCCTTCAATAGAAGAGAACAAATATATCCAGTTGGATCATAAAGAAAAAAGTGATCATACCTATCGAATCAGATTTAATCCTGAAGCCGGTATTTTTGCATCCGGAATGGATCCTATCTTAATTTTAGATGAACTGCGCAGTCTTGGCGAATGTGCAATAATATCCCAAACGGAAGAAATTCCGGTACTTTTAAACTTAATTCCTGAAAATTGCTACCTTTTCTGGGATATCATACTCACAACAGAAAAAGATATTAATGCGATTAAAGACGTTTTTATTTTTATTCAAGAGGATAGTGACATTTCAATACAAGAAATTGCGGATTTTAAAACCAATTTGAATGTAGCACACAAACGGATAGGTGAAATACTGGTTGATCGGGGAGACGTCACTCTGCTTGAGTTAAACGAGGTGCTTGCCGGCCAAAAACCAATCGGTAATTTATTGATCGAGTCCGGAAGCGTATCGAAAGAAAAAATAAAATCCGCACTAACCGAGCAACAATTCCTCAAGAGACAAAAAAAGACTCCCAAAGTCGCCGGTGTACGGGTACCTGCTGAACGACTTGATCGACTTATCAATCTTGTTGGAGAATTAGTCATTACTCAGGCAAGGCTTACTCAGATTACTTCAGAAGTAAATGCTGCCGAATTAAATAACACGGCTGAAGAAATTGAGCGTCTAACAAGTGAACTGCGAGATTGTGTTCTCAATATTCGGATGCTGCCCATTGGAACGACTTTCAGCACATTTAAGCGACTTGTACGTGACCTGTCTATTGAGCTGCAAAAAGAGATTGATTTGGTGACGGAGGGCGGAGATACCGAGCTGGATAAAACTATCATAGAAAGCCTCAATGATCCACTGGTTCACTTAATACGCAACAGTATTGATCATGGAATAGAAGCGCCGGAAAACCGTAAGGCCATCGGTAAATCACGCCGAGGAAAGATTTGCTTAAGCGCTGCACATGTTGGGGCCAGCGTCGTTATTACCGTTTCTGATGATGGTGCCGGCATCAAACTTGAAACCATCAAAGCCAAAGCAATTGAAAAAGGATTGATTCAATCCGATTCGGATTTAGATGAAAACGAAATTCTTAACCTGATCTTTGAACCCGGTTTTTCAACCGCCCAAAATGTTACTAGTATTTCAGGCCGGGGAGTTGGAATGGATGTAGTAAAACGTGAAATTGATGCAATGCGTGGAACGATTGAAATTTCTAGTAAACAAGGCTGCGGCACGACCATTACCATCAACTTGCCGCTGACACTTGCCATAATCGACGGCCTTCTAGTGAAAGTAAATACAAACCGATTCGTTTTGCCTCTTTCCATGGTGGAAGAATGTGTCGAACTTTCACAAAACGATCTTACTAAGGCTCACAACCGATATATGATAGATGTAAGGGGTGAATGGATTCCATATGTTCGCTTACGAGAGATATTTAATATACTCGGCGATAGACCGGGTCGAGAACATATTGCCATTGTTAGACTTGAAAATCAGCGATTCGGCATTGTTGTTGATGAAATAATGGGTGATCACCAAACCGTTATCAAGTCCCTTGGAAGAATATACGCTGACGCCGAAGGGATCTCCGGTGCGACCATTCTTGGCGATGGCGGTATAGCGCTTATTCTTGATGCAATTAAAGTTATCCGATGTGCTGAACAGGAAGAAGCAAGAGCACTTACTTCTAAAATAAATTAAGTGGAAAATAGAAACATATAGATGGCTTTTACCTATTTTTTCAGAGACATGCAAACCTTGGATATGATTCGTGACCATATTATTCCATCTTTGAGAGCTCGTCGGTACATCAACATTTGGGATGCGGGATGTGCCATGGGACCGGAACCTTATTCGATTGCTATGATTTTACGGGAAAATATGGGCAAAATGATTTTTAGAAACGTTAAAATTTATAGCACGGATATTGACGGTAGCAACCTATTCGGAGAAATTATAAAAAACGGTTTATATCCCAAAAATCAAGTTGCAAGGATTCCAAAAGATATTTTCACCAAATACTTTGAGCCCACCGACAAACCCGATCATTTTAGAGTGGTTACAGAAATCCGCAAGTGTATCACATTTCAGAAACACGATCTATTGACGCTCAGACCTGTGAGAAAAAATTTTGACCTGATTATTTGTAAAAACGTACTTCTACACTTTCAACTGGAACAACGGATCAAGGTTATAAAAATGTTCCATGATTCACTTGTAGACGGTGGTTTTTTTGTAATGGAACAGACTCAAAAATTGCCGGGCCAGGTTCAGACAATGTTCGACCCCATCGTTTCGAATGCACAGGTTTTCCAAAAACTTGAATAAAGGAATCGTTGTTTGAAAATATTAAATCTTACCACAGACAGTAAGATCTATACTTCCAATGTTTATCTGATTACCGGCACATGGAATGCCTTTGGAGATGTGAACACCCTAATAGACGTCGGCCGGGATCCATCGGTGATTGAAAAAATTAATAATATTCCAACAGGTGTCGGCAAACATAAAATAGATCAGGTTATTCTAACTCATAGTCATTATGACCACACCGGTCTTTTACCTCAAATCAAAAAAGCTTTTAATCCTGTCATTTATGCTTTTTCTGCTTCACTAGAGGGGGTTGACTGCCGATTGAAAGATAAAGAAACTTTAAAAATCGGCGACAGAATATTTGAAGTCCACCATACACCAGGTCACAGCATCGATTCTATATGTCTTTACTGTGATAAAGAAGGTGTCCTGTTCTCAGGTGACACCCCTATTTTTATCAAGACGCCCGGCGGCACTTATGAAACCGGTTTTGTTCGTGCGATGGAAAAGCTTTGCTGCAAAAATATTCAATCAATCTATTGCGGGCATGGAAAGCCCTTACAAGGCAATTTAAAAAAAACACTCTACACATCATTAAACAATGCAAGAAAGGGACTAAAAAAATAAATATCTATCTTGAATCATTTAAAACTCTTATCAATTATCGTCAGAAACGATAAGCAAATGAATTTATAACGGAAATCATATTTATTCCAACAAATTGAAAAATGGAGGGTAAGTAATGGCAGGCAAAAAAGCTAAAAACATTAAAGAAGAAACTTTTCCTTCATCTGCAAAAGGGCCGCCTGTAGAAGAAGAAATTCAAACCATAGCGAATGAAAAAAAATTAAATAATTCTAATGGAAAAATGAGGAGTAAAAGTATGCTCAAAGAATTTAATAGATTGCTTGAAGCCATTATGGCCGGGCAGTTGGATGCCCGTGCAGATTGCCGCGACACAAGTGGTACGGAAAGAGAAATACTTGAAGGTATCAATCAAATAATTGATACCGTAACCAACCCTTTGGAAACTGCTAAAGAATTTATTGAGTGTATTACCCAAGGCGATATCCCAAAAAAAATTACAGCTGAATATAAAGGCGCTCTGAATGATACTGAAAACAGTATTAATGACTGTATTGACTCCCTCCAAGGACTTGTGGAAGCCAATTCCGTTTTGCAACGCATGGCCTTTAACGATCACACAATGAAAATGCAAGGCAAATATACGGGGATCTATGGTGAAATTGGAAAGGCCATAAACCTTGTCCGGCGTGTGCTGCTGCAAGTGACAATTACGGCTAACAAAATTGCGCAAGGGGATCTCAGTGATTTAGAAGCTTACAGGCAAATCGGCGGTGGCAAGGCCCGATTGTCCGATAACGATAAAATCGTATCCGCTTATATTGAAATGATGGAAACAATCAAGGGATTGGGGGATGAAATCAACGGGTTAACCCAGGAAGCGCTTGAAGGCAAGTTGGATATAAGAGCAGATGCTTCCAAGTTTAGTGGTGATTTCGGTAAAGTTGTACAAGGTGTTAATGAAACACTGGATGCGGTAATCGGCCCCCTGAATGTAGCGGCCGAATATGTGGATCGGATCAGCAAGGGGGATATTCCCGAAAAAATAATAGATGAGTACAAAGGTGACTTTAACGAAATCAAAAATAATATCAATCAGTGTATTGACGGGCTTGGAGGTTTGGTCGAAGCTAATGCCGTTCTCCAGCGAATGGCCGTTAATGACCATACAATGAAGGTCGAAGGACAATATGAAGGGATCTTTGCCGAAGTTGGAAAAGCGACAAACGATGTCAGGCAGAGACTGCTGCACATCACGGATACAGTAAATGATATTGCCGTCGGTGACTTAAGTGATTTAGCAAATTATAAAGAAATCGGCAGACGTTCCGAAAACGATAAAATTATTCCGGCTATCATCGAAATGATGGAAAATATTAAGGGCTTGGGAGATGAGATCAATACTTTAACTCAGGCTGCCGTTGAAGGCAAACTCGATATCCGCGGCGATGCGACCAGTTTCGCTGGTGACTATGCCAAAATCGTCAAAGGCGTCAACGACACACTGGATGCGGTGATCGGACCGCTTAATGTAGCAGCGGAGTACGTAGACCGCATCAGTAAAGGCGATATTCCTGATAAAATTACAGATGAGTACAAAGGTGACTTTAACGAAATCAAAAACAATATCAATCAATGTATTGACGGACTTGGAGGCCTGGTCGAAGCCAATGCCGTTCTTCAACGAATGGCGGTAAACGACCATACAAAAAGCATAAAGGGCCAATACGAAGGACTCTTTGCCGAAGTGGGAGAGGCTGTCAATCATGTCAGAGATGTTCTTCTGCATATAACCGATACGGTGAACAACATCGCAGTAGGTGACCTGAAGGATTTAGCGGAATATAAAAAAATCGGTCGACGCTCGGAAAACGATAAAATTATGCCGTCATTGATCCAGATGATGGAAAACACAAACGACGTAGTCGCACTTTCCCAGGAAATTGCCGATGGAAACCTCATGGTCAAAGTCGAAAAGAGGTCCGAGCAAGATATGCTCATGGAAGCATTACAGAAGATGGTTAAAGAACTTACCTCAATTGCAGTAAACGTACAAACCGCAGCCGAGCAGGTTGCCTCCGGCAGCCAGCAAATCAGCTCCGCCGCCCAGCAAATGTCACAAGGAGCCACCGAACAATCTGCAAGTGTCGAAGAGGTCTCCAGTTCGATGGAGGAAATGAACAGCACCGTTACCCAAAACGCCGATAATGCGAAAGAAACCGCATCAATTGCTGAAAAAGCAGCTGAAGATGCAAAAAAAGGCGGGGCATCCGTAACCGAAACCGTTCAGGCCATGAAGAGTATTGCCGCTAAGATCGGCATCATCGAAGAAATTGCTCGCCAGACAAACATGCTGGCACTTAACGCAGCCATTGAAGCGGCTCGTGCCGGCGAACACGGCAAAGGTTTTGCGGTCGTTGCATCTGAGGTTCGCAAATTGGCTGAACGCAGCCAAACTGCTGCACAGGAGATTGGTAATTTGTCCAGCACTAGTGTTGAAATTGCCGAAAAAGCGGGCATGCTGATATCAGATATGGTACCGGCTATCCAGAAAAACGCTGAACTGGTAATGGAAATCAATGCATCCAGCGCCGAACAAGCCGATGGAATTCAGCAGATTACAAAGGCCATCGAACAATTAGATCAGGTAATTCAGCAAAATGCCAGCGCGACCGAAGAAATGGCTTCCACCAGCGAAGAACTCTCCGGCCAAGCCGAGCAACTTAAAAATACAGCCGAATTTTTCAAAGTTGATAACCAATCACACCAAAAATCAATTCATCGTCAGTCAAAACGAGCCTTTCAAGCGATTAACGGTGGTTTGAAAAAAGTCAGGCATTCGGGCGCAGCACCTAATAAACCAGCGCCGAAACACACGTTCAAGAAAACCTACACATCAGCAGCAGCAGCATCGGAACAAGGAGTTGCTTTGGATTTAAGTGACCATGATGATAATGAATTTGAACGCTTCTAGATAATAAAAAAAATTTTTTGTCTAACATCATAATAGCCTTCGGCTTTTTGTCAATATGATCCGATGCAAATGCAATCTGAAGCAAACTGAAAACATCAGGAGGATATCAAATGAGTTCAGGCGAAATAACCAAAGCAACTCAATATTTTACATTTACTCTGGGTCAAGAGGATTTTGCACTTGAAATTGCAAAGGTGCGAGAGGTACTCGACTATACCACCATCACGAAAGTACCCCGCATGCCGGAGTATCTCAGGGGCGTTATCAACCTGCGCGGCAATGTCGTACCGGTAATTGACTTACGGCTTAAACTCGGCATGAGTGCTATTCAGAAAACAGTTGATACCTGTATTGTAATCGTTGAAATCGAAATGGATGGCGAAATCATGCAGATGGGGGCTCTGGCCGATTCGGTGAAAGAAGTCATCGATCTTGACCCGGCTCAAATCGCACCAGCACCGCGGATAGGAACCAAACTCAAAAATGAATTTATTAAGGGTATGGGCAAACAAGATGAAAAATTTCTAATTATTCTCGATATCGATCGTATCCTTACGGCGAATGAATACACCGCCGCGCAGATAATCGAAAATAATTCGGAAACCGACTCAGAAATAATGCTTTCTGAAAATGCGGCATAGTAGATTTGCCGAGCTTATCGTTTAGCACTGTAGAAAAGCCTAAGTTTTGATTTAAAAAACATAGAACACGGATGAGGCTGCGAGAAAACTCTTTACGCAAAATCATCCGTGTTCCAATTCAATTCAAACATGAATAAATTTATATGCAAAATAGTAGTTACAACTTATCAAAACAAAAAAATCCAAGTATGTCGGAACATGATTTCCGGCGTTTTAGCAATTTGATTTATGAAGAATGCGGTGTCAAAATCTCATCGACAAAAAAAACGATGTTGACTTCTCGGTTGACGAAACGGTTACGCCTTCAGGATATAACTTCATTTAGTGAATATTACGATTACGTCACCAGTCGGCAAGGCCGATCCAAAGAACTCGTTCACATGATCAATGTGGTCACAACAAATAAAACAGATTTTTTTCGTGAACCAAAGCATTTAGATTTTCTATTAAAAAATTGCTTGCCCGACCTTTTCCAATCCAAACCAATGAATCTTCTTAAACGGCTAAATGTTTGGAGCGCAGGTTGCTCCAGTGGAGAAGAACCTTACACAATTGCCATGGTCTTAAAAGAGTTTTTTTCAAAGCAACGGATTGGAGACTTTTCTATATTGGCGACGGATATCTCCACGCGCGTATTAGAAACCGCCGAACGTGGGATTTATCCAGAAAAAATTGTCCTGCCGATCCCCCCGAATTTTAAACACAAATTTCTGATGCGAGGCAAAAATTCTCAAAAGGGGCTCTTTCGTATAGTTCCGGAACTACGAAATCGTGTGAGATTTGAACGCCTTAACCTTATTGAAGGCAACGTTTTCGGAATAAAAACGATAATGGATATTATTTTTTGTCGAAACGTCATAATTTATTTTGACCGACAGACACAAATTAAATTGTTTAAAAAATTTTATAATCAATTAATTCCAGGGGGATATTTATTCATCGGCCATTCAGAAACACTAAATGGAATTAATGATCAGTTTGTAACCGTAGCAATTTCCGTATACCGAAAACCCATATAAATGAATTATAAAATGAAGAGAAAAATCAAAGTCTTGATCGTAGATGATTCAGCGGTTGTTCGTCAGACTCTAGAACAAATTCTATCATCAGATCCCGAAGTCGAAGTAATGGCGACAGCAACAGATCCGTTTATCGCAGCCCATAAAATTAAAAATGAGATACCTGATGTTATCACTCTTGATGTAGAAATGCCACGTATGGACGGCATTACTTTTCTGAAACGAATCATGTCTCAACATCCGATACCCGTGGTGATGTGTTCAAGCCTTACCGAAAAGGGATGTGAAACCACCCTCAAAGCTCTGGAGTATGGTGCGGTCGATATCATTCAAAAACCCCGAGTCGATGTTAAAAATTTCTTTCAAGAATCACAGATACGTATCTGTGATGCTGTTAAAGCCGCGGCAAAGGCGCGTGTTAAACCGATTTCTTACAAACGGAACAAAATAACTAAAAAACTAACGGCTGATGCAGTTATAGCCCCGCCTACTGGAAAAGCGATGGCACGTACAACGGATCGAATTGTCGTTGTCGGCGCATCTACAGGTGGAACGGAAGCGTTACGTCTGCTTTTGGAAGCTCTTCCCCATGACAGTCCGGGCATTGTAATTGTTCAGCATATGCCGGAAAATTTTACAAAGGCCTTTGCAAAACGAATTAACGATCTATGTCAGATTGAGGTCAAAGAAGCAGCGAATGAGGATAGGGTTCTGCGCGGTCAAGCACTTATCGGGCCGGGAAATCGGCATATACTTTTGAAACGATCCGGAGCAAGATATTATGTCGAAATCAAAGAAGGCCCTTTGGTTTGCAGGCATCGACCCTCGGTTGATGTCCTTTTTCGGTCGGCTGCCCGCTATGCAGGTTCCAATGCAGTGGGAGTCATCCTGACTGGCATGGGAGATGATGGTGCCCGTGGCTTACTTGAAATGAAGGAAGCCGGTGCTTTTACCATTGCTCAAGATGAAGCATCTTGTGTCGTATTTGGAATGCCTCATGAGGCAATTAAACGAGAAGCGGTTAAACGGATTCTACCGCTTGAAGCTATTGCGGGTACGGTTTTACGTGAGGGTTCGAAATAAGTACATGAAATATTGCTTGTGTCGTTTTGGGATAATGAAATCCAAAGGAGAAAAATGCTGTGGTTGAATTAGAAAAAAATGTGAAAAACAAGGCTGGTAAATATCTTACTTTTTCATTGGCAGCTGAGGAATATGGGATTGCCATCCTCAGAGTAAAAGAAATTATTGGTATGATGCCGATTACGCCTGTCCCGCAGGTACCCGAATTTGTAAAAGGCGTAATTAACCTTCGCGGAAAAGTCATACCGGTTATTGATCTTAGATTGAAATTTGAAATGGCAACCACTGATTATACAGAGCGTAACTGTGTCATTGTGGTTGAAGTGGCCGGTCAAGAAGGTACCATCATGATGGGGCTGGTGGTCGATTCGGTTTCAGAAGTCTTAAACATCAAGGCTGAAGATATCGAGGAGACCCCCACATTTGGAATCCAATTAAATACCGAATATATATTAGGCATCGGCAAGACGGAAGAAGGTATTAAAATCCTACTTGATATCGATCGGGTGTTAAACACTCAAGAAATCGCAATTGTCGAAGAAGCTGCATAAAGACAAATTTTCTACAACTATAATCTTAGGAATCGACTTCCTATGGCCGATATTATCTATTAATGTAAGCCAATAAAACTTTTCATGGATTATTTGAGTATTTTAAGTAAAACATCAATTAAACACAATTGGCAAAAAAAGCCGATCGATACGCAGATATTGCTTATCGCCAAAGGAGGAATACATCAATGGATGCAATGCTGATTAATCCTTTTATCAATGCAACTGTGAATGTTCTCGAAACCATGGCTTTTGTAAAATCCAAAGCAGGTACGCCTTATTTAAAAAAGGACAATATTGCAAAAGGAGATGTGACAGGTGTTATTGGGATTACGGGTCAAACAAACGGGACTATTTCCGTCACCTTTGATGAAAACAGTATTTTAAAAATTGTTTCCAATATGTTTGGGGAGGAAATGAAAGAGTTAAATGGTGAGGTGGCTGATGCCGTTGGTGAATTAACCAATATGATATCTGGTCAAGCCAGAAGAGAACTGGCAGAATCCGGCAAGATATTTGAAGCAGCCATTCCCTCTGTAATAACCGGCAAAAATCATGGCATTGCTCATATTGCAAAAGGGCCTCAGATTGCAATTCCTTTTTCTATTGATGAGGGCAATTTTACAATTGAAGTTTGTTTAGAAAATTAATTTATTTTTGCAAATTCATCACTATATAAAATAAGGATGGCACATATGGATCTGTCCATTAATATCTTGGTTGTAGACGATTTTGCAACAATGCGCCGAATAATGAAGAATATCTTAAAACAAATCGGTTTTACGAATATAATTGAGGCTGATGACGGAACAACAGCGATGAGTGAACTTAAGAAGAAAAAATTCGATTTAATCATTTCGGATTGGAATATGCCCAATATGCCCGGCATTGAATTGCTTAAAGCTGTTCGCAGTAACAACGATTTAAAGAGTATTCCGTTTCTGATGGTTACCGCTGAGGCTCAAAAACAGAATGTAATTGAAGCTGTCCAGGCAGGCGTATCAAATTACGTGGTAAAACCATTCACTGCTGAGGCAATATCTGAAAAATTAGAAAAAATTTTGCATTAATTAAAGCCGTGGCACCATAAGGTGGAAGGTATGATGGAACAAATTAAAGTAGACCTGGAAAAGCTTGCCTTGCAGGTGGTTACATTGGAACCGGGAGATATTCCGGCCATGGGGGAAATGCTCAACGCATTCTCAGCCCTTGAAGAAAAAGCCGAACGCTTGGAAGACCAAACATTTTTAAATATTACCCACAGCCAAAAGGTATATCTGGAAAAAATTATTTTAGCGGAAACAGGTGATATGGGTCCGCTTGAAGACGGCATTACTACACTACAAACTATTTGGCGTGCTATAAATAATAATGAAACGTACAGCTTCGATACGACTCACATTTTAAAACGGCTGGGGTTTTTTCAGAATGAAGAAGCAGGAAAATCCGCACCAAACCAAACGGAAAGGGCTATCCAACAGCCGGCAAAAGATGAATGGACACAGGAAGACATTCAAATCCTGAAGGATTTTGTCATCGAAGCACTTGAAAATCTAGAACAAATTGAAATTCACCTGATCAATCTTGAACAGGATCCTGATGACCAAGAAACCATTAATGCCATTTTCCGTCCCTTTCATACCATCAAAGGGGTATCGGGTTTCCTAAATTTGAACCACATCAACCGGCTGGCTCATAGCACTGAGAATCTACTTGACAGTGCTCGCCAAGGCGAATGCAGAATCACGAATGCCGTCATTGATATCGTTCTTGAATCGGTCGATACGCTTAAACAGCTTATTCACGGGGTCGAGAAAGCATTGGCATCCGGTGAGAAAGAACTAGAGAAAAACAGCGACATTGAGCCGCTGATTAACAAAATAGAAGCGACGATTCGGCATGCCGACAAAGCAGGAAAACGGTTGGGTGAAATTCTGGTTGGAAAAGGTACGCTCAAGGAAGAAGAGCTTAATCAAGTGTTAAAAAAACAGGAAACGATGCCCGATAAAAAAATCGGTGAAATCCTGATTGAAAAAAAGAAAGCAAAGCCCAAGGAAGTTATATCCGCATTGCGGGATCAAAAAGGAAACCAGCGTCTCTTGGAGCGCCAGGTCAAAGTGGATACCGCCAAACTGGACAACCTGGTGGACCTGACCGGTGAACTGGTCATATCTCAAGCAATGCTAAGGCAAAATAATTTGATTAAGTCATTAAATGATCAACAGCTTTACCAGAATTTAAATCAACTGACTCAGATTGTATCAGGGCTTCAGAAGATCGCCATGTCTATGCGGATGGTTCCCATCAAGAGCACTTTTCATAAGATGGTTCGGCTAGTACGGGATCTTGCCCGAAACTCCGGTAAAGAAGTGGGACTAGAAATGGTTGGGGAAGATACGGAAATCGACAGAAATGTGGTCGAGGAACTTTATGAACCGTTGGTTCATATGATTCGAAATGCCGTTGATCACGGAATTGAACTTCCCCAAGAACGGTTAAAGGCGGAAAAAGAGGCAAAAGGTATTATCCGGCTGCGTGCTTATCATAAAGGCGGTAATATCGTCATAGAAATCGAAGATGATGGCAGGGGGCTAAATAAAGAGAGAATTCTTGAGAAGGCGATTGCAATCCATTTGATTAGCAAAGATGCAAAATTATCAGAAGCCGAAATTTATGATCTGATTTTTCATCCCGGATTTTCAACGGCGGCAAAAATTACTGCAGTCTCCGGCCGGGGTGTAGGAATGGATGTTGTCAAAAAGGGAATTGAAAAGTTGCGCGGGCGCCTGGATATTCGTTCAGCACCTGGGCAGGGTTCAACGGTTGTCATCAGTTTGCCACTGACCCTTGCCATTATTGAAGGGATGATCGTAAGAGTCGGAACGCAAAGATATATTTTACCGACAATGGCAATTCTTGAATCATTTAAGCCTCGGAAGCACGATTATTATACCATAAAAGGTAAAGGCGAAATGGTGATGGTCAGGGGAGATTTGACGCCGCTGATTCGTCTGGATCGCATGTTTGGTGTGCAGGGAGACTCTAAAAACCCTTGGGACGGTCTTGTAGTCGTGGTAGAGAACAAAAATGAAAAAAGAGGTCTGCTTTTGGATGAATTGCTAGGACAGGAAGAAGTCGTGATCAAAAGCTTAGGGGAAGCCCTTAAAAACATAAAAGGTATGGCCGGCGGTGCTATCTTGGGCGATGGCAAGGTCGGTCTGATACTGGACATAGCCGGTTTATTTGAAATTCTACAAAAAAATTATTAGCGATTAACTCAGCCTCTCAAATCTTTTAAGTAAAAACATTTTTACTTTCCGGTTTGGACATAATCGCTCGAACGTGTCGATGTGCTATTTAATGAATCAAATTTCAATTAAAAATGAATAAAAAGAGAATTTCACAATGCGCGTAGAATGCCAAAATTGCAGTAAATTGTATAACATACCGGACGAACGAATCCCAAAAGGAAAAAAAATTTCCTTTCCTTGCCCAGCCTGCAAAGGCCGGATCTGTCTTGATCTCCGATCAAAGTCAGAACCTGAGGATGATACCTCTTCCCATTCACATACTTCTGAAAAAATGAAGGATGAGGAAACCAACCCATCTTTACCATCCAACGAAAAAAAAATACACGGAGATAGTTTAAAAAAGGAAATCTTAAAAACCTTAACCGATTTACCTCCTATGCCTCAAATTTTATCTAAAGCTAGGGAGGTCATGGCACGATCCCATTCAAGCTTTAAAGAGATAGGAAGCGTCCTTGAAACCGATCAGGCCATTGCCGCCAGGGTTTTGAAACTTGCGAATTCAGCATATTATGGTCTGAGCGGAATGGTCTCTTCCATTCAACATGCCGCTGTTGTGCTTGGGCATGAAAAATTAGGAGAAATTATCACTTTGGCTGGTACTTCAAACTTCCTAGGCAAAAAATTGAAGGGATACGGCATGGGAGCAGGAGATCTTTGGCGTCATTCATTAGCTGTGGCCTATGGTTCCAAAATCATTGCCGGCAGAAGAAATCCTAAATTAGCAAACGACGCCTTTTCAGCTGGACTCTTTCATGATGCAGGCAAAATCATTCTCGACCCGTATCTGTTCGAAAATAAGGAAGTGTTTCATGAACAGATTAAAAATCATCAAAAGACGTTGCAAAGTGCTGAAAAAAAAATATTGGGGTTTGATCACGCAGAGATCGCATCCGAGTTCTGCATGAAATGGAATATACCTGAATCATTATCAATTGCTATAAAATATCACCATGAGCCATGCTTATCACAAGAAAATGAATTGTCATATATCCTGAACATGGCTAATTCAATCGCCATAATGACTGGTATAGGAGCAAACATCGATGATACCTTACAGAATCAAATAGACAAAAAAACAATGGAATTTTTGAATCTTCAAGATGAGGACGTGGACCACATCAAAATAGAAGTTTATGAATTGATTGAAAAAATCGTAAACGAAATTCATCCGGATTGATTGATTAAGTATCTTAATCTGGGATTTCTCTAAATCCACATTCTTTTGTCAAGCAGGTTATAACTGTGCCGTCCTTTTTGGTCTTTTTTTCTACGAGGAATTTAGCCCCACAAATGGGGCATTCTTTTGGGACCGGCTTATCCCAAACTGCAAATTTACAATCCGGGAACCGGCTACACCCATAAAATATTTTTCCTCGCTTGGATTTTTTTTGAACCAATTTACCGCCACAACTTTCCTCGGGGCAATCTACACCAGTTTCCTGAGACGTTTCATTTAAATTGAGTGATTGAGTATTCTTGCAGTCCGGATAACCGCTACAAGCTAGAAAGGCGCCATATCTTCCCTGCTTAATAACCATCGGCCGACCGCATTTTGTACAATTATGGTCTGAAATTTCATCATAAGATGATTCGATCGGTTGAACATTGCCTTTTTCATCACGGATATAATCGCGTGTGTAGGTACATTCCGGATAGCCGTTGCATGCGAGAAAGGGTCCATTTTTACCCACTTTAATATGAAGCCGCCCATTACATACCGGGCATACAAGATCTGTCGGGAAGCCTACACCCTTTATGCTTAACATGCCTTCTGATGCAGCGTCTAATTCTTTTTTAAAAGGATTATACAATCGGCTGATAACATTTAAAGAATCAATATCGCCGGACTCTAGACGATCTAAATCATCCTCCATCTTTGAAGTAAAATCAACATCAAGTATATCCGGAAAATTCTTTACCAACAGATCGTTAACAATAAATCCCAGCTCACTCGGTCTAAAATATCCTTTTATAAGATCCACATAACCTTTTCCCCTAATATTCGATAGGATGGCGGCATATGTACTAGGACGGCCGATTCCATTTTCTTCCAGCTCTTTTACCAAGGATGCCTCTGAAAATCTGGGGGGTGGGGTGGTAAAATGTTGTTTCGGTTCATAACGATTAAGTTTTAGCTGCATGCCTATCGAAAGTTCAGGAAGATTGTCTTTTCTATTTTCACTTTCAATTTCTTGATCGGCAGATAGGTAAAGCCTCATAAAACCAGGAAATTTGAGAGATGATCCGCTAGCATTGAATAAATAAGCCCCTGCCTTGATTGATACTACAACCTGATCAATTAAGGCTTGAGCCATCTGAGATGCAACAAACCGCTGCCAAATGAGACGATATAAATTCAACTGTTCCTTGGCAAGATAAGGTGCAACCTTTTCAGGAGTATTAAACACCGATGTTGGTCGAATAGCTTCATGCGCATCTTGGACCTTTTTGCGGTTTTTGAAGAATCTTGGTTTTTCGAGCGCATAGTTCTGCCCGAAATGTTCTTGAATCAATCGATAAGCCTCTTCCGCCGCTTCATTTGCAATTCGTGTGGAATCCGTCCGCATATAAGTAATAAGGCCAACGGGTCCACCCGGTCCCAATTCAATGCCTTCATAAAGCTGTTGAGCCACAATCATTGTCTTTTTAGCGGAAAATTTTAATTTCCGAATTGCCTCCTGCTGAAGTTTACTTGTCGTAAAAGGAGGTAAAGGGTTTCTTCTTATCGTTTTTTTAATGACTTTTTCAACTACCAAGTCATTTTTCAACAACTCATTTAAAATAGCATCAACGCTATTTTGATCGGGAATCTTAATCTTTTTCCCGTTCTTTTTCGCCAATTTTGCTGTAAATGGGGGAGGAGAATCACTTTCCAGATAAGCGGTTATGGACCAGTATTCCTCCGGCTCAAATGCCTGTATGGCCCGTTCTCGTTCACAGATGATCCTTACGGCAACAGATTGTACTCGCCCTGCGCTAAGACCGCGTTTTACTTTGCGCCACAGCAAAGGAGATATTTGGTATCCTACCAGTCTATCCAGAATTCTACGCGCCTGCTGAGCTTCATATTTATGCCGGTCGAGAGTCAACGGGGCAATAATTGCTTCATTAATGGCTTTTTCCGTGAGTTCATGAAAAAGGACTCGGTGGAATCTTCTCCCTTTTTTTTTCAAAACCTCTGCGGTATGCCATGCAATTGCTTCACCTTCGCGATCAGGGTCAGGAGCAAGGTAAATCTCAAGAGCATTGCCCGCAGCTTTTTTTAAAGCCGATATAACTTTCTGTTTACCTGGGATGTTTTCATACTGAGGTTTAAAACCTCCCTCGACATCAATACCCATTTCTTTTGTAGGTAGATCTTTTATATGACCGACAGTTGCCGCTACATTATAATCTCTGCCCAGATATTTTTTAATCGTCTTAACCTTAGTCGGTGATTCGACAACAACAAGTGGTTTTTCCACCATATTTACATCTTTACCTATATTTTAATCGTTCTTTTCAAAAATGACTGATTCAAAAATTATTCATTGTAATTATGAGATTCTTTCCACGATACTAAACAGATTACCCGGTGATTGCTGTACAATTTTTTTTAATTCAAGTCGAAGCAATATGCTTGAAAGTCTACCGGGTTCAATACCGAGATTGCGTCCTATATCGTCGATATGAACCGGATATATCCCGAGTGCTTTCACGACCTGCCATTCCTCATCTGACAACTGCGGCAGTTTATCCAATAGGTTATGTTTTTTTATATTTTCATTTGGAACATTATTTTTGATGACATGTGAGATTTCTTCTATAATATCCTGCACATTTTCAACCAGTTTTGCCCCTTCCTTTATCAGACCGTGTGTTCCTGTACTTTTAATTGAATGGATACTACCCGGCACGGCAAATACCTCCCTGCCCTGATCGGTAGCAAGGCGAGCAGTAATGAGCGAACCGCTCTTTCGGGTTGCTTCGACAATAACGGTGCCGAGGCAAATTCCACTAATAATTCTGTTTCGTATTGGAAAATTATGAGCTTCCGGCTCCGCCATGACCGGAAATTCAGAAATAACAGCTCCTTCTTCGGCAATCTTATAAAAAAGCTTTGTGTTCTCAGGTGGATATATCTTTGCAAGACCACTCCCAAGCACGGCAAT
The DNA here is from genome assembly GCA_016931455.1 of Desulfobacterales bacterium. Taxonomy (GTDB): domain Bacteria; phylum Desulfobacterota; class Desulfobacteria; order Desulfobacterales; family JAHDSC01; genus JAFGES01. Next base: position 15,375 of record JAFGES010000095.1, on the reverse strand, counting down.
CGTTTTTCCTTCACCGGTTATCGCACCTATATGAGCAGCTGTATCGACGCCTCGGGCCATACCACTGACAACCGTAATTTCATAGGAAGCCAGCTCATTACAAAGCCGCTTAGTTGTCGATATTCCATAGTTTGTCGCATTTCTGGATCCCACCACCGCTATATTTTTTATGGATCGGGGCAAATTTCCATAAACATATAAAAATGGGGGTGGATCGAATATTTGAAGCAAAAGGGGCGGATAATCAGCATCCGATAAGGTTACTATTTGATAACCTTTTTGCATCACTCGGTCCAGGTCTTTTTCAACTCCTTCAGTAATTTTGTGCTGTCGAATCGCTACTGCCAATCGTTGAGAAATACCATCAACTTGAAGAAGATCTTTATGTGAAGCCTCTAGAACGGATTGCGGCGATTTGAAGCGATCAAGAAGGCGCTTGAAAAGAAGATTCCCTATTCCGGGAACACTTTTTAATATAAACCAAGGTAGAATTTTTTCCATGCACAAAAATAATTTTAAAAACCTAATTTGCTTAACAAAAGCAAAATAATCCAACTAATCCATTTTCATATTCTTCAATTTTTCCTCAGCCTTCGCTCCACTCGGACTAAACGGATGATTCCTGACCACTTTTATTAAATAAATACGTGCACTAGCGGGATCTCCTAATGCCATATAGGTGTATCCAATCTTTAAAAGTGAATCAGCCACCTTATCGCTTTCCGGATAGTCTTTTATCACCTTCTCGAAAAAAAATAAGGCATCAGAAAATTTTTTTTGATCATACAGGCATTCACCGGCCCAATAAAGGGCGTTATCAGCCAACTTGTGTTTCGGATAATTACTACTGATTGAAATAAAAAGCGAATGTGCTTCTTCATAACTTTTGTCTTTATAAAACACAAAAGCCTGATTGTACAATTCTTCAGCCGATTTCAATAAAGGAGAAGAATCAGATGGTGATAGATCTTTTTCATTTTCATTTTTCATCCCATTTTTTAAATCATTAATAATCCTTTCCTGCTCATCCGCTCTAGTTTGAATAACAGATACTGTCTTAAGAAGATCTTCAACTTTTTGATCAACTTCATCGATCTGCTTTTGCAAGATAGAAATATCAAAATCCGGTTTTGTTTGTTTCACTGCGCATGCAGGCAGAAAAACAGCTATAAGTATTGCTGTGATAAATTTTATAAACATTTCGATCTTAAATTTTCAAAGTGTAAGTGCGATTCCAAATTCTCTTTATATGTTTTTCTTTTTAAACCTACTTTGCCACACAACGAGTATCGGGCTTGCCACATATATTGAAGAATAAGTACCGATCAATACCCCGACAATCATTGCAAAAGCAAAATCATGAATAATTCCGCCTCCCAGGATAAAAAGTGCTATAAGCACAATAAGTGTTGTCAAAGAAGTTAATATGGTACGGCTCAGGGTCTCATTAATGCTTCTATTGACAATCATTTCCAACGGGTTTTTATGATATTTCCTGATATTTTCACGGATACGGTCAAAGACAATAATTGTATCATTCAGCGAATAGCCGATAATTGTAAGCAGTGCCGCTATAATCGGAAGGGTAAATTCTTTTCCAAAAACAGAAAAGATTCCAACGGTAATCGTGACATCATGAATCAGGGCCACAATAGCCCCCATTGCATATTTAAGTCCAAGAAACCAAAAAAGAATCAGGCTTACGATAACTGCCGCAGTAATCAGAAAGGGAATGCTGACGTTGAAAAGCGAAAGAAAATAAACGGCTCCCATCAATGCTGCCGCCATAACTCCGCTTAGGATCCACTTCAATTCGAAACGACCGGATATATATATTGTGATGAAAAGTAGAGCATAGAACATGGCAAACAAAGCTTTTTCCCTGAGGTCCTTGCCGACCTGCGGGCCTACCACTTCAACCCGACGCAGTTCCACTTCCTCTCCTGTTGACGATTTTAAGGCATCTTCAATTAGATGAGAAAATCCTTCTTCGGTCATAACGGATTTGTCGGTTCGAATCAGATATTCAAAATTTTTTAGGTCCCCGAAAACTTGCACGGAAAAATTATCAAGACCGGCAGTTTTAAGACCCTCTTTTATTTTGTCGATGCGCACCTGCGAAAGAAATCTTACCTGTATCAATGTACCCCCGGCAAAATCGATTCCATACTGAGGGCCCTTATGGAGAATCAAGGAACCGATACTTATAAGGATCATTACAGAAGATATCATGAAAGCAACCATTCTTTTGCCGATAAAATCTATATTTATGTCAGGTTTTATGAATTGCATTTATTTGCCTCTCACAATTATATGCTTAAACTTTTATTTCGTCGTTTTAACATAAAAAAATCAAATATTAATCGTGTCACGATAAGTGCTGTAAACAAACTAGAGAGAACCCCCAGACTCAGTGTTACAGCAAATCCTTTAACAGGGCCCGTACCAAACTGAAATAGGACCAGTGCGGCAATCAACGTTGTTACATTGGCATCAAGAATAGTCAGTGTGGCCCTGCTGTAACCGGCATCCACCGCGGCAAATGGAGTCTTGCCGATCTGTATCTCTTCTCTAATACGTTCGAAAATAAGTACATTGGCATCTACAGCCATTCCGATGGTCAGAATAATCCCGGCAATTCCCGGTAACGTTAAAGTCGCCTGGAGACCGGCTAATCCCGCAGCTATCAAAATAATATTGAGAATCAGTGCAAAGTCCGCGATAAGGCCGGAAAACTTATAATAGATAAACATAAACAAGATTACAAGGATGCCGCCGACACACATAGAGATAAGTCCTTTGCGTATGGAATCGGTCCCCAGAGAAGGTCCCACGGTTCGCTCCTCAAGAATTTTAACCGGTGCCGGAAGCGCACCTGCACGAAGCACAATGGCGAGATCCCGGGCCTCTTCAGCGCTGAAATTCCCTGTAATACGGGCTTCACCCCCACTGATTTTTTCCTGAATGACCGGCGCTGAATAAACTTTTTTATCTAAAACAATTGCAAGGCGTTTTTTCACATTCTCTTCCGTTATTTTTTCAAAAATCCGAGCTCCTTTTTTATCGAACTTGATGGAAACATAGGGTTCATTATACTGAGAATCGATTTGAACTCGAGCATCTATAAGGTAGGCTCCGGTTAAAAGTGAACGTCTCTTTATCAGATAGGGTATTTTTTCAGTTCGCCTTGTTTCAGGGTCTTCTTTGACTTCGTAGAGCAACTCACTGCCGGGGGGAATACTCCCTTTTAATGCTGCATTGACATCATGGGCTTCATCCAAGAGTTTGAATTCCAATAGAGCTGTTTTTCCTATGAGTTCTTTTGCTCTTTCCGTATCTTTTATCCCTGGAAGCTGAATCAGAATACGTTTTTCTCCCTGTAAGCGAATGTCGGGCTCACTCACGCCAAATTGATCAATACGATTTCTGATTGTTTCCAGCGCCTGTTCCGTTGCCAACTTTTTTATTTGAACAGTTTCTTTCTCAGGAAGATCCATCACTAAATTTAAGGTTTCTTCGGCTTTTGATCTTGAAAGCAAACGCAGGTCTCTAAATTCTTTATCAAGTAGTTTTTCGAATTTCTCAATACTGCTTGCATCAAGTATTGTGATCATTATCTTTGAGCCTTCAACCTGTTTTAAATCGGCATGTCGGATATGTTCCTGTTTGAGGAGAATTCGAAGTTCGTGAGTCATACGTTCAATTGTACTCTCAACCGCTTTTTCCGTATCTACTTCAAGAACAAGGTGCATGCCGCCTTGAAGATCAAGACCAAGATTTATCTTCTTATGCGGCCACAATGTCGGCTTTATTGTAGGAAGAATATAGATGAACGCAACAATAATTGCCCCTAAAACCAGTACCATTCTCCATGAAATATTCTTCACTGATCTATTCCTTTCGAATAAGAAACTGTTCCTCTAATTTTAATATATCATAAAAAAACTCGGATCATGAAAATGCCGTTAAATTCACAGTCACTATTTTAAATAGGGCTTTCCATATGTTAACCCTTAACATGCTTTATCTAATTGGATTTGTCTTTATCAGCTTTATTGTCTTTTGCAGGTTGTGTCTGTTGTGCGGGTTGAGCCAGTCCTGCAACATTTGCACGGTTAACCTTGACACGAACTTTATCTGCTATTTCTACTGTTAATGTTGTCTCATCCAAACCGGTAATTCGACCATAAATACCACCACCGGTAATGATGCGGTCGCCCTTTTTGAGGTTGGTAAGCATTTGGCGATGTTCTTTGGTCTTCTTCTGCTGTGGACGGATAAGCAGAAAATAGAATATGATAAACATAAGGATGAGAGGGACTAATGCTGAAAACGGACTTTGGGCCCCCTGCCCTGCTGCTCCTCCCTGCCCCATTGCATAAGCGATACTTAACAAGATAAACCTCCTTCTATTTCATTTATTTTAATTTTAACCTATTTAAAAAAACATCATCCATCCCAAACCATTTCCACATTCCCCAGCACACTTGTAATGATCAGCTTAAAAGAAACGGTTTCTTTACCAATGACCTTTGTATTTATCCCTGGGACCTCTGCAGGAAATCTCACAAGATACATTGACTTCCATGGCGTCATGAAAGGATAAAAATGCCGAATTATCGCATCGATTTTTTTTATCTTTCTTATTTCAATCGGTTGTATCCGCTCTTTACCATCCATACTTAGATACAGCTTCCAGATAGAATCACAGGCGCTGAAATCATTCAACTTTTTTTCGGGTACATAGGCTGCTATGAAAAAATCATGATATCGATCCGCAGCATCCTTTTGAGCCTGTATCAATTTTTCCTTTTCCCTCCCGATAAGCTTATATGCTCTGATATACTCGGCTACATAAGCACTTCTGAACTGATGTGACTGAAATGTCGCATCAACGATCAATTCCAGATCAAATCCTCTGTAAATTCGAGCTTGGCGAGTCCAATCCGACAAATTTAACCTATAAGGACTACCTTTATATGGATCAGTAGACTGTTTAAACCTTTGGAGCAAGGTCTCTCCTCGGCATCCTACAAGTAAAAAAAAGATATCTAAAATGATAAAGCCCCTTAGGGCTATACCGATCCATTTTTTCCATTGTTTTATCATCAAATTTTTATAAATTGTCATGGTATCTCCCAGACAATTTTAATATTGATTTTGCAGCTATAAGGCAAATTTTGATTTACTTTTAAAAAAAATTAAATTGGCGCTGATATACTTTAAATGACATTGCAGGTCAAATATTTATTCAATTTTTACTATTCCGAAAAGGATAGGCCTCCTAATCTTTTTTCATTGTTCCGCAGGTATCCAAAGCGTTTCACCATCAAACTGTATTCGGTTGACATGCGTGTAATCAATGTCATTGAGAAGCGAAAGAACCTGTCCCATATTAAAAACAACAATTTTGCTTAAAGGATGGATCAGATTAAGATTAACATCTAGTTGATGCTCTCTTAGATTATATATGTAAACCATATTTTCGGAGAATTTCAAAATCTTACCCACCCCGCTACTGAGTCCCCGAATATCAGGCTCATCGGCTAGTGGAGAAAGTGCAATGCCCCTCCGGTCAAAGTAGTTCTTCAGAAACTTAAAATGTATATTCCAGATATTGTCTCTCGGCTGAACGACATGGATGCCGTATGCTTCTAATTTTTCATCTGATTTGCTTCCCTTTTCTGATACGCCTTTTTCAATTTCATACCGATCAATAAGATCGTTTTCTATAACTTCACCTCTTTTCAGACGGACTTTATCAAGAATCTCATTCATGGAAACAACCTCATCACCGATTTTAAGAGATTCATTCGATTTAACGATCATATCAATGCCCTTTTCAACACCGTATTTTGCCTTTCGCTCTTGCATAAGGGCTTTCATCTTACCGTCTTTCTCCAGGTTATTATAGTCTATAACCGGCTGGGGCTGTGCCGGCATAACAACTGTGTCCGCACGTGTTTGGTAAGCAGGTTCATTTTGTTTTTTCATCCAAAATATCAAACCTGCAATCGTAACTGTAACCACTATTGCACAGATAGCCCCAATGACTGAGAGCTTATTCGATCGTATCGACTTCTTTCTGTGCATCCTCCCCCCCACTATCTACTTAGAATAAAGCTGCAAACAAGGATGTCATTTAATCATCTTTTTCATTTGTCACAAACGATCTTGCTTTCACCCGGGGCCATCGTACTGTCGCCTTCAATTCTAATTTTAAGATTACGTCTCATTTCCAAATCAAGAATTTCTTTTCGTTTCCTATTCAAAAGATAGTCTGCAACTTCTACAGGGACGATTCCCTTAACGCTAGAGATTTCCGGCTGCAGAGTTTCCAGTCGAAGTTTTCGTAAAAAGCCGAGCCCTAAAGTTTCAGTTGATGGTGTCAATCCTTTTCCGTGACAATATTTGCAGGGTAAAAAGCCACCAAATTCAATCGAAGGCCTAATTCGTTGCCTTGACATTTCCATTAAGCCGAATTTAGAAATGTTACCGACCTTTGCTCGAGCCTTATCCGCTTTTAAATGTGCCTTCATAGCCCTTTCTACTTCCAACTTATGCTTTGAATCTTTCATATCGATAAAATCTAGTACAATCAGACCACCTAAATCTCTTAATCTCAGCTGACGCGCAATTTCCTCGACAGCCTCCAAATTCGTAGTAAAAGCCGTTTCTTCTACAGATTTTTTTTGAGTTGCTTTACCTGAATTCACATCAATAGCAACCAGAGCTTCCGTCTGTTCTATTACAATCGATCCTCCGGATTTGAGTTCAACACGACTTTCAAATATGGATGCAATCTGATTCTCCAGCTGATGTTTAGTAAATATCGGTTTGGCCCCTTTATGAAGTTTAACCATTTTAGTATTTTTGGGCGATATAATTTTGATAAAATCTTTTACTTCTTGGTACACGGCTTCATCATCAATTAGAATTTCGGTTACATCCGGTGTAAAATAATCCCTTATTGATCTGACGGAAAGGCTCCTTTCCTTATAAAGCAGAGAGGGCGCTTGTTCTTCAATTCCCTTTGTTTTTATGTTCTTCCAAAGTCTCAAGAGATATCGCACATCCTTGGATAAAAGCGTTTTAGTACAATTTATACCTGCCGTGCGGACGATCATGCCAAATCCTTCCGGCATTTTCATTGTGCTGATAATATCTTTAAGGCGCTTTCGCTCATCTTCGTCCTCTATTTTGCGTGAAATACCTATATTTTTACTTCCAGGCATCAAGACGACATATCTTCCCGGCAAAGATATATAAGTGGTGAGCATCGCTCCCTTTTTCATGATCGGATCTTTTGTGACCTGCACAAGGACTTCCTGCCCCCGTTTGATCATATTTTTGATCGATCGGTCTCCTAAAGGATTATCTTGGAAATAATCGCTATGGATTTCATGCATTTGCAAAAATCCATGCCGATCGGCTCCGTAATCCACAAAAGCAGCCTGAAGACTTGGTTCAACGCGCGAAATAATACCTTTGTATATATTACCATGGGTGATTTCCCTGGCAGCACTTTCAATATGGAATGCTTCCAGTTTACTGTCTCTTACATTTGCAATTCGGCACTCTTCAGCATCTACTGCATTAATCAGGATCTTTATGCTCATAAACTTGTTTTCCTTGTTTTCCTCCTTAAAACAGCAACTAAAATAGAAATTGAAACAAGAGAATAAACCATAATAATATTAAGTTCAGTTTAATCAGTTGCCTAATATTTTGAATAAGCAATTGTTAGGTACAAGTCAAACGATTTCTGATCACCAACTTGTCCATAACGGAAATCGCCGCCTACAACCTATGCCATAAGACAGATAATAACATTGTTGTATTGAATTAATAAATTAATCGTCAGTCTTGCTATTTGGACTGTAGTATGGCATGAAAAAATATTAATATATTTTCGACAGACAACAGAGAATAAAATAAAAAATTAAGAAATAAAATATAGTGTCCGGGTAAAAACCCGAATGAAAGATAGATTCATTTCTGGAGGTAAAATTAAATGGATGCAAAATACAATCCTCAAGCTGTTGAAGCAAAGTGGCAGGCTTTCTGGGAAGAGTCAAAATTGTTTAACGTGAAAGAGGATCCTGATCATAAAAAATATTATCTTCTTGAAATGTTTCCATATCCATCCGGCAAAATCCATATGGGGCATGTTAGAAATTATACCATCGGCGATGTCATTGCTAGATACAAAAGAATGCAAGGCTTCAATGTGCTTCACCCCATGGGGTGGGATGCTTTCGGCATGCCTGCGGAAAATGCCGCCATCGCTAATAGGACGCATCCGGCTAAATGGACCTATGAAAATATTGATACCATGCGCAACCAGTTGAAAAAGATGGGATTCAGCTACGATTGGAACCGTGAAATTGCAACATGTAAACCTGAATATTACCATTGGGAGCAGTGGTTATTTTTGAAAATGTATGAAAAAAATATGGTTTACAGAAAAGAATCTTACGTCAACTGGTGCGATGAATGCCAAACCGTCCTCGCAAATGAGCAAGTTGAAGCCGGCATGTGTTGGAGATGCGGCAAACCGGTCCGACAGAAAAAGCTCTGGCAATGGTTTCTCCGTATTACCGATTATGCCGAAGATCTGCTTGCCTATTGCGACAAACTTCCCGGCTGGCCCGATAAAGTGATCACCATGCAGAAAAACTGGATCGGAAAGAGTCTGGGTGCGGAAATCAATTTTCCCATTAAAAACAGCGATGAGCATATATCCGTTTTCACGACCCGCCCAGACACTTTGTTCGGAGCCACATTCATGTGCTTGGCTCCGGAACATCCGCTGGTCCTTGAACTATCAAAAGGCACATCGCAGGAACAACAAGTTCTTGACTTTGTTGAGCGCATGGCTTTGCAGAATCGATCCATCAGGACACTTGACAACTATGAGAAGGAAGGGATCTTTACAGGCGCCTACTGTATCAACCCTCTGACCGGTCGGCAAATGCCGATTTTCACAGCCAACTTTGCGCTGATGGAATATGGTACGGGGGCAGTTATGTCCGTTCCTGCCCATGATCAAAGGGATTTTGATTTTGCAAAAAAGTATGGACTTGATATTATTGTGGTCGTAAAACCATCGGACAGAAATATTGATGCTGTCGACATGTCCGAAGCCTATACCGGTGAAGGCATTATGGTCAATTCCGGTAAGTTTGATGGTTTAGAAAATAAAAAAGCCCTTAATGAAATTGCTGCTTATCTTCAAGAAAAAGGTATCGGAAAAAAAACGGTCAGTTTTAGATTGAGAGATTGGGGGATTTCAAGGCAACGTTACTGGGGGGCGCCGATACCTATGATTCACTGCAAAAAGTGCGGCATTGTACCCGCACCATATGAGGATCTTCCGATTTTACTTCCGGAGGATGCCGATCTTATTGAAGGAGGAAAATCACCCCTTTCATCGTTGAATAGTTTTTTAAATACCGTCTGCCCGATCTGTGGGAATTCCGAAGCCGAACGCGAAACCGATACAATGGACACTTTTGTGGAATCTTCTTGGTATTTTGAACGTTACTGCAGTCCGAATTTTAACAACGGCATGTTTGACAAAAAAGCCGTAGACTACTGGATGCCGGTTGATCAATATATCGGCGGGGTTGAACACGCGATTTTACATCTCCTTTATTCCAGGTATTTTACACGCGTATTAAAAGACTTCGGACTTGTCGAATACAAAGAGCCTTTTACCCGCCTATTGACTCAGGGAATGGTATGTAAAGAAACGGTCTCCTGTCCTCAACACGGCTTCCTTCTACCAGAAGAATGGAATGAAAGCGACACAAATAAATTTTGCAAGCAATGCGGTAAAAAGGTGATTGTGGGTCGTGTCGAAAAGATGTCCAAATCGAAAAAAAACGTAATTGATCCGAATATCCTGCTTAAAAAATATGGTGCTGATACGACACGCCTGTTTTGCCTTTTTGCTGCACCCCCTGAAAGAGATTTGGAATGGAACGAACAAGGAGTTGAAGGAAGCTTTCGCTTCCTCAACCGTATCTGGCGTCTTGCAGCAAGTTGGATGGATTCAATTCAGTCCGTAGCTCCCTTTGCAGGCAATCCGGACGATCTCGAAGGTGCACTAAAAGATTTGTGTAAAAAAACGCATCAAACTATCAAAAAAGTTACCAATGATATCGAAGACCGATTTCATTTCAATACCGCTATCAGTGCAATTATGGAGCTTTTGAATTCAATGCACGGAATCGATCCAACGCAAAAAGAGCCTCAAAGCGCCGGTGTGATGCGATTTGCAATCGAATCGGTTATCCTTTGCCTATCGCCGATTGTTCCTCATTTTACAGAAGAACTCTGGGAGGCATTGGGGCACTCGACCAGTGTTCTTTTAACCCCATGGCCATCCTACAGGGAAGAAGGCCTTGTAGAAGATGATCTTTTAATTGTCGTACAAGTTAATGGAAAGCTTAGAAGCCGATTTAATGTAGCTGCAGATACGGATGATGAAACAATCAAAAAAGCAGCACTTGCGGATGAGCGTGTTCAGAAATTTATCGATACAAAACCAATTAAAAAGATTATCGTCGTTAAAAAGAAACTGGTCAATATTGTAGTTTGACGTACCTTAGCTGTACATCGTGTCCTTTACAGGGTTACTTGATCAAACTGTTAGGGGCAGCCCCTGGGGTTGCCGTTTGATCTTACAATCATGTCCTAATTTTTATAAGGTTATATTTTGCTTCTGAAAAAAAATGTTGGGATTATCTTTTTGATAGGGTTCGTGGTATTATCCTGTGGGTATCGGTTTGTGGGCGACGGAAATTTACCTTTCGATATCAAAAGTATTTGTATCACCGTTTTTGAAAACCGCACATCTGAAACCGGCCTTGAAAATATCTTTACAAATGACCTTGCTTATGAGTTTACCTGCAGCAACCAAGTGGCTTTAGCGACGAAAGAGAAAGCAGATACGTTTCTTACCGGTGTGATTGAATCTATCCAAATCGAATCGATCTCTCATCGAAGGAAACTTTCTGCGATTGAAAGACGTGTCAAGGTTATCCTCTCTTTAAGTTTATCGGATCGGGCCGGCAACTTAATATGGTCGTTAAAACGGATTTCAGCGAACGAAACTTATGAGGTAGCATCGAATAAGTTGACAACAGAGCAAAACAGAAAAATCGCACTATCAACTCTTTCAAAAAAAACGGCTGAAAGGGTCTTTGATCGTTTAACAGAAAATTTTTAATCCCGCAAAACAAAACTTATCACCGGCGGCGGAATTGTGCAAAATTACTTAATAGCACATTTTATCCGCCGTCGGCACAATTTCCGTTCAACCGGAAATCTCAGCGTTTCAACTCTGTCACTCGGAAGATTTTAGATCGGATTTAGGTTGTAATCGTATTTACTATTTTAGAGAGACGAGATACTTTTCTGGCAGCGGTTCTTTTATGAATCACACCTTTTTTAGCTGCCTTGTCAATGATGGACTTGGCGGTATTTAGTTTACTTTCAGCTTCGTTGTTTTCAGATCCACTCATTGCAAGTCGTATATCCTTAACGATATTTTTTACCCGGGTTTTTACAGATTTATTACGCATTCGACGATCTTGATTCTGCCGTGCGCGCTTTAATGCGGATTTATGATTAGCCAAAATTATTCACTCCTTTAAATTAATTTTTAATAAAACAATCCTTTACAAAATTGCTAAAAGCCTGTCAAGCAATTTTAAATTCGGATGACATTATGAATTCAGTTTATTTACATCAGCTTTGAGCTATGTTAATATGTTTTTGAATATTTTTAAATCTAACTTGTTTTTTTGCAATGATACTGTCGAACATTTTGATATTAATTAATATTGTTATTCTTTGAAACGTTAATTGTTGGGAAATCGATGGTCGAAAAAAAAGAATTTACCAAGATTTTGGTAGCTAACCGCGGCGAAATCGCCGTTCGTATTATCAACTCGGCCAAGGAACTGGGCATCAAAGCGGTTACGGTCTATGAGGAGACGGACAAAGATACGTGTCATGTCATGCGGGCTGATGAAGCCGTTTGTATTGGGCCGGGTCCTCGCAAGGACTATCTGAATATCGAAGCCATTATTACCGCCGCGAAACAAACCGGTGCTCAGGCGATTCATCCCGGGTATGGATTTTTGGCTGAAAATCCCGATTTCCCTGAGGCATGCACCAATGCCGGTCTTGCCTTTATTGGACCTCCCCCAAAAGTCATTCGGAATCTTGGAAGTAAAGTGATTGCCCGCAAGTTGGCCCAACGGGCCGGCATACCGGTTATTCCTGCGACCGAAACACTCTCCTCAGGAAAAGAAGGGGAGCGGCAAGCCTTGGTATTTGCGTCAAAATTCGGATACCCGATTATGGTTAAAGCGGTCTCCGGCGGAGGTGGACGCGGCATTCGGCAATACCGGGATGAAAAAAGTCTCTTGAACGGTTTGAAACAATCTCGCTCTGAGGCCCTGATGGCCTTTGGAAATGACGCCATCTACTTGGAAAAATGTTTGGATCGTATTCGTCATGTTGAAGTTCAGATTTTAGCAGACCAGTATGGGAATGTAATTCACTTAGGCACCCGCAACTGCTCGATTCAACGAAGACATCAAAAATTAATCGAGATTGCACCCGCCGGTTTGGATAAAAAATTATCCGATAAAATTTGCCAATCTGCGGTGCAGGTTACAAAAGCGTCCGATTATCTGAGCGCCGGTACCGTGGAGCTTCTGGTGGAACCGGATGGGAACTTTTATTTTCTAGAGGTAAATACTCGGATTCAGGTAGAGCACACGGTCACTGAAGTGGTCACCGGTATTGATATTGTTCGCGAACAATTGCTGATTGCACAGGGTGAGCCCATCAGTATTTCTCAAAATCAAGTCGTAGAGCGCGGCTATGCAATTGAGTTGCGAATCAACGCCGAGGACCCAAAGAATAATTTCATGGCTAATCCCGGTTTAGTTCAAGTCTATCAACCTTCCGCAGGACCTGGTGTTCGTCTTGATGCAGCAGTTTATCAAGGCTATGAGATTCCTCGATACTACGACTCAATGATGGTGAAATTAACCGTTTACGGCTTCACATGGAAGGAAGCGGTCCAACGATTGGCGCGTACCTTGGAAGGATTTTTAATTATCGGAGTAAAGACCACCATTCCATATTTCCAAAAAATTGTGCATGAACCGGATTTTATTAAAATGAACTTTGATACATCTTATGTCTATACTCACTCCCAACTTCTTGAATACCAAGAGGAAGAACGGGAGGAAGTCAAGATCGCTCGTCTCATTGCTGAAGTCCATGCACATGGATATAATCCATATACTCATTAAAGCGGAGTAAAAAGAAACGATGTCGCAGAGAATTACCACCGGCATGAACGCCATGGAAACCCTGGAAATTCTGCAGGATGCAGATGGCTACTATTTGTGTAATAATGAAAGAGATGTTTCGCAATCGGATTTCAAAAATCGTTTGATGCCCATGACAACGGTTCGGGTGGCTCCTTTTCGGGAGGCTGCCGGTTTTTTTTCGGTTGAAGCTAGTGGGGGGGCCTCGGTACATGTGGATTTGATGCGAAAACAGGTAAGTCCTTTTGAAAGACTCCGCATAGCACGGCAAACCATGCCACGAACCTTACTACAGATTGCCTGTAGAGGAGCCAATCTATTTGGCTATCGCCATTATCCTGAAAATGTGATCCGCCTGGCGGTCAAAAAGTTTTCCGACTATGTTAATGTTTGGCGTGTCTATGATTTCTTGAATCACGTTCCCAATATGATCCCGATTTTTGAAGAGGTACAAAGGGCGAAACGAATTTTGATGCCCAGTATCTGTTTCAGCACCGGTAAGGAGCATACCGATGCTTATTATGTTCAAAAAGTCAAAGAAATCTTGGGGGTAACCGGACCGAACGTCATTATCTCAATCAAAAACCATTCCGGCTTGGGGACCCCAAAACGCATCAGCGATCTCGTCGTAGCGATTCAATCGGCGTATCCCGATATTATTTTACACTATCACGGGTGTAATACCGATGGGAACGATGTCGGTCGAATGGCGGCGGCAATCATAGCCGGTGTTAAAATCTGCGATGTTTCGGATCATGGCTATGGATCGGTCTATGGTCAAGCACCGGCGCTCTCTTTGATTCAGATGCTTGAAGACTACGGCAAAAAAGCCATTGGTATGAATATTGAAGCCCTCGTGAAAACGTCGGATATTTTACGTAGGGAACTAAAAATTTATGAACCTTTTGAAAGCCCTTTTCGAGGTCATGATCCACGAGTGGCTCATTATAAGCTGACCGGTGGTGCAGCGGGCAGTACATTTGAACAGGCGGATAAAGATGGATTTCTTGAACGAATGCCTGAAATTTTCGATGAGATGGCCCGTATTCAGGTTGAACTTGGAAATTGGTGGTCCAGCACGCCGGGATCTCAAATCCTCTGGAGCACAGCGGTAAACAATGTTTTATTCGGCAGATACAAAAAACCGTCGCTTGACTTAAAGAATCTTCTTCTGGGGCGCTATGGTCCGCTCCCTTTTTATGAGCCGGATGAATGGATCTATGAAAAGGTTCTTGAATATCAACGCACAGATGGTAAAAAATGGCGACAAATTCTGGCGGAAGAAGGCGGGCTAATTAAACCGTCGGCTGTAAATTTGGAACAAAAGCGCCGTCAGTTGGAAAGTGAGCTGAAAAGCAGTGTCTCCGATGAACAGCTCGTGCTTTACCTGCTGCATCCATTTGATGCGGTTTCGTTTTTCAAATTTGAGGCAAAGTACGGGAAAACATGGGTTCTGTTACCGGATGTATGGTTCCGTCGCGGTGGTTTCAAAACCGGTGAACGGATCACATTTAGAGATGAAGGCGGCAAACCCCACTATATTGAATTTATTTCCTGTCAACTTGAAGGCAATACGGCCCTCACCACGTTACTGGTTGACCATACACTACATAAGATCAGTGTGGAGCTTTAGATTTTTTTCAAGGATTTGATAAATGAGCGACCATCCCGTTAAAATTTATTATTTTTTTTGATTTCTTATGCAATTTCCTAACCGGAAGTTACTGATTATTATTAGCCTTGAGTCCCCTTTTCAAGTTTAATTGGAGGCGCTATCTATGTTGACACAGGGGGCCTAATATACAGTTTTTCTCTTAATAAAATACATAGAACACCCCATTTTAATTCCAATTTTATTCTGATAGAGTATTTGGAAAAAGCCTTTCAACTCAATCTAGTTTTCAATAAAGAAGAACTCAAACAGCTGGTCAAAAAAATAATAACAGAACCCTATTATTGCGAAGCCGATGCCCAGGCAGCGGTTGAAAAATTATCCCAGTTACCGAAAAAAACAGAT
>JAFGES010000094.1 GCA_016931455.1 Desulfobacterales bacterium | reverse complement strand
TTATAGCAACATAACAGCCAGTAATAGTTTTCGGTGATTAAATTTTCCGAATTTTATTTCTCAAAACCAGTTAGAGCAACAAGCCGTAAAGACCTGACACCCTTGTTTTACGATTTCGGCCACTATGTTTTATTTTTTCAGGATCAGGATCTTCCTCATTAAGAAAGATTGCTATTTCAACAAAGAGCATGTCCTGCTCATCTTTATCCTCATGCAGGAAACGAAACACTCTATCATAATTCTGAACAAGCCTGTTTTGTGTGTGAGTGTATTCAACATATGGATAATTCTTCATCTGACAGACATTTTGATCAATAATCAGGCAAGTTTTTTGGGCAAAATCATGGAAAAATAGGCCAGTTTCTTCACGCGAAAAAAGGCTGAACCCCATATTATTAAGCCTTTCTATCAGCATATTATCTTTCATGATTTTTTCCGCAGCACATAACCAAGCCACACATCTTCCTGTCGGATTTTAGAAACCTGGCGGGATAATTCAACTATAACAAAACCAAGCCTTTTGAATATATTCTCAAGGTCTGATTGGTTCCAGAGGTAAAAAATTCGACCATCCTGCGATGTTTTCATGTGTTCCCCCTCCTTTAAGGTGAGTAGAACAAAGCCGCCACATCGCAAGGCAGTAAATATCGAAGATAAAACCTGCTCCATTTTCTCATGAGGCACATGTACCATTGCCCCAACAAGAACGATTGCATCAACCTGAAAGCCTGAAAAATCAAAATGCTCAAAATCACTTTCAATAACTTCACAGCCAGCGTTTTGCCTGGCAAGCCGAGCCAGTTCTGGAGCCCTTTCAATTCCGCTGACTTTAAACCCTCTATTTTTGAACCACAGAAGATCCCTGCCAGAAGCGCAACCAACATCCAGAACTGAAGCGCCAGGCTCAAGCTGATTGGCAAGTGGTTCTAAAAAAGAAGAAGGATCAACATTAAAAGTCTGGTCATGATATTCATGAAAATGACTCTGGTAATAATCCTCTTCATACTTAGGTGGCACATCAATTTTGTTTGTCATAATTCAAACTGTATCTTTCAATGAGTAATTTCGATTCAAAAACAATCACCGCATGATTCATAATCCTGGTCGCGTCTTAATGCTTTAGTTGAAAATAAGTTATTGAATATTAACACAGTGTCTATATCTTCACAGACCTGCTTTTATCATGTTTTTGTTCCTTATTTTTGGATACTTTTAATTATCTTCTTATAATTCCATCATATGCCCAAAAGTCATGATGGCCGAGCATCTTCAAATAGGGCAGCCGGCATTGGATAGTCTAATTTCCAAATCATACGAATCGGCCGATCACCTTCATACGACAACAGTTCTGATGCGGGGCCAAGGTATACAAAAGGAGCTGTTACTCCATCGATCTGTTTTTCCAAACGAGCGAAGAACAGGATAGTATAGCCGCGCTCCTTGAAGTGGATGTAGTTCTGGCCAGTAGACGTTGCCTGCGTGGCTGTCGACTGGCTTTCCCAATGAAGCTTAACACGACTAATTGGATAATCCTTATAAAGCGTTGTTGGGGTGAAATCCTTCTCCACTTTCCGAAATGTAACGAGATGAGCATATGCTTTAAATTCATTATTATGCAACACACCGACCCCAGTTTGACCAGGGGACTCCAAGCTATTCTGTCCGAGGGCTGCGTTGATCTCTCTTATATCATAACCAGCATGCAGCTTTAAAAAACAAGGGAAGGGTAATTTTATCTCACGCAAAGGATACGGCTGGACTCTTTTTCGCCATTCGGCAATTTCTTTAGCATCCCTTGCAATCGTCTGATTACTTCCCCACTTTTCAAACGATTCTTGAATGCTTGAAACACCTATATTTGCGGCTGTTTGCCCCCACATTGTATAATGCAGTGCCGTACTCAGAGGCTTTGCATATTTTCCCACGGCCTCATGTACGTTTTCTGCAACAGCGATATCTTCGATAGCCGATAACAGCTCTGGATCAGATCGTGTGGCCAGGCGTATTAATGCTTTCCGACCTTCATGCAAATCAGGATCATCTGGTGGTGGTTGATTTGTTGCAACCGACTTCCATTGCGTCCAGGTCTTCTTTTTAAGCACATCAATAGGGGACAAACCTGTTTTTTCCAAAAAATTACCGAAGGTAAGCGGCATTGTGAAATGTCTATCCCATGTTTGGATTGTTTCTGGAATGAAGTGCTGCAAATCACTAAGAAGAGTTTTGATTTTATTCAGGATGCGCTCACGTGCTATACGTTCCAGAATAATACTGCACCCTGGGGGCAGATTTGGAAAATCGTTTTTGATCTCTTGATCGAGTCTTTGTCGTTGCCTAGAAAGCAGTGCAGTAAACTTTGTATCGAGTCGGTATTTACGATGGGTTTGGCCAACAAAATCAAGAACTGTTAGACAGTCCTTATTTGGAGCATGGCGCAGGCCCCGACCTAGTTGCTGCAAAAAGACAGTTAGACTTTCCGTGGGCCTTAAGAATAAGACCATATTAATTTCCGGAACGTCGACACCTTCGCTCAAAACGTCGACCGTAAACAGAAATAATATCTTCCCCTGCCGGAAAGCGTTCAATCGTTGTGCACGCTCTTCTCGCCCGGTTACACCTAGAATCACAGATGATTTAATCCCAGCCTTCTCAAAATGTTCTGCCATATAATGTGCATGCTTAACACCCGCACAGAAACCAACAGCTTTTACACCGTCCAGATCCGGCTGATATGTGTTTATCGCTTGTAATACTAAATCAACACGTTGCTTTGCTCGGATATCATCGCCAGTTAAAACTTTTTCCAACTCACGCTGGTCATACTTTCCATTTCTCCAAAAACGGTCGTCGTCCAATTCGACATTGTCCGACACACCGAAATAATGGAACGGGCATAAAAGCTTTTCCTCCAAAGCTTCGGGGAGACGAATCTCCGCTGCAAAATGGTCATCGAAATCAGGCAAAATCTGACTACCATCTGTTCTCTCAGGCGTGGCCGTCAGGCCAAGTAATATCTCTGGTTTTAAGTGGTCAAAAAGAGGTCTATAACTCGATGCTGCTCCATGGTGAGCTTCATCGATGATTACAAATCGAAAATGATCGGCACCCAAAAGGTTCCAAGGTTGTCTTGTGCGCAAACTCTGAACAGATGCAAACACGTGATTCCAATCTTGTGGTTCTATACCATCGACTAAAAGTTCACCAAAATTTTGATCTCGCAGTACCGTTCTAAAACAGCCCAAAGCCTGTTCAAGAATTTCTTTACGATGAACAACAAGAAGCATTTTTTCCTTGCGGCCGGCATCTTCAACATATCGTTTATAATCGAGAGCTGAGACGACAGTTTTGCCGGTCCCTGTCGCAGCAACAACCAGATTGCGCATTGAATTATTCTGTCGTGCGGCAGTGAGCGCTTCCAGGATACGTAACTGAAACGGGCGTGGTGTTATCTCTGCAAAAAACTGCGGGCCTTTAGTTGAACGTTGTTTGAAATCATTGATCGCACGTCTAAAACGATCAAAGTTTTGTTCAGTGAAAGGCTCAAATTCTGAGCTTTCCCAATACGCGGCAAAATCAGCAACAAACCGTTCCAAAATATGGGGCATGTCCTGGGCGGTTACCTTAACTGTCCATTCCAACCCTTGTGTCATTGCGGAATGCGACATATTCGCAGATCCTATGTAAGCGGTCGAATAGCCGCTATTGCGAACGAAATGATAGGCCTTCGCATGTAAACGGGTGCCACCTGTGTCATATGAAACTCTAACACTGATATTTTTCTGTTTCGATAACCATTCAAGAGCGGCGGGATCACTAACCCCCATGTAACTCGTCGAGATGATGCGAACCGGAATATTTTCTTGAGCGAGCCGATCGAACGCAGGCATCAGAAGTCGCAGTCCTGACCATTTTATAAACGAAATCAGTATATCGACACGATCTGCAGTTAACATCTCAGCTCGCAGTTCATGCTCTAAAGGAGGATCAAGGCCTTGTCCCGTTAACAAGGTACTGGTCGATAAGGGCGTCTCAGGGCGTTTGAATTCCTTTGCTGACTTTCGGATTTCCATCAACAAATTCTTTTCATCGTAAAGGAGGCGACGCCGCTGCAAATAATTGAG
Organism: Desulfobacterales bacterium; assembly: GCA_016931455.1. GTDB lineage: Bacteria > Desulfobacterota > Desulfobacteria > Desulfobacterales > JAHDSC01 > JAFGES01. Next base: position 2,984 of record JAFGES010000094.1, on the reverse strand, counting down.
GCCATCTGTATCGCTCAGTAATTCAAGCAACCGATTGATTAAGGAGACTCTTAATTCTTTCTTTGTAATGTGGAGGGCCTGGGCCAGTAGCTTTTCGACAAATTGCGCATACATGTGGGGAGCCAATTCATCATCAATCTTACGCAATACTGGCTTTAGATCGGGATTAGCATCCAGAAGTTCTTTCAACTCTTCATCTAAGACCTGCTCATAGATTCCAACAGCCAGATTACTCATAGTATGCGACCTCATTTAAAAGCTGTTCAATTACGGGTATATCGGCGGGTGCCCAAGTGTATTTATCCCAGTCAGAGGAATGCATCCAACGTGAATCGACATGCTCTGTGAGGGCGAAATCAGGCCGTTCAATGCATCTATGTAAAAACGGTGTTAACTGGATGGTCCCAAAATCATAAGTATGCTTAACCTAAGGGAGAGGTTCGAGATTGCCGAGCGTTCATAAAAGCTCTTCCTCAATCTCACGACGCAATTCATTTTCAGGGTGCTCGCCAACCTCCACTTTTCCCCCAGGGAATTCCCAGTGCAGAGCCAAGCTTTTACCTTGAGGCCGTTGTGTTGCATAAAAACAGCCCCGCTCATCTAACGTTACGAGACATACAACATGAATCTGCTTACCTTCCACCTGTCTTTCCCCTACCCGTCAACCTAGTTTGAAAAGTCTCCCCACAATCAATTATGCAACTGCCCTATAATCTGCTCGCTCAATCCCTGATTCTTTTTGTATTTGCAAAGACTTAGTGTTTTATCTACCATATTTGTTATCTTCATTTTCAAATTTGAATAGTGTTAAAAGCATTTCTACCATTTTTTTATTCCTTGCTAAAATGTGCTCCTTAGTCCATTTGGCTGAATTTGCTAATGAAGTATTTTCTTCGCTAAGATCAAAATTAATTTCATTCAAAGAAAGTCCATTTTTATAGCCAATAAAAATTTTATTTCCTAAAATGCTAGCTTCAGATTTCTCTTGTTTTTTAGTAAAAGACAGATTTGAAAGACGTGAATTGTAACCACTAAGAGTAAGATTTCCAAAGCAATGTACAATTTCATCTTTAATCTTTCCAGCTTCTTCTTTATTACCATCAGCGATCATATCAATCCATTCATCCGGGATATTTTTTCCTTTGGGGAATATATGCTCGATAGTCCATACATATAGCCCTTTTTCGTTACGCGCCCAAAGATTAGGAGCATATTCTCTGTTATGGCTTGTCTCATCAAGCTTAGCCAAAGCATAACGCGCCATACCCTCATTGTTATCATAAATATTATCGGCCAAATCGTTTTGAAGGGTTTCTAATGTCGATGGTTTTCCTCTTCCTGTAAGTATTTCATTTGATATAAATTGATAATTTAGTTTGTGGCCAGCATAAATTTGTTCTTGGCATTTTTCAATTAAATCTATGTTTATCGCATCCAAGTCTCTGGTACTTGGATAATCAGTAATATTTCTTCTAAAATAGTACTTACACAACAGTTCAACTACTTGTGCTAGAGAATCTTCATTATCAAGCATTTCGTTAGGTAGTGAAAATAAATAAAGTAAAAATGTATAAGACGCGGCAGCTCCAATTCTTTCGAGGTTAACAAGGGAATCGTTTAGTGCTGATACAGAGTACTTTTCTGGTTCAATTAAATGGTTATAAATTTGAGCCTTTTCATTCAGTTTATTAAAGATGCTATCCGCATCTTTTTTAATTAGGCTCTCATAAATAGAGATAATTGTTGAGCCAGTAGCTTTTGTGATTCTGCTTATTTTTATTTCCGGATCAAATTTGAATGCATTATAAAATTGTCTTAAAAATCTATCCTGTTCTTTATCAGTCGGCAAATAATCTAATAATTTTTGCCATCGATCATACGAATCATCAATTGATTTTCCATGTTTACTTTCGAGTGTTGCAAGCATTTTATTTTTAATTATATCAATAGCGGAAAGAGGCACACCCCGATAGTTAAGTGTTTCAAAAAGTAAAAAGGCTTTGGATTGGCTGGCTTCTGATATATGGATGAAGGACAGCTTGTAAATTCTGTCTAATAAATCGGCTAATCCACCGTATGTTTCGGGGATATTCTGTAAGAAATATTTAAATGTTTTGTGCAACCTCCTGTTACCACAATTTTTTGGATATTGGACATCTTTGAGAATCCCAGATTCACTAAGAATATACTTATAATCTTCAAGGTTTGATTCCTGTGTTGAGGGCTGTACTCTTAAACAATAAGTAAAAGAATCATTTCTAAAAATCCACCAAGGAAGTACTTTACATGTAGTATTCACTTTTTTAATTAAGCGACGTTGAATACTATTACGTTTTATTATAAAATCATCATCCTGCTGATATTCTGGGTTTTTACTAGCGGCAGCATCTGTAATTTTAGAATATATCGCTGCAAGCAGAATGGAAAGTGTAGTCAGCCTTTGTTGTCCATCTACGACTTCATAGATCAGCTCATCAGTTGGGGCTTTTTCAATCTTTTCATGGACACAAATCACAGAGCCCATATAGTGACCTGGATCATTTTCATAAATGTCCTCCAGCAGCTTACTCCAGTTGTATTTACCCCAAACATACTCTCTTTGAAAACGGGGGATATGATAATGCCACTGATTTCCTTCAATACCAATTAGTGACGCAAAGGTGTTTTCTGTAGGGATCATTTAGCTAATCCTTTTTCTGTTTAATGGTTTTATGACTGATATTTGAAACAAACAGAGAGTTGTCCACAGAGTATGTAAAGGTTCAAATCCTCCCTTGACTCTTGCCCACTGTGCTATCAGCTTTCATTATTCAAACCAAAAAACCCCACCTCTTTTTGTGAGAAGCGGGGTTTTTACTTGCCCTGAATCATGCCTTTCTCCCTGTGGATTATAAATGAACAATCACTCAGTGCCTTGAAATATCTGTCATTTTCGACACTACATAAACCCGGATTGACTCAAATGTCAAGGATTGTCATAGTTG
>JAFGES010000093.1 GCA_016931455.1 Desulfobacterales bacterium | reverse complement strand
TAGTACATCCAGTTTCAACACAAAAAGTTAGGGTCAGAGACCCAACAGCAATCACTATGGCTCTCTCCGTCTTCATTGGTTTCGGCATGCCTCTGCTTGAAGCGGCGTTGCGAGAAACGTCCATTCAAACATGGATGAGAGTAACCGGAATTGCCCTTATGCTGATTGGTTTTTCAATTGGCTACTCTGCCAATCGGATCATCGCCAAGAATTGGTCTCCTGTTATTGACAAAACACAAGAGCAACAACTGGTTAAGTTGGGCGTGTATTCTGTAGTTCGACATCCCTTGTATTTTTCAGGAGTATTGTTATTAATGGGAACGAATGTATATTTTGGAAATTCGTGGTCGTGGCTGAGCACATTATTGGTGTTGGTAGTCACGCTGTATCGCATTCCAATTGAAGAGAAACAACTTGCATCAAGATTTGGACAAGAATATGCAGATTACAAGCGACAAACGAAAGCCTTAATTCCTTGGATACTGTAATTGCACATCATCAGGTGGGCTAACACCGCATGCACCTGACTGGCGGGTACGCGCCGCGTTTTCAAGCATTTCTCTGGCTTCGGATTTATACTCCCCCCAAGCGTTATCTCCTCCCTCCCATCAGCAGGTAACGCACGCCGTTAGTGCACCGCATTTATTACTCTATTTCGAAATTTCAAAATTACTTAAACAAACTTCTCAAATAAAAATCCATATAAAGCTTGACAAAAAAAAGAAGATTTATTTTTATACCATTTAGTTTAAAATAAAAAGTGAAATACTATGTCAAAAGGAAATCATGCCTAAAAATACATCTAAAGAAAAAAATCCAGCGAGGATAAAGATGCTGGAAGCTGCAGAGCAAATTTTCTCGGAAAAAGGGTATGATGGCACCAGAGTTGACGACATTGCAGAAAGAGCAGGGGTCAACAAGGCTCATCTTTATTACTATTTTGAGAGCAAGGAAGACATTTTAAAAAGCTTAATAGAGGCACGCGTACATGAATCCGCCGAATTAATTGAAAAACCATTCAGCGATGCATCTTTATTTAACGAGCATACATTCTCCGAAATGGTTTCCACGGTTTTCGAAAACCTTAGCAAAAGAGGTAGCATTTTGAAAATAGTGACCATGGAAGCGATGAAAAGTAATTCAAATGATAATTCCATTTTTAAGATGATCGAACCTTTTGTACAAAAAGCCCTGGAATCGATTGTAAAAATCGGACTGGATTCTGAAGAAAAAAATATGCATCTGCTGGTTCAACATTTCTTTTTCGATATGGGTCCGCTTCTTCTCTTTTTTTCACTTCGCAAAAAATTTGCAGAATATTATAATTTCGATGAAGCGGAATTGGAAACTGTGTTTCGCGGGATTTATAAAGGGAACATGCTTAAATACAGCGAAAGCATTTCAAATAAGCTGAAAAAACAGAAAAGCCGTAAGATCTGAACTGATTGGAGAATAAAAAATGGTAAACGTAATTAACCTGAAAAAAAGCTATCAAATGGGGGATGTGAAGACAAATGCCCTGAACGGTATTGATCTTGAAGTGAAAAAGGGAGAATTTATCGCGCTAATGGGCGCTTCCGGGAGCGGGAAAAGCACGCTGCTGCACATTATCGGAGGCATCGACAATCCGAGCCAGGGGGAAGTAGTGATTGATGGAAAAAACATCCGGCAGATGAGCGATTATGAGCTTACCCTTTTTCGGAGAAATAACATCGGGTTTGTGTTTCAATTCTTCAATCTTATGCCAGGTCTCACTGTTGAGGAAAACATAATGCTCCCTATTCTCATTGCAGGACAAAAATCGAAACCTAAAATAGAAAAGCTGAAGGAGCTCCTCGAGCTTACCGGGCTTTGTGACCGCATACATCATAAGCCAGGCCAGCTTTCAGGCGGGGAGCAGCAAAGGGTTGCCTTTGCCCGCGCTTTGATTATCGATCCTTTGATCGTTTTACTGGACGAACCCACCGGCAGCCTGGACAGCAAAAACGGCCGCCAGTTGCTCGAACTTCTGCTGCGCAGTCACCGCGAGCTGGGAACAACCATCATCATGGTAACCCATAGCGCCTCAGCAGCGGCCTATGCCGGACAGACATTCTTTATGAAGGACGGCTCTATTACAGATTCATTAAACTCGAAAAACGATAAATATTCGGTGCGGACAATACATGAAAAGCTGATAGCATTATAAGAGGAGTTAGGGCAAATTATTGAAAGTATGTATGACCACATCAACATGACAAAAGGAGTCACATCTCAATTAGGACGAGCAAAGAATTGATTGAAGGATTCCCTGGTCGCGCGATTCGGAACATCCTGGATATAGTACGTCCTACACGGATCTTAGAAATCGGGACCGGTATCGGATATTTTACCACATCGATGGCGCGGGTGATCCGAGAATATGGTGCAAAGATCGTGACGATAGAATTCGATCCTATCGTTGCTGAACAAGCGCGTAAAAATTTCGAACGCGCAGACTTCTCAGCGATGATCGAAATCGTCGTGGGGGATGTGCAAGAGGTGGTTCCCCAACTTAAACGTGAGATTGATTTCATTTTTCTCGATGTGGACAAGCGATTATATCCGAAATTGCTTCCCCAGTGTGTATTGCTCTTGAGACGAGGGGGCGTCTTAGCTGCAGAGGATTCGTTATTTCCCGTGATTGATCTGGATCGCAAATGGCATCATCTCATTCCCCCAATTGATGAATTTAATCGGTGTGTGTGTGCCAGTCCTGAATTGCGCAGTACGATATTGCCGATTGGTGATGGCGTTACAATCGCGGTGAAGATATGAGGAGTCGTCAGAGCGAGTATGCCCTAACGATGCACATGAACGGCGACCAGAAAGGGCGGGCGGGAAAGTTGGGTTGTTGTTCTTGTCAAGCTTGGGTAGCGCCCGTCCTTTCTGGCTCGTTATGCGCGGCGATAGTATGTTCTATATAATACGTCTGACTTTATTAAATACATTCAGGCATCTGGCCCGTTCCTTCCTGACTGTAACAGGCATAGCGCTGAGCGTTGCAGTGATACTGGCAGTTTCAATAAACAATACGGCTCTCAGGAATTCTGCGGCCGAAACTCTCGCAGAGCTTGGGACAGGGAAAACAGGCGTATGGATAGAAGAAAGCACCGAAAATACGGCCAGCATTGGAACCAGGCAGGAAGGATTTAGTGCAAGAATAGCAGAGCGCATTAAACAATATCCGGGGGTGGATTCGGTTCATCCGATGGTCAAAGTTTATTCAACCGCAGATGGAAATGGCGAAACCCGCGATTTTTATCTTTATGGAATCGACTTTGCCTCCGACCGCGTTGTACGCAGCCATCATATCGTTACCGGGATTTACCCCGGGTCTTCCGATGAAGCAATGATCGGTGAAAAACTGGCCGGGGAGCTGACAGCCGGAGCCGGTTCTATGCTCACGTTGCCTTCTCCGGGAGGGTCTCTCCGGTTGAGGGTCTCCGGAATTCTTTCGTCCTACAAAGGTACGGGTACTCTCAACAATAACCGAATCATTTTTGCGGATATAAAAGTCGTACAAAAATATTTCCGTTATGAAGATAAAATTACATCGTTAAACATCGTGCTTAAACAAGGCATAAAAGCATGGGAAATCAAAGACAAAATCAGTCAGCTATTGCCGGCCAGCGTAGACGCGTATACAGATCCTATTATGGCAGCGGCAGGGAGCGACAATACCGAGATGCTGGCTACTTCTTCTTTTTTATTCGGGCTGGTTACGATTTTTATTTCGGCTTTCATTATTTTCAATACGCTTTCTTCCAGTGTGGAGCAAAGCCGCAGGGAATTAGGCTTATTCCGTCTGATCGGTATGACGAAGACCCAGGTCAGCTTCTATTTCATATTTGAGTCGCTCATTTACGGCATAGCAGGCGCTTTGGCGGGTGTTCTTCTCGGCATACTGGCCGGGTTCGGCTTGATTTACATAGTAAATAATCTGATTTACCGTTTTCACTCTGTCTTTTTTGACTGGCCGTCAATTTCTGAAATCCTCTTCGCTTCAGGGATAGGTATCATTACCACCATATTAACCGGGATTTTACCGGCACTTAAGGCATCCGGCACTTCTCCGCTCAATATATTCCGTATAACAGATTCAGTGGAAAAAACATCCAGGCATCCGGTAAAAACGGTGACAGGTATTTTATTATTTACAATGGGCCTTTTAACATCTTTTCTTCCGGTAAACCCGAAAATTTATCTGTATCTGAGATTTGTCGGACCGCTTTTTCTTTTTACCGGGCTTTGCCTGCTGCTTGATATCATACTACCTGCACTTTTAAAACCATTGAATTATATATTCAGCAAGGTTTTCGGACTGCCGGGCTTGCTGGCAGTCCAGAGTCTTCATCTCAGGCTAAAACGCACTATAGTTACCACAGGTTCAGTCGCAGTGGCCATGGGAATCATAATAGGCTTTACCGGAATGATCAACAGTACCCGAAAAACCATAACCGACTGGTACGAAACCACCAGGTGGGCGGACGTATTGATCTTTTCAGTCAGCGGTGCGGAGATTGGTTCGTCAATTATAGATGAAATTAAAGACTATTCTTTTGTAGCAGATTACAACCCTATGCGCTACCGATTTGTTTCATATGAACATCCCGAGCTTGCGGATAACGGCTTTATATTTCAGGGCGTCGATCCTGCAAAGTTCCGTAAATTTACAGGCATTGAAGTCAAAGAGCAGAATGCCGGGGAACCCGCGATACTTGTCAACCGGAAACTGGGGAATACACTCGGACTTAAATCCGGTGATTATTTAAAATTGAATACTGACTTGGGAGATGTTGATTTCAGGATCAACGGGCTGGTGACCGATTACAGCGATTTTATGCACAGGCTGGGAAAAGTCGTATATGGCACTTACGAAGATCTGAAGAAATATTACGAAGTCAGTGGTTATACAATAATTCAAATCCGGTTGGCGCAAGGATATACTCAGGAAAATGCCAAGAAACTGCTTCTTGATAACTTGACAAACAGATACAATATAAAAGTAATCACCCATGACGAGGAAAGAATAGAGGTTGGAGCATCTGTCGACCGTATATTCACCATGTACTATGCGCTCCTGACTATTATTTTGATGATAATTTTTTTAAGCATCTTTAATACAATATTGATCAATGTCCTTTTTCAATTGAACGAATTTGCAGTATTGCGCATTGTCGGCTGCTTCCTGAAGCAAATACGGACAATCATTATATGCGAGGCGCTGGCAATAGTCATTACCGGATCGCTGATTGCTGTTGCAACCGGATTCTGGCTATCCGCCCATTTGACAAAAGCGGCAACAGGGATACTGGGCGCAGTTATTCAAAGCTACATTCCTTATGCACCAGCGTTCGTATTCATCTCTGCGGCTGTCTTTATTTCCATTATTGCGGTCGCATATCCTCAAAAAATTGCAACCGGAATCTCAATCTCAAAAGTGATGCAAAATGCTGATAGAATATAACAAACCGCTTCACTGGATTTTCACTCAGTTTCACTGGATTTTCACTCAGTTGCGTTCCGTGAAAACTAGTAAACTAAACCGTTATGTGTAGTACAGCATTATTTACAAATTCCCCATCACTTGCTTTTTTATCACACAAGAGAGGTGTGATATTTTTAAGCAAAAAAAAGCGCAAACTTCCCCTGTTGCCATCAACAAAAATTTTTGAAAAATGCTTGTCTGGCTTCACGCCATTTTTGCCACGATACACGGGACATCTTCAAAGACCACGATCTCTCATGACGTCCCTTACACGAACGCTGTTTTCAGCACTCTCTGGTCGTGTAAGCACCGCTCTCGGCCCTCGAATGCGCGGCGACCACGAGTGCCCTTCGAATTTCAGCATACACAAACGTCTGTGTCATTTTCATGCCCGGATAACAGGGTTGAACCATGATCCACACGACATTCATAAATAATTGGGTAGTGGTATACTGTAAATGATAGACTTAAATTATACTCAATAATAAACCATTTGGTAACGCGATAATGCCAACGAGTACGTTTGGAAAACGACAACGTTTTGCGCACATATCGAGCCACGCGCTGACGGAGGGTGTTGACCCATCGTTCTTGGTGCGCTGTCTGCCCAGTCTCTTTGCCAACGCACCGGTGAGTTTCTTTGGGGAAGACGTTCTGATACGCCTTCC
>JAFGES010000092.1 GCA_016931455.1 Desulfobacterales bacterium | reverse complement strand
GCCGAGGCCGAGGCCATGAGCAGCGACGACATCATCAGCGATATTTTCAACAATATCGTGGTGCCGTGAGCGGCCGATGTTGAAGATCAAAATTAGCAAAAAGGTCAACCCGGAAAGATCCAACAAGATGATCTACGCGGTCGCGGCCGGACTGGTCGTCGTGCTGGCCGTTTTTTTCAGCCTGACCATGGGCCGCGGCGGCGCCGGCAAATTGCCGGCCGACACCCTGGCCTATCTGAAGGGCACCGAGGGTCTGGTCGATGTCCGCATCATGGACGTCGAAAAAAAAGCGCTGATCGTTTACAACAGCGATTCCAAGAATGCCGGCAATTTCGAGAAGATCGCCTATTACGCCGCCGTGCGCCTGTCCAGGCACTGGCCCGACTGCCGGCTGCTGCTGGCCAGGAACCGGGCGGAGCAGATCGTTTATGAAGTCCGGGTTGAAAACGGCGCCGTTGCCGGCGCCGTGCCGCTCGCTCCCGCGCCGGCAGCAGCCAAAACGCCTAACCCTTGATCACCACCAGCGGCCGCAGCCGGGCCACTTTTTGCGAAATGCCGCTGGCCACCGTGACTTCGACAACGGCGAGGTCCCTGGAATTATTAAAGCAAAACGCTACAAATAACCGGTACAAATGGAGCGTAGTGGAATTTGTATCCGAGTTAATTTGTTTGTTGGACAACACATCATCATGGTCTTCCTTTTTTTTGTTCAAGGTCCCACAAATGAAAGGAATTACGACGAAGAACTTTTGACACTTCCTTTGAAAATGGCCCTAATAGTACATTTGACAGAGCTGTAATACCTAATGCCCCTAGCAAACCTACTAATGGTCCAGTGATCATTGTACCCGCAGCTCCAATCGATAAGGTTGTGCCCCAATAAATTAGAGACTGAATACGACTTACTTCTCGAAGCTTTGCACTCCATATTTCTTGTGTAGTTTCCTTAATAAAACATAGTTTATCGGAGTCGCTTTCTATTGAAGTTATTATATCTCCCTCAAGGATTCTAAATGATTTACGCAATTTTTTTATATCGATATTATTTTCACACCAATCTAGTCCATCCCAGGTTTTTGGTGAAGGAAAAGATAGATTAGTGCTTAACAAAGCCCCAATCTCACCCGGAAAGGATATATTTTTTACTTTTAGCTTACGCCCAACTTTCCATAAATCGCTAATTGCTAATTCAAGAGATCGACAGTTTGGCATCCTAAGATCAGTATCTAGTGGATTTATAAGAAGCCTCCTTATTGAAAAAGCCACCTCAATTCCAATTTCCGGTTCCTTAAAAATAATGTCCCACAGAAAGTTCTTCAGATCGACAATTCCACGATAGTGTAGATCTTGTAATGCATGCATTATAGCAAATTCAGTCGTTTTATATTCCTCATGACCTTCATTCGCCTTTTTTTGAATGGCAGATCTAATATGTGGAATCTCCGATATACTTTCTGATAGAGCATCTGCCTTTAGATCGGATTCACTAAAGAAGCTTGTTACAGTGGGTCTTAAAGGAATAGTTTTTGTAGTGCCAAATTCAAAAAGAGGTTCTAAATAATTATAAGGTTCATAATTCAAAGGATATGTACTAAGAAGAAAAATAATGCGTTTTTTTGATTGAAGTTCAATTAACTTATTAAGGTCATGAAAATTAAAATGGTGAACATAGTCAAAATATTTTTGCTCGACTGGAAATAAAAAAATGAAAATTGTATCGTAATATAAAAGCCCAGGAAATGGATCATCCATACCGTATAAGCAAATATTACCATTCAAATTGTAGTATTTTCTTAAATTTATTCTTGAAAAATATTGATAAAGACCTTGTTTGTTGGCATCTATATAGAAATTTTCACTACTTGTATTCTTATCGCAATCTCGATAATCATTAAGCAACTTAAGAGATTCCGAACTTAGGTTTTGATGTTCTTGTTCAAGCTCCTCTAAATGTGATTTCCAATTCATGATTTCATGTCCAACGATTCAGCTCACTGGTTTTCACGGAGCGCAGCTGAGTAAAAATCCAGTGCAGCTATTTGTTATGTCTATACATTTCTTACATTTTGAAACCTGGCATTTTGAACATATGGAACTGGGTTCAACCAAGCTCCCTGAATATTGTTGCATGCTTCTTGTAAAGTCAGAAAAAACATTAAAAGGTTTCCATCGGTTGAATCTGAAACAGTATGTATTCCTAAAGATGGATTTTGAGGATTATTTAATGAGAGTGGGGTATTATCTAACTTAATAAAACCTTTTTTCAACAAAGTTACTCCATCAAGTGCTGTGCCAGGAGTTTTTGTTTTGCTTTGTTGATCCCAAGTAGGCAATGGGATATTTTCATTCCTGTGAGTATTTTGAATCCAGCCGAGAACCGTATTCATTTGAGCAGGACCTTCATATGCCACCACATAATTTAAAATTTTTGGAGGAATCCATCCAGTACTAAAACTTCGAGTTAAATTTGTAGATAAGGACTTGGCATTAAATGCTGCCTTTACGGACTGATCAATAGCTGATTGATCAAGCAATGATTTCACTTCAATTGTTGCTACGACAGACTCAACTAAAAAACCATTGACTCCTCCTCCAAAATCAAGCTTTGGATAATTATTCTTGTAAATGACAATGTCATATTGATTTCTTTGTGCTCGCGGTTGAGAATTAGCATCAATAATTTCACCCGTACCAATAGACACATTCGAGCTTAGATGCCCTTCTAGGAACTTTTTGATAAAAGCTTCTCTCGGTGTGCCTCTGTGTAGTGTGTGCCCAGCATTGGCGGGAATTTGTGAAATTTGATAGAGACTGTTTTCAGTCGCGTCCATATGGGATTTTAGCATATTAATTTACTCCATGGGCATAACATACGCTTAACCGGTGAGGGGGGCCCGAATCCGGTTGAAGCGATTATTATAGTTTTCTTGTTTTATTTATGCATTCAATTCTTTCTTCTTTATCCACTTTACTTCATTTGGCTTTATTACTAATACATCTATTGGACCGCCAACTGATTTGGGACGAGGTTGAAATCTTATTGTATCTATTGTTGTCCTAACTGCATAAACTGAAAAGTCAATTGCATCTTGTAATGTAAAGAAATTAAATGGGATTGGAATGTTAGGATAAACAATCTTAATGCTGTTTCCATTTAATGGATCAATTTCAGCCGAAGGATTAAGTATCCTTGCGACAACATCACCTTCACCGGCCCAAGTTACTCCAAACTGGTCTTTAGGATTAACTTTATTCTTTGTACTTGTTTTAATAACAGCATGAAATACTTGCTGTTCATTTGTATTATGATCGTATCCGGAAATATGGAATTGTGTATTTGGAATTATTGGTTGTGCATTAAAATATATTATTATTTCATCAGCAACTTTTTCAGGAGACCATTGATTATCTGCAATAATTTGGTCAACGAATTGTTCAATTAATCCGGCAATTGGAACACCTTTAATATCTGCATCGCCAACTGTAGATATTCCAACACCGCTTTTTGTTACAAATAATTTTTGATTTGAATCAGACTGACCAACTGCAATTAGATTAGTAACGCTTGATCCTGTTACTTGTTGTGAGTTTAAAGACAAGCGGCTGTCAGCAGCCATTACAATACCTTCACGTACATATGCAGTGATTACGAATGACATTTGTTCCTCCTAATTACCCATTTTCGCAATTTCAATAACTCTAACGAAAAATTCGGCCGGAGCTTAGCAATCGGCTGGATTGACTTGTTATAAGTTAAAATATGCTTTTCTGAATAACTGCATTAGAATTAATCTTAATTTCGTCGTTTTCACGAATTACCTTTCCGTTAAAAATACCAAATATTTCAAGATACCCGCCTTTATTTATAACATCACCATTAACCATCCCATGAATATATACTGAACAATCTTTTATTAGAATTAAGTCTCCATTAATCATTCCATGTAATTATAATAGAGCATTATTTGAAACTATAGTAGAGCCAACAATCATTCCGTGCAGTTGAGTATCTTCCTTAATATTAGTTTCACCTTCAATTTTACCTTTAATCAACTTCATTTGATTATCTCCTAATAATTAGTATTTTTTATAACGAAAAGATCACAAGTCCACGGAACGCGGATCCTGTGTATCTATGGGTTAGCTTAATCTACTTCATTTTGGGCAGATTATTTGTGCCGCGCTTTCAAACAAAGCCCAATAATGCATGAAGTAACTCCGCGTCGGGACCGTATTGCCAAAGCACTTGCTAGATTTATCAATCAGTAATTGACCTGCATTAAAACCTTGATGCACTTTGGGTACATGCTGTCGAGAGATAACACCAAAATCTTTTTTACATTTCGCAGAAGCGTGAGCAACACGATTACGAATCTTAGTTGCATCAAGAAGTCTGTCTCTTTGAAGCGGCGAAAGAAGTGAAAATGGCTCACCTTTTTCGAAGAAAACTTTCGCTGCCTCCATAACATCCTTCCAGGATTGCCATTGAATATAATGAGACCCCACTTTAAACGCTGGATTCCCAGAAGCCAGTTGATATGCATGGAGTATGCTGCTTGTTTGACCACAGCGCAAAGAAGGTTTATAGCCATTAGGCGAGGTCGAGCCTGCAAGATATCTAATAAAGCAGCTTTCAACAAAATCTTCCAACCCTGTCACAATATCCATAAAACATAGAGCAACGATTTTTTGAGCTTGCCTTGGGTGTAATGGTTCCCAACCAGATATTGAATCCCATGTGCCATTCGCTATGGCTTCGACATAACAATACAAATTCATTGCTGACTGCAACCGCTTTTCAAATATAGTTCTTGCGGATATCAGAGCTGGTTTGTTTGACATCTATTTTAAATTCCTCTGGCTATTTTTCCTATTAATTTCAATGTAGGAATGCTGTCTTCCATATAAAATAATCGCCTTTCCAAAGTGGGGGAATTCATTCTAAACTAACACCTCAATCAGCTGGCACGTTAACAATCGGCTGCATTAACTTGTCAGCTTGTTTTTCGATTAATAGTGGGGTTGTACTAATGCCTTTATATGCGTAGATCGCCTTTGCTCTTTTAATAAGTCGCCTATCTTCGGATAAGATGGCAGAACAAAATGCTCCCATGGCAATATGATTCGCATCGCTTCTAACATTCGGTAACTTTTCGATTCTCCTGCACTTCTTTTCAGCTTGAAAGCCGATGATATCCATCACCGCACAGCAACCTACAATTCCAAGATAAACAGGCCATGATTCATATCCCTGCTTATTAATAGGGTCAAATCCAAAGAATTGGTCACAGCTGATACCAGGACACATAGGTCCAATTATTTTCCATATTTGCTGCAACTGATTTTCTCCGTAAATACCACCTATGGCACCATTTCCGTCACTCATGGCAATTCGTGTCTTAGATATATCATTCCCTTGCTCTATCATTTGTTCAATTACATTGCTAAATTCTGGTTTTAGATTTTCGAGTTTTCTTCGTAGCGAATCGTTTTCTACAGGTAAATCTATTGCTAGTGCAAGAACTTGCTCATATAGCTTTTCAGGAAGTTCTTTTAAAGGGCCTTCATCTCCGCCACCATTAACCCATACCTGAAAAGGATCAAATAAACTATCACTTACATCTACTTCTCCAGTTGCTTCGATATATGCTTTATAATGTTGAATGGGTGTGCTATGCTCGATTAACTGTGCGGCCCCAGTAATCTTCCAATCAGAGTTCAACTCAAGATCTATGAGTTTTGCATCAATACTTTCAAGTACTGATAGGTAGTGATCAGTATTGGCTGATCTTCTGATTTCTGCAAAGTGTTCTTTTGAGTAAACCCAATATAGTTCAGATTGTTTGGAAAGATTTAGTTTTCCTTCCAATATTAGGCCAATTATATTCTGGTCAATATAAACTAGTGGCTTACCCATGAGTTTCCTTGCTGGCTAACATGGCCATCAGCCGGACATTTAGCGATCAGCTGCATGTTATGGATAAGTAGCAGTTTCATATCGTGTTTATTCCGCCGCAGAACTTACAACGAACCGATACCAGAGGCTCATGATCTCCAGCAAATCCCTGAATAACTTTTGAGAATTGCACAGATCGGCCGCACTTGCTGCAATTCGTAATTACGAGCTTGGATATGATTCCTGCGGCCATCTTTACTGGCCGGTCTACGATAACATGACTTTCAAAAGCCGCGCCGCCATTGGACGAGACAACTCTCTTGCCAGTTCCGGTACCGGTATTTGTAATAATTTCACCGATCCCTGACCCCTCAACAACGATCCGTTCAGCAGGGCCTTTTCCGGTATGCTGAATATCAAGGCCAATACCCTGACCTTCATTGGATATGACACCTCCAACGCCTCCGTTTTTAACAAGAATCTCTCTCCCAGCAGGTTCCGGTTTTCCATCAGATATCCATTTCTCATGCATGCTCTTCCACTCGGCCAAAAGAACAACTGGATACTTGGCTTCATCGACATCAATTTTCCGTGCGCATTCTTTGCAAAGCCAGATACCGTTGGAAATGGCAGCTCGCTCCTCGTCCGTCATGTTGGCGTCGTACCGAGCCTGCCCCAGACGGGCAGCCCGAATGTGGGCCGCTTCACCTAAGTTGACGGCTTTGCTCTCATCGGAATGTGGTCCGCTTGTTGGTCTTCTACACTTGGGATTGGAACAGACTTGTCCGGCCCTTTTTGCCAATACCTGTTTTATGACTTCAGTAAAATCAGGTCCGCTTGCCATTTCTCTTCCTCTTCATCTTGTACGCTTAACGCCGCTAATCAGCCGCGCGGCTTTTTGCGTCGGCTGAATTAGTCTTGTTATGTTGTCAATTTAAAGATACCCGTATTCCCTTGTTCTAAAAATAAAGAAAAAAAAGTAAATAGCCCAAACGAAGTCTCCAAATACAACTGCAGCTGCAAAATCCGTGGCAATTGAACCCAGCCATAAATAGATAACGAAGAAAAAAAAGGCCATTTTCCCAATTGCGCCAATTGTAACAAAAAATCTAAATTTATGGTTTGCAAACGCAACAATGCCGTACCCTATACCTGCCACGATTACTACAAACCACCATGTTTTATTGGCAATTATCTTTGCTTCAGGGGTAATCAAGTTGAAAAAGAGTGAATTGCAGAGTTGAAGATTGAAGAAACCTAAAGATCCGAAAAATATATTCCATATTGCCCCAATTAGAAGCGGAACAAAATATTTTGATCTTTTTTCTTTAATACTTAAATCGATTGAATCCATTATTTTAATTTCACATAACGTTGAATTCACTGGCCCGCGCTTTTTGCGGGTCCAGTGGAATTGCTTGTTGGCTTTTCTTTTTCTATTTCTTTCAGCCCTCTGTCGATTACTTCATGAAACAATTTGATTCTTTCTGCCAGTTTGTTTAGTGAGTCTGTTTTATTCGTTTCTCCTATGCCTCTTGCTTCGACAATCTTAGAAAGTCTTTCAATGTCTTCTGGGAGCAATATGGGATTATGAAGTAATTCTTCATGGCAATCGTAGCAAAAAACAGCATATTCTCTTTCATGCCCCCACGGGCAACTATCAAATATCTGTTCTCGCTGTGTTCCTTTTCTATTTGATGATCTTCCGAAAAATCTTTCGGGGACATAGTGATGGCGTGAAGCATGTGAGCGACCAAGAACATTTGGCCGAGCATATGTATTTTTTGTTCTATGCACTATGCAACCACAGATTTGGCAATTTTCAATTTGCTTGGTCATGTATTTTTTTCTTCAGCCAACACGAAACTAAGCAGCCAGCCGTACGCTGGTCTGTTTGAGTGATTCGTTATTTGTTTTATCTTCTCCAATCACATTTAATTTTATATTCTCGGTTTTTTATGATCAGTTTGCCTTTTTCACCAGTTATCTCAATTTCAAATTTAGGCTGGGAGTTATTTTTCCCTTCACAATATAAAATCATTTTATTATCATCAAATGGCGGATCATATTTTTCCCAAACAATTATATTTGTTTTAAGATCTTCCATTCGATATTCGTATATTTCCTTTTTGCTGAAGTAAATTTGCAGATCACCAGCTTCATCATCTGCACCTACATGAATATGAATTTCACACTCACAGTTGTTACATGTACAGGGAATTGTTGAGGTTGCTATAACCATAGAACTTAGAAAAACTAGTGAGATCAAAATTAAATAATTCTTTTTATACATTTTTCTCCAAATAACTATAATTATGCAAAATATACTTTTCTGACAACATTATGATTATTGATTGGCATGAAAGACCTTTATGCAAGCTGCCGCCGTTATGGTCTTTTTTTGCGGATAAGAAACCCCTTCATTCAACATTTCCATCTTCAACGATCAGTCGAAATGTCCATTATTGATAAATAGTTAACATATTCAAAACCACTTTTCAATGACATTTTTAGAAAAGGTGAAAATTGCCCGGAAAATGTTGATATAAATAATTATGATGGTCCGCTGCCAATGACCGTGGCAACGGCAACTACTGCTTTGAATGCTCGTTCCAGATCGAATTCCGCCAAATCCTTGGTGCGCAATACCGGTTTTAACTGAGAGTCGAGTTGTTGCAGAAGCGCCGCCAGACGAGCCTCGGAAACATCAACAGAGGCATTGCCGGGCACAGCGAGCTTTTTACGAACAAGGTCTACCATATCCGCTGCCAAGGGCCGCAAGTCCATTTTTCGCATGGCATAATCGATGTCGTAGAAATCCCTGATTGCCGTTTCCCGGCGCGACAAGGCTGCGCGCAGCTTTTCGGCCAGTGCCTCATTTATTGAAAGGCACGGTAAGGGAAATCCCGACACCATAGGTTTTTGGGATATGGGATTAAGCAAGATTGTCTGAATGGTGCCTGTGAAAACTTTAGTCAGTAGCGGCTCGCGCAGGCCAACTTCAATTTTTATCGTCTCTTCCTCTTTACTGATCAGCGATGTATAGCCAAAAACAGCAATATATTGTGTTGAATTGTTTGCGCCGGTCAGCGGTTTTATTATCCGGAAGTCACTCAAATCGTGCGTAAGCCGGCCAATGGTCATTTTCAATCCGGTTGACAGGGATCGCCGTAGAGCGCGGGATGAGGTGATTGGGGTTGGAATGACGAAATCCAGATCCTCGCTGAGGCGATAAAATACTGTATAGACCTTTGCCAGGCACGTGCCGCCTTTGAAAACCAAGTCGCCGACGGATACTGCCAGATGGTTCAGCAAGAGGGAACAAAAGTAATCTTTTTCGATCAAACGCGGGAGAAACCGTGTCTCTGCCGCCGTAAAATTAACAGCCGCGCGGAACATTCCGGGGTCTTTGTGGGCGTCAAGAATCGTTGAAATATCAGTCTTGTTCATTCAATACGACTCCCCAGCGGCGATTGATCGTTCCCCGCTTCGGTTTTACAGGTATCCACGGAATAAAACTGCTGGTCGGTTGCAACGCTTTCTCCAGTTTTCGCAACATTCCCGTTTTCACGCCTTGCATCTCCAACAATATACCGATCCGCCGAATAGTACCCTTGTCACCGTAACGCAAAGTGAGTGCAACCAACTCCGAGGCGCTTACACGGTTAGCAGCCAGGTCGCTTTTGATCCAAGCGAAGGCCCGCGGCAGGCTGTTGAATCGCGACCAATCGTAAACTGCATCAACCAGTGTCCGTGCCCGCGATCCGAATACGGCTGTTTGGCCTTCTTGAGTCTGCGTTTCTTCAGTAGCTCCAAGCCTTTTTTCGGCCACTTTAATCAAGATCAGGGATATGGCGCCGATGGTACGGTCTCCGGATATGCGATTGTTGTAGGCATAAACCCGGTTTGGCACTTGTTCATCATAACCGTAACGGTTGAAGGCGTTGGGCCCGCAGATCTGGTAACGTCCTTTTTGATCTGCCATCAGGGTGTTCAGTGCCAGGATTTCATCGGGGGTCCAGGAACCGCCGAGAGGGAGCTGCGCTGGCACGAGATACAACCCAGGAAGAACCCTCACGATCAACCCCCCGCGGGCCATGCGGCGGAACAACTCCCGTTCCTGATCCCGGCTTAATTGCAAAGGGCCGGTCAGCTCACCGGTTTTTACCGTCTGCCTTTTGCGCATTTGCAGGTAAGCCAGAAGCTGCGCTTCCTGCTTCCCTAGTGTTGTTTTCATGATTGTATTGTATTTCATTTAAATGGTTTGTCAAGCCATCTACGCAAAATAGGATACAATGCGATTTAACGCGGGCGAAAAACCTTAATAAACCAGTCACCCCTTGATGACCACCAGCGGCCGCAGGCGGGCCACCTTGCTGGATATGCCGCTGGCCACGGTGGCCGCCACCACGTCGTCGATGTCCTTGTAGGCTTCGGGAAT
>JAFGES010000091.1 GCA_016931455.1 Desulfobacterales bacterium | reverse complement strand
TCTTCACGGCATCGTCATAACGATAGGCCCTCTGATAAATACGGGAAATGGTCAGGTAGCCTTTTTCGTCGTTCTTATCACTATATGAAAAACCGGGGTCAGCCCTTGACATTTGACAGCTACAAGCAATTATGCCCATTGTCAAGCTCTGACCTATTTGGTTTTTTTAACTTTCATTCTGCAACGCCTGCGCAATAAAGTCTACATCGCTATCTTCGTTGTCTTTCCTGGCATATGTAATCCAAATAGTAGCCATTAAGTTCTCCTATATGAAAAAGCTTAACAGGCCAGCTCAGTAGCAGCGTGGTTTTAGGCTGTCATTTAAAGCCGGGTGTTAAAAGCAGATTTTTACTGCTATTTAGAAACCACGAATTTTGTTAACCTGCTATTATTACAGCTTAATTTTGATTTGTTTTTATTATTTAGGAATTTTGGCAATATTGCCTTTTTTCCTGAATAGGTGTTTTTTAGCCCGGATTTATTTAAATACAAATATAAATGCGGTTAGGCTAAATAATAACTATATGATTAAATTGCATGGAGTTTGCCATGCAATTTGTTATTCAATTGAATATGAAAGGTTTATGTAGTATGGGAAAAAATTATTCTTATGTCAATAAGTTTTGGAAAACTTGAGCCTTAGATCCATTGAGACTTAGAACCTTTGAAAAGGCAAAAAGCATTTTCACCGCAAAGGGCGCCAAGGTCGCCCCGGTGAAATTCGCTTCGCTGATCACTGTGTGATATTTCACGGGGCAGGCAAAGTTTATGCGAATCGGGTAACCGGCAAACAAATGCCGGTTTACGATTCGCATAAAGGTTGCATTAGAAGATAAGATGAAAGAAGCTGTGTGAGTTATTAATTGACATGAATAAGGTGTATGATAGTATTACCAGCATAAATTGACATGTATAGGTGTTTTTATCATGATTTCCCGAGAAACACATGGTCCCGATTCCCGATTCACCAAGGCAGCAAAGCTTTTTAAAAAGCATGGCGGTATCCTCCGGACATCGCAAGCGCTTAAAGCCGGTATTCACCCGGCAACGCTTTATGCCATGAGAGGTTCAGGGGAAATTGAAGTGATTAGCCGGGGTGTGTTTCGCCTTTCAGATATTCCACCACTGGGCAATCCGGATCTGGTAACCGTTGCAGCCCGAGTCCCGAACGGTGTTATCTGCCTGATTTCCGCCCTGTCTTTTTACCAACTGACCACCCAGATACCCCATGAAGTTCATGTTGCGCTACAGCGTGGTGCGGAAGAGCCCCGCCTGGATTATCCCCCTGTAAGGACCTATCGCTTCAGCGGAGAAGCCTTCACTGCAGGCGTGGATATTCA
This sequence comes from Desulfobacterales bacterium, assembly GCA_016931455.1. Lineage (GTDB taxonomy): Bacteria > Desulfobacterota > Desulfobacteria > Desulfobacterales > JAHDSC01 > JAFGES01. Next base: position 2,800 of record JAFGES010000091.1, on the reverse strand, counting down.
TGATCTCGACGGTATAAGTGTTTCTATTTACAGCCCGGAAAAAACCCTCGCCGACTGTTTCAAATTCCGAAATAAGGTAGGCCTTGATACGGCAATTGAAGCGATCCGTTTTTACCGTGAACGAAGAAAAATCAAAGCAGATGATCTCATGCGTTATGCCATTATCTGCCGCGTGAATAAAATAATGCGTCCCTATCTTGAGGCAATCCTGTAATGGCCGGAAGAAGCAGAAATATCGCTGCTTCAGTGCATCAGCGTCTTCTAAACAAGGCAAGGGAATCTTCACGCCCATTTAATGAAATTCTTCAACATTTTGCTATTGAAAGATTCATATATCGGCTTTCTAAAAGTCCACACGCAGACAGGTTTGTATTAAAAGGGGCCTTGATGTTTTTAGCATGGACAGGATCAATGTCCCGCCCCACCATGGACATTGATCTTCTCGGCAATATTGAGAACAGCATCGATTTTATCATCGCTGTTTTCAAAGAAGCATGTGAAACGGAAGTAGAAAACGATGGCATTGTTTTCCAAAAAGACACAATAACCGCTACAAGGATTACCGAAGATGCGGATTACAAAGGTATTAGAGTATTACTCCGTGGCAATCTCGGAAATATACAACTCTTCCTCCAGGTAGATATCGGATTTGGCGATGTGATCTTCCCTAAGCCCGATAGAATCAAATATCCAGTGCTCCTTGATTTTCCACCACCTGAACTGGATGGATATACAATGGAGAGCACTGTAGCGGAAAAATTTCAGGCAATGGTAAAGCTTGGCCTACTGAACAGCCGCATGAAGGATTTCTATGATATCTGGTTTTTGTCACGCAGGTTTGATTTCAAGGGTGAAACCCTGACTGAAGCGATTGAGAAAACTTTTGAAAAAAGGAATACTCCGCTCACCAGCGAACCAACTATTTTTGATCCCACGTTCATGAAGGATGACACCAAGCAAGCTCAATGGCAGGGGTTTATAAAAAAAACAAAGCTTACCGACACACCGATATCCTTTGAGGATGTTGCCTCAGTTATCAAAGCATTTTTACAACCGATTGTGGCTTCAATGATCATTCGGCAAAACTTCGGATTTTTTTGGAAAGCTCCGGGAGGCCCCTGGGGCATGTAGGGTGTCCGATTGATATCGATGGGCATGTCCATGGAATAAGGACTTCATTATTTTATTGTTTAAGATTCATCTCTAATAATAACGCCTTACCACGCAAAACAGACCTGCTTACTCACTGATTGTGTCAGGCCCGATTTTTTGGCTAAGGCTGTAGCTGTTATACCTAATCCACGAACTGCCTAGTGAAAAATGCACTTCCTGCTTTTAAAAACCTTCTGTATTTACCCTGGAAATATATTTCTCGTTTTTCCATATAAGTTTCTTCAACCCGTTTAGCCGGTGCATCAAGATCATATCCCGGCGCCTTTAACTCATGCTGTCATGCCATATTTTCATGGACTGGTTTAAAGGTTATGCTGCTTTTTCGATTTCTTTTGATTCATATTCAGGAAACATAATAATAGCAGGGTGTACATCAAATGCGGTTGCGAGTTGTAGTGCTCTTTTTTTCCCAATTTCTAATTTATCATTTTCAAGCATGCTGATATTTTTGGCATTGATTGAGCAATATTTAGCCAATTCCTCTTGAGTCCATCCTTTCAATTCGCGCAACATTTTAATGACTTCTCCGGTAGTTAATATAGTATGCTGTTTTGCCGGTTTATATTCAGTTTCTTTAATATCCATTATTAAATCTCCCTAATATTTATGTGGTGTAATATCAATAACATAAATTGAAATAGTCTCTTTTTCGACAGAATAAATAACACGGTATTGAATGTTTAGACGAGATGAGCGTTTTCCTTCGAGTTCCCTTTTTAATTTTTCATCATGAAAACCCTGAAATTCTCGAAGTTTATCTGGTCCATGTCGAAAAACAATACTTTTCCAAAGTTCGTATTTTTTTACGACTTGCAAAGGTAATTTTGCCACAACCTTATCTAAATTTTGATGTTCTCGTATATGCCACATTATCAATATTAATAACTTATTAAATTTGATAAGTCAAGGTATATGAACTGGCCAGCACAGGGACAGTATGGTTTTTACGCTGTTACCGGAAGCCGGGGGTTAAAAGCATTTTTGATTGTTATTTACCAACAGCGTGAAATTAATAACTACTTATTATTACAGCTTAATTTTGATTCATTTTCACTATTTAGGAATTTTGGCAATATTGCCTTTTTTCCTGAATAGGAATTTTACAGCCCGGATTATTATTCGCCTTCGCCAGAATACCCTGCGGCTTGTCGTAGCGAAGCGAAGATCCCGCCGATTTTTGCCGGGCCGTAGGGATGATCAGCCTTCACAAAATGTTACGGCTCGACAAGATGGCAAGGTGAACCGCGCCGAAGCTCTTTAGAGCGAAGGCGGGTAGGCTTCCGCCTTCGCCGCTGGTTATGGCGGGCCAAGATGGCGCAATTTTGCTTGATACCCCACCGCTCGCGGTGGGGAGCTTCATTTTCGATACTGCTATTTATCCTTTTAGGAAATATTTCCGATTTGGATAAGTCTAAATGATGCCTTCTTTGTTATCCCATTTCAGCTTTTAATGATAATTGATTAGAAATAATTCTTGCAGACTCGTAAAAAGTTGTTTTTATACAGCTTCGCCGCAACCTATGTGAAAGGAAGTCGAAGACTTCATTGGAAGGGACTATCTTTTCCCCCTTTGGAAAACTGATCTTTACCCACACTTAACACAGTGGGTTTAGGGGCCGGATTTCAT
>JAFGES010000090.1 GCA_016931455.1 Desulfobacterales bacterium | reverse complement strand
CTTTTACCAACATCTATATACATTTTCACTATGGGAGACGCTTGAATAGGTGGAGTAATTTCGGCAATGGCGGCAATGGTGCTTAGCGATTTTTCCTTACTTCCAGAGCTTGGCTCCTGTTCCTGCGCAAATACTGCATCGCTCAATATCAATACCACCAAGATAGCTAGGACAACCCACAATACGGTGTAAGAAAAACTGTGCCTTGACAACACTCTTACTCCTTTTATTAATAGTTTTTGTTTCTATCTTTATGATCTCGATACTACTCCAACTACACTAAGTTTGACAATAAAATGATCCGATTTGGACCAAGATGCAAATTTGATTCAGTGTGGAACGCAATAAAACGTGGAACATAATATTGCCCTTATAATTTTTAGTATGGCCCTCGGCGTTATCAGCGTCCTTGCAATCAGCCGATATGGTTATCGGTTAGGGCTGATCGACCGGCCGAATTGGCGTAGTGCACACTCTTGGGCAACTCCCAAGAAGGGGAGGGATGGCATGTTGGCAGCCTTTGTCATGGTTTCTGTATGGGCAGGATTCCCTGTTCTGATCTGGCTACCTGCCGCTGTACTGGACATTTTTTGTTTTGCGGAGGATCGGATCGAGATCTCCTATAAACTCAGGTTGGTTCTGCTGTTTACAGCTGCCATCATTGCCTGTTGGCAAATCGCAGTGATCTTTCCTGGAGTGACGGGCCGGCTCACCCTTGGGAGAAAGCACTTCGGCCTATCCCTCAACTTCTCAATAACATTATTTTTCGTAACTTTGTAAGGTTTTCAAAAATCCTTCAGTTGCTGAAACAGGCATTTTTTTTATGCCTAACGCTTTCTTGATTTTTTCATTGGATACTACAAAGTTCTCAGTAAGTCTTTGAAACCGCTTTGCATTTAAAGGCAAATGCAAAACCGTTCCTATTTGGGCAAATAAATGCATCACTGATGGATTCCATTTCCAAATTCTTACCGGTTTTGCTAGGGCTTTTGCAATGATGGTTATCAATTCGTTAGTTGATAAGCTTTCATCGTCGCTCATATTGTATATTCCACTTGGCACATTTTTTTCAATCAGTTTAGATATAACAAAACACATATTGTCAATTGATGTAAATGATCGCCTGTTCTTGAAAGCTCCCAAAGGATACGGAATTCCTTTTTTCACGAAGTTAAACAACAAGTCCAAATTACCTTTATTACCAGGACCGTGAATCACACATGGTCGAAGAATATATACCATTTTTTCGATAGCTAGATGTTGCAAAATATATTGTTCGGCTGCAATTTTACTTTCACCATAAGGGCCTTTGGGAGCAGGAACAACATCTTCGGTCAACATCTCGCTTTCCACTCTGTCGGCAGCAGCTTTTACCGAGCTGAAAAAGATAAATTTCGTTGATGCCGACGCTAGAAACCAATCATAGATCTTTTGGGTCAACTTGGTATTTATTTCATAATAAATCTTTGCATTTGTATGGTTCTTTGTATCATGAGCTTTTCCGGCTAAATGAATAATTATGTCTACCGATGGAATACACTCCAACTCGTTCCAACCAAAAGTATTAAGCAATCCTTCTTTATGGGGTGACACAATGTCCAAACCGAAAATTGTATGATTCGCTTTAAGAGTAGCGACTAAATTGCTCCCTACAAAACCATGTACGCCAGTAATTAGTATATTCATTTTCGGTTTGAATACTTCAGAATTCAATCATCCGAGTCGTTTCCCAATCGATTAATTTGTCAGCATCTCTCACACTTACAAATTCAAAATCATTCAAAAGTTTTTTTACTTTAGCAAACGAAGTGGACAAACCCACATACGATTTAATTTTTCGCATCATCGGGAGTGAATTTATCATAGGCTGTCCAGGGTCAAAATCGCGCGTGTGAAAATAGGTCATCAGGTATGGGGACTTCAATGCCCAATATTTGATCAGCCAATATGGATAGAATCGAAAATAACCGCCTCCCGAGAAGACTAAGTTCCTACCCAATAAGCGCTTGACCGTCATAGGGAACTCTTTTAATTGAGCACCATTTGCCAGATTCAAAATAGCCGGCTCAGCTTTACCGAAACTCAAAAAACCACCATAATCATGCGAAGCCGAAAGGATTGAACAATCATATTCAAAACCCAACTCGGTCAGCACTTCCAAGGCCCACACATTTTGTTCTGTTATCGAAAAACCGGGAGCACGAAATGCATTAATCGATTCACCAATCAAATCTTCAATCAGTTTTTTTGATTTTTCGGTATCCCACCTGAACCCAGCCCGATCGAATCGAAACGCCAGTTGATGCTGGTACGAATGGCAACCGATGTGATGCCCCTGAGCGTGAATCAGTTTGATTACCTCCGGATGTTTTTCGGCTATCCATCCGAGGCAAAAGAAAGTTGCTTTCAATTTCCGGGCTGTCAGTTCCTGAAGAATCTGCTGGACTCCTTCGTATATCCGAACTTCATATTTATCCCAATTAAAGTCAAAAGTAATAAAATCACAGTTATACCAATCTTCTATATCAAATGTCAGTATGTTCATTGTTATAAATCATCCGAATCCACCCACATCAAGTGCCAATTTTTTTCGTTAAATAATTGTTCATCGGTAAATTCGTGAGTTAGGTTATTGATAATTAATTGAAATGTAAAAGGGCTTTTGAAGTAACCATTTCTGCGCAATTTATAATTCGAAGCAGAAGTTTTACTCATCATTATCAATATTGCTTCAACCTTATCTTTTCTTGCACAGTCAATCAATACTTTGTTAATTATTCCGTGGCAATCCTCAAACCCTGGCAACACCATATAATCCAGAATTCCATAAGATGGAACACCTTCTTTGATGATATTTCTAAAAGAAACAAAGCCAATCATTTTCCCTTCAGTGTTATTTATAGAAAGAAATTGGTATGCTCTTTCCGGCGCACAATATCTCCAACGAGCAAAAGACAAATTTTTAACCAAAGCTATATGCACAGAAGTATTCCACTCATTCACAAAAGCATTATAATCTTGAACCTCGTTAATATCCGTCGAGAGTGCAAAGCTATACTTCTTATTCAATTTTTTCCTAACAAGCCAAGTAAATATGCTGATAAAGGCATTTACCAAAGGAACAAAAAGGGCTAATTTGTTGGTTTTTAATATAGCATTCGAGCGAATAAATTTTATATACAATGGCATACTAAATGCGATTTTCCAGCCCACTTTTAAATGTCCCGGTATGACTTCCTTTCGTATTGGATAGCCTATGGTGAAGGGAACTACAGAGGACAATTCCCCTGTAGAATATTTCCCCATTTCAGTAAAAATACCTTTGCCGCGATGCTTTGAACTGGTCATGACATCGCAAACCATCCCGACAGTTGTAATTTTCTCTCCAATCTTATAACGATATGGGATAGCTGCATAATAACCCACCATGTCAGGTTTTAAATAAGAAGCATATTCCCATGACGGAATTGCATTCGGGAAGGAATGAAACTTCCAAATATAGTGAGCTTCACCTTGGATGGCTTCTCCGGATGTTTCTGGAAAACAGTCTTTAAATAAAGCTCTTTGCTGTGCCAAATTCTTTGTATAATCAAATTTTTCAAACGAAAGTTCCATAGTTTTCAGATTAACCCTCCATTAATATCAATTGCTGCTCCATTAACATATTCCGTTTGAATTAAATATTTCACTGTATTGTATACTTCTTCGGGCTCACAAAACCGACCAGCAGGTATTTGAGCTTTTATCTTATTCTGATAGGTTAGGGAGACATCATTTATGCCCATTCCCAAATTAACATAGCCCAAATTGATTACGTTGACAGTAATGCCTTTAGAAGCATTTTCTGCTGCCAACGACTTCGTCAAACCAAGCAATCCCGATTTTGAAGCAGCATAGGCACTAACTCCCAATGTGGGGAAAGAAGTAACAACAGAAGAAAAGTTTATGACTCTTCCAAAGCCCTGCTCTCGCATGAGAGGTAGAACCGCATGTATAACATTAAAACTCCCTTTTAAATTCACATCAATCACACGCCCCCAAAGTTCTATATCAGCTTTATGAGCAAAGGAATTGTATGAAATTCCAGCACAATTCAATAAAACAATTTGGGAAAGAGAATGCTTAATGGAGGTTATCATTTCTACAACAGCTTTACTATCCGAAACATCCACCTTATAGTAAGCTCGTTTGTCATCAACAAAACCTCCAATAGTCGAATTGTAAGTTCCAATAATATTCGTGCCGTCTTGCTTAAACCGTGTGAACAGATATCGCCCCAATCCTTTTGATGCACCGGTTATAATTATCATATTATCACCATTTAATAATGGATGCTCCATATGTCCAGCCACTACCAACAGCAGCAAACAAAACAATATGCCCCTTTTTCAATTTTCCCGACTTATTCACTTCGTCCAGCAAAATTGGAATAGTTCCACCTGAAGTATTTGCGTACTTATCCATATTGGTCATTACTTTTTTAAAAGGAAGGCCAATTATTTCAGCTGTTTTCTGTAAAATCCGTATACTCGGTTGATGTGGGATCATCATATCAATATCATTAATGGTCAATCCTGTATCCATAAGGACTTGATTGATTGCTTTTGGAAGTGCCCGTGTTGCAGATGCGAAAACAGCTTTTCCATTCATTTGAAAATACTGTTTATCCAAATTAACCAGAGTTAAGGGAATTTCCGAACCTCCACCGGGGATGGTAAATCCCAGCATTTCATTAGACGTGTCTGTATATAATCTATAAGCAAGAAAACCCTCAGTAACATTTGCGGAAGTTACTATCGCCGCACCGGCTCCATCTCCAAAAAAGATAGCTTCTCTTTTTGTCCAATCCGTGATCTTTGAAAAAGTGTCTGCACCAATCACCAACACGTTGTTGTAAACTCCACTAGCAATGTATTGTGTGGCAACTGACATACCAAATAAAAAACCACTACAAATAGCTGCCAAATCGAATGCGGCTGCATTAAAAGCATTTAATTTGTGCTGCACAAAAGCTGCAGTCGATGGGGCTTTCCTATCCGGTGTTGAGGTAGCCACAATAATCAATTCAATGTCTTCATTCTTTAACCCAGCATCTTCAATCGCTCGCTGACCGGCGATTGTAGCCAAATCACTTGTTGCCTGATTAGCAGACGCAATGCGCCTTTCTTTAATCCCAACATTTTCATAAATCCATTCAGCGTTAGTCGGTAGAATCGATTCTAAATACTCATTAGTATATATTGTTGTCGGGACATAAGAACCTGTTCCCAATATCTTCACATTTCTAACTAATTGTCTCACGAGTGTAATCTCCTTTCTGCTTATTTTGTTGATTTAAATATATAGAAAAACATTTTTAATCCTTCCATTATTCTCATAAATCTATATTTTGAAGGTTCCGCATATAATCTATAAATTGATTCGAAACCTATTTTTCGAATTATTTTTGGCGCTCTTTTAACTTTTTTAGAAATAAAATCAAATGTTCCACCGACTCCCATTGCATATTTTACTCCTAATTTTTCAAGAAATTCTCTATTATCATTAATCCAGAGCTCTGTCTTTAATGTTCCAAATGCAACAAAAATAATGTCAGGTTTGAAATCTTCTATTTTTTCAAGTATTTTATCATTATGCTCTTTACTAAATGGATATGGTTTGTGTACAGGTGGGTAACCTTCGATTTCGATACCATAATCATTTTTTAAATTCAAAACAGACATTTTATTACTTTGTTCGTAACCTCCAAGCAAGAATACTTTATATTTATTTTTTTTTGAAAGTAAACACAAATCATAAATAAAATCACAACCCGATATTTTATCAAATTTTCTAAACAAGTACTTGAGCTTCAATATAAAATAAGTGATCTGACCATCTATGGTTGTGTAATTTGAATTTATAATTCTTCGGAATTCCTCGTTTTTTTGTGCCTTGACAATAAACTCGGGATTGACAGTCACAATATGTGTCAATTTTTCTTTTGAAGAAAGAATGATATCTTTGCTTAACGCCGTGAAATAAATTCCGCCCAATTCCATTTTATTTACCACTTTATCTGCTCCTCTTTTAAGTCTAGCTAATCCCGAAATTGCATCTACAAATTAATTTCAACATGCAAATATCGAATTGAAATCCACTTTCTCAAAAACCTGGAGTTTTCCACCGATGGTTGCATCTTTAATCATCCTCTTGTGCTTTTCAAAATACTCTTTTGCCAGAAGATAAAATTGCTCTTCTTCTCTTAAACTGGGTATTTTCCGTTTTGACCAGGTTCATAATACCCAGTAATAAAATGATTTTGTTCTCTGCCATCCGCTGTAACCTGGTAGTGTCAAGTATTTTTTGCACTTTTAATTTGAGGTAGTCCTTAAACCAAGATGAGAATGTGGGAAAGTGGATCTCGCGGAGCGAGATCCAAAGGGCTGTGGGAAGCAAGAGCTTTCCATAGCCCTGGCTTTTCCCCATTCCAGCGCCCGCCATTTTGTTCATGCTGTCGTTAGCACCTCCTCTTCGATTGCCTCATTGCATCTCTCCATGCTCATGTACATGCGCGTTCCCCAGCGCGTGCCCGCCACGTGTCGTAACCGAGCTACCACCAGCATCAAGGCCGACTCGCCGTCGGGAAAGATTCCCACCACCCGCGTCCGCCGGCGGATCTTGCGCATGATCCGCTCCAGCGGGTTGTTCGTCCGCAAGTGCCGCCAATGCGTCTGGGGGAAGTTGTAATAGCTCAGCGTCTCGTGTGCCCCTTCCCGTACCATCTTGGCTGCCTTGCCAAGCTTCATCTTCTCCAGTTTGACCGCCACGGCATTGATCATGTCCGCGGCCGCCTTGCGGTCCTCCTGGGCGTGGATCGCCTTCAGCATGGGTGCTACGGCCATGATCTTGCCCCGAGTTGTCACCGTGAACACGTTGCGGTAGAAGTGCACCACGCAGCGTTGCCACTGAGCCTCCGGATATACTTCGCCCAATGCTTCAATCAGTCCCATGCACTTGTCGGACACAGCAAACTCTATGCCGTTCAGTCCCCGCGTCTTTAGGTGCCGCAGGAACGACAGCCAGCTCTCCTTGTACTCCTTGGCGCCCTCCACGACTCCCAGGACCTCCCGGAAACCGTCATTTTTCACCCCGATGCACACTGGAACCGATAGGTTCCTTACTTCCCCGCACCAGTTCCGCTTCAGCCAGATCTCATTCAGATACACGTAGCGATGATGCCCTTCAATGGGCTGGTTGCGTAACTCGTTGATCCGATCGTAGGTCTTCTTGTTCAGGTTGCTGACCGTGCCGGGGCTGACTCGAGTGCCCCACAGAGCTTCAGTGATATCCTCGACTCGACGCATGCTGACTCCGGCCAGATACATCTCGATCATCGCTTCTTCTACCGAGATCTCACGGCGACGATAACGCTCAATGATAGCGGTCTCAAATGGCAGATGCCGCAGCTTGGGCACCTTCAGCACGACTTTGCCCGCCTTGATGTGCAGTTTGCGCTTGAAATGCGCCGCCTGCGTATCCTGCCGCTCCGAACTGCGCTCATTGCGCCTGGCCTGGCACAACCGGTCCGCCTCCGCGTCCAGTATACCGTTGAGCATCGCCTCGACCATCTGCTTGACCAGACGATCCACATGGGCATGCACCTCCCCCTCGTTGATCTGGATGATCTGGGGCTTGCCCTCTTCCATTTTGCCGGCTTCCTTGCTATCCTTCTTCACAAGTGGTCCTCCTTGTTTTGGGTTCTAGCAAACCGGAAGTATAACAACTTCCAAAAACTTGGAGGACTACCTCTCCTTAAATGTGCGAAAAATATTTTACGTTATCCCTTATGCTGCAAAAACATGAATGGCTACTTTGATCATTTCTGAAACACACGGCTCTTTTTTTTCAACTCAAATAGGACATTGCCAATAAAGGTATCAATAAATTAATTCCCCCTTTGGAAATAGTAACTTATTTTAAATGTAATCCTCAATTTTTCCTTTTTCAAAAATATTGCATTTGCCATTAATAGTACAATCAACTATTTTTCTCCCGTTCGCTTCATATATTTTTCTTGCAATTTTATATAAATATTCTGACGAATTTAAATCAGGAGTTACCCATTTGCTCCCCTTAGGAAAATAATTTGGATGGAAATGATTTTTATCTTCTTTTTCTATTACTTTTTGGGTTTCATTTATTTGACCAATAAAAGTAAAATTATGATCCATTCCAATTATAATCACTTTATAAAATCCCATATAATATATTATTTGTAATGCGGCATATGTAACAGTTGTCGCCGGTGTCAAAGATTTGCTAATATCTTTCCCAAATACGCCTCTAAAAAATGAATAAAAAACATAATAGATATTATTATTGTTTTTAAAAAATCCATTTGAATCCCAATTTAAGAATTTAGGCATTTTTAAATTGCCTATCTCATCTTTGAATTGTTCTAAAACTGATTTGTTTATACAAACATAATAATTTGGTTCAAAACCCATCTTGTCAAATAATAAATATATTCTATTCATTCCAAATGTTATTTTTCCTTCTAATAATGACCAATCAATTTTATTTAGACTGGGACCATTGGCAATCAAATAACATGTTTGTCCTTTATGAATATTATAAAATGATTTGAGTTTATTCTTATTAATAGAAGCTTTTTTTGAATAACTCCATTTTATTCTAGTTGGAATAATAAATACTCTTCTTTTTATGCCATTAAATATTCTTTTAAAAGTAATTTCTTTAATACTAAATCTTGATATCATTTGTACCTCTATTTATTAAGTTAATTAAATTTTCAACTGCCTTTATCCCTTGTTTTTCGACACTTTCAAATGTTCTAGATCCAATATGTGGTGTAATCAAAACGTTTTCCCATTCTTTCATGGGATAATTTTCCGGTATAGGCTCTTTATCCAAAACATCAGTTAGGTATCCTTTAATAATCTTATTATCCAATCCCCATTTTAAATCATCTAAATCAACTAATTTTCCTCTTGCAGTATTAATCAATATCAATCCGTTTTTAAAGTAAGATATTAGATCTTTATTTATTATTTTATCAGTATCTAAATTATGTGGAATATGAAGAGAGACGATATCCGATACTTTAACTAAATCCTTTAATGAATTTGCCACTTTAATATTCCATTCTTCAACAAATTGATTATCAATGATTTTATCATATGCAAGCACTTCAAGACAGAAGCCGATTGCCCTTTTGGCAACTTCCTTACCTACAGCGCCTAATCCCACAATTCCAATTGTTTTTCCAAATATTTCGTTACCTATATACCTAAACCATCCACCGCTTTTCGTAATACTATATTCATGATGAATATTTTTAACAAATGTTAGCAACAAAGCAAATACATGTTCTGCCACGGATGTTTGATTAATATTAGGACAATTCGTAACAGGTAAATTAAATTCTTTTGCTGCCTCTAAGTCAATTTTATCCAAGCCTACTCCATATTTTGAAATATATCTTAATTTTCCCGCTCTTCCTTTTTCTAATACTTTTCTTGTTAATTCATCATCTCCGCATAATATTGCATCATAATCAGCAATTATTTTAATTATTTCCGACTCTGCAATAGGTCCTCTTAAAGTATCTACTGTGAATCCTTGCCTATCTAATAATTCCTGATGCTTCCCGGGAGTATCCATAAACGATGTTGATGTCAATAATACTTTCATT
>JAFGES010000089.1 GCA_016931455.1 Desulfobacterales bacterium | reverse complement strand
GTAATCAAGTAGGTCCAACAGAAAATGAGAAATATTATGACTACCAAAAACTGTTATAAGGCATGTCGCAAAAGAGCCGCACCCAAACTAAAACCTCTAACAAGATTTACCATCTGTTATAAGATACCGCAATCCCGGTAAACAATCTTCTCATTAAAGCGGTAATAGTTGATCCGAGGTCAGCCGTGAATAATTTTAACCCTCCCCACCAGGCCGCTTTCCAAGCGAACCTTGATCCCGTGGGGATGCGTGGCGGATTTTGTCAAAATATCCCGAACGATGCCTTCAGTAAGCTTTCCGGTTCTCTGGTCCTGCTTTAATACAATGGAAACTTTCAGGCCGGGGAGAATATCGACTCTTTTTGTTCCTTCAGTCATTTGCAAATTCCTTTGTTTCTTTTATGAGCTTGAATAAATCCTCCAAAAACTAAACCCTAAGTATAGGGTTAACAATAATGCCCCCTCCCAACGGACTATCGTCTTTTTATCCGTAACACAAAGAGGTAATAAAAAAAGTGAAAGAAATACCATCATGGAAAGATCCTGCGCTCCCCCTGATGCTGGAATAGGGATGGGTCTCAATGTTGCACAAAGACCGTTAATCAAAAGCAGGTTAAATATATTAGACCCGACGATATTGCCGACGGCGATATCCGTTTGCCCTTTCCAAGCGGCAATAATTGACGTGACCAGTTCAGGCAAACTGGTACCGATGGCAATAATCGTCAATCCAATGATAACCCGTGGCACATGGAGTAATTCAGCAACGGCCACCGCAGCAGCGACCGCCACTTTGCCGCCGGAAACCAGAAGAATGAGCCCTGCAATGAATAGGAACAGGTTATAGATAATTTTATTAAAGCTTTTTTTCTCGGATATTTCTTCAGCTTGTTGAAGAAGGGGATCGCTCTTCCTTTGACGAATAACATCACCAATTGTGTAAAACAGAAAAACACAAAATAATAGGAGAAAAACAAGACCATCCGAACGATCAAAAATGTTTGGAGAATTACGAATGAAAATATCCATCCCGGTGATTAAGGCGATAAGGGAAGCAAGTAACATCATAGGGATTTCACGTGTTATAATAACCCCTTCAATTGCCAATGGCTTAATTATTGCGGCAATTCCGATGATCAACCCAATATTGGCTATATTGGAACCAATGATATTACCAAAAGAAATTTCCGTATTGCCTTGAAAAGCGGCTAAAAGATTAACGGAAAGTTCCGGTGCACTGGTTCCAAAAGCTACTACCGTTAGACCTATAACCAGCGGAGGAACACCAAAACTCTTTGCTAAAGCAGAGGCTCCTCGGACAAGGAGGTCTCCACCTCCCAGAAGAAGGGCAAGTCCGACTATAAGAAGCAAGAGATGTATTACCATGCAATATTCCTTAACTTTTAGAGTCCGTCGAACCACAGATATATTCGGCTTGTCCGAAGTTGGTGCACCCCCCGTCACTGTTCATCCGCTATTTTTGCTCCGCAGGACCGAAGGAGCGAATGAAAAGATCGCGCAGGGCCTGGCGGCCGTCATCGGAGAGGTAGCGGGTGCCGGTGCCGGCAAACGTATCCGAGGTAATCACCGGTGTGTTCTCCACCCATTGGCCGTCTTCCCAGGAAAACCAACGCTTTCGTTCCTGATCATAGACGCTCAGCGGACGGTTGAATAGTTTTGCCAACTCGACCCCCCAGCCGGTTCCCCCCTTGACGGTCTTATCCGCCTGTATCCAGCCGACTGCAATGACATGGTGGCCGTTATTAACCATGTGAAAAATGGACTGGATGACTTTTCGGATCTTATCCGTCCGGGAGTAAGTGCGTTTCATCCGCATGGACACAATTTCCATGCTGACATCGCCCTTTTGCAGCTCTTCCCGGTTCAGTACCCGGACGCCCCGGGTGCGCTCGGCATTGTGCCCTTCAAATGATATATTCACCTCTTTCATGTGCCAGGCCTCGGCAAGTTTGCCGAATTCCGCCTCAGCCCCCTTGTGGCCGCCGCTGTACAGCGTAATTTTTGAAATTTCCGTCATTTTTTATCTCCTAAGTTTTTTAAGACGTTGTGCTATTATACAAAAAAAACACCCTGCCGTGGTTCGGCAGGGTGAGTGGATAAAGTAATTCAGCTTTTCTATATTGCAACCCTGGGCGGCATATTTTTTTTAAACCAATCTACCCTGAATTTTTGGGCCCACAATATAAATATATTTTTACGCGAGTTCCTATGAATTCCGGGGATACCTTACTTATCTTTTTTTAGATTTCAGGTTTTTTCCGAATCATACTCTCTCCGAATCCATGCGACTCCCCTGATGAGCTGAATCATTTCTTCTTTTCTCTTTTCAATTTTCGTTTTTCCTTTGGACTATTCTGAGCCTTTTTCTGTTCTTCCCTTTTGCCTTTGTCTTTTTTCCCCTTATCACCCATATCCGTTCCTCCTTTATATTCCTGCATACAACGTTTTATTCTTATTCGGCGGGTATACGGCAACCATTTTTTTCATCACAAAAAACTTCAATGAACCTAAAAATATCAAAAGTGCCCCGGCTTCCAGCCGCTATAGTGAAGAAAGTGGTTATGTGCAGGTTAATTTTTTAGAATGTAAAAAAATCTTATTTACCACAACATTTTTTATATTTTTTACCGCTTCCACATGGGCAAGGTTCGTTGCGTCCAACTTTCTTTTCGGCAATCCTTGTTTTTAGCGGATTCAACAATATTTCTAGGTCGGTAATATCCTCAGGCTTATCCGGGGCCAATTCAATTTTGTATTTCCAACCGTTTTCTTCAAATACTGATTCTAATTCTTTCAATCTTTCTTCCGTTTGTACATTTACAATCGCGGGATTATTTTCAGTGCCGAATTTTGCCGTCTTTTTACCATCAAATATTTTTTCCATCTTTTCACCATTAAGTATTATAAGATTCATCTACCGCATAATGTCCCCGAGGTACAAGGAGACATCGTTCTGCACAGCGGAAGTTTTGGAGCAACGAAAGGGCGAAAAAACTGTCCGACTGCTGTTGATCGATACGTGAGGCAACCAATTGAATCGCTTTTTGATAGGATCCTACAAAAAAAACATAAATTCGATATACTTCAAAGATCTGATCCGATAAATGACTTTTGACTCACGTCTTTTGAAAAATTTAATCCCCTACTCTTAATCGGCATTAACTAGCCTTTTTAACAGGATATCCTCAATGTTTCGCCTTGAATCCAAAACAGATAAAACGTAAACTTTTATTTCTGCTATTCTAAAAATAATTCTCCAAGGTGATGCCATTAATTCTCGATACTGCATAACGCCTTGGTCTTTGAGCTCTGGAACTATGCGGCATCCTTCCGGCATAATATATAGACTTGATGCTTTTTTTTTGATTTTTTGAAAAATTGTAAACGCATTTGCCGGACTATCAATTGCGATATAATCAATTATCTCTTTTAAATCGTTTTCTGCAACATGGGCCCATATCACTTCATATTTTCGATTCATTTAAGCTTATCTTTCAAGGAGCTTTCAATTTCTTTGAATACTTCCTCTTGAGATTTGCCTTTTTCATTTTTAATATCTGATTCACCCTGTGAAAGAGCCTTTAATATGCCGAGTGCATTACGCATATTCTCATAGCTTTCAGGGTCTTGAAGAACAGCACGAGGTTCACCGTTTTGGGTTATAATAACAGGACGATGGGTATCATTTATTTGGTTTAATAAATCGGCTGCTTTTGATTTTAAGTACGTAACCGGTTTTATATCACTGGTAATATGCATTTTTCACCTCCAGTCTGAATATGATACTAAATATAAACCGGTCGTCAAGAATTATTTTATGCATATTTTCAGCAGTCTCTCAAAGCCCGGCACGTTTTTAGAAATAAAGAGAGGTTTTGGGATGTATTAAAACTTCTTTTTGTACACGTGACAGTAGGGTTGCTGTTTTTTCTTGTCGTAGTAGTCCTGATGATACTCTTCAGCTTTCCAAAAAGTACCGGTGGGAAGTACTTTTGTTACGATCTTATATCCTTTGGTTGCAAGTATATCTATTAACTTGTAAACAATTTTCTTTTCATCATCATTTTTATAAAAAACAGCGGATATATATTGTTCGCCAATATCCGGACCCTGGCCATCGACTTGTGTCGGATCATGAATCTCAAAAAAATATTTGGCAAGTTCCTCATAATCCACTTTAGTCGGATCATATGTCACTTCGACAACCTCTAAGTGTCCGGTATCTCCATGCGTCACATCGCGATAGGAGGGATTGGGCATAGAACCTCCCATATAACCTGAAATTGCCGAAATGACGCCGTCTTTATGCTCAAAAAAATACTCTACACCCCAAAAACAGCCCCCTGCAAAGTAGGCTTTCGCTGTATGTGGTTCTTTTTTATCAGGTACAAATACCAAGGAGATGGAATTGACACAATGTCTGACATTCTTATCTGTTAGTTTTTCTCCTTCAAATATATGACCCAAATGTGCCCCGCAATTTGCACACAATATCTCGGTTCTCCTCCCGTCAACATCCTTTTGTTTTTTAACAGCTCCTTTAATTTCATCATCAAAGCTCGGCCATCCACAGGAAGATGCAAACTTATCGTCTGAACGATAAAGCAGTGCATTGCATCGTTTGCAGTAGTAAGACCCCTTTTCAAAAAAGTCGTTATATTTCCCACTGAAAGGTGTCTCCGTACCTTTATGGATAATGACCCTTTCTTCTTCAGTTGTAAGTTTATTGTAGGACTTCTTTTCCATAGCCGATTCCTCCGAGCATGACATTAAGTTAAGCATTAATCCTATTGAGAATGCAATTATTATATACTTTCGCATGGAATTTCCTTCTCAAACACATAATGCTGCATCATCAGTGAAACCGGAAAGTTAATTAGAACTTTCATCTATTTCTTTAAATCGATCCGCCTGTTGTTGCCCGGCGTTATGGATATCTTTTTTCATCTGATCCATTCGATCAATATTTTTCTTTCCGGTGAACTCTTTAACCGTATCATCCACCTGCTCGCGCGTATCAGTCCCTTCACAGCCCATAACAGCCAAAAAGGCGAATAAAACTAGAACCAGCGTCAAATTCTTAAACATTTTTACTACCCAGGCCATGGTGTTCTCCTTTCAATATTTTCCCTTATTACTCCTCCGCCATTTGCTTTGCCGTCAGACCACATACAATTGACCGTCCACCCTCCCCGCCACAGCAGACGCAGACATCAGCACGTCGATACGTATCACCTGCATTTCAGATTACATTTTCGGTTTGAGTTCTGAAAACCGCTTGTCGGAACACCTTGAAGCTTGGACGGACAATTTAATATTTTTATAGAAGATATAAATTCTAAGGTCAAGAAAATAGACCGTGGGATGTGGGGGCATTCAGGAATCATTATTTCGGCTTTGCTTGTTTCCGAAAACAACGCTATATTATAAAAAGGTTGACGAAAACTTCTCTATTTTGAAAGCTTCTTGCCATGTTTCGAATCAGACGAATTTTTGATGATATGCATCCCACCAATAAGTATGCAATGGGTCAGATCCGCAAAATTCTGGCAACTCAGTTCAAACCGATCAACGGCGCCAAAATCGATAAGATTCCGGAAATGCTGAAAAACCCTTTCAAGTATCAGTTCCGCTGCATGATTTACGTCGCCGAGAGCATGGCCGGAAAGGTACAAAGCTTTGCGCTTCTTTCGCACGACCCGGAGCTTGGCTTCTGTTATCTGGATTTTTTATCCGCCGCCTCCGATGTTAAGGGCCGTGGTGTGGGCAGCTCGCTTTATGCGCAAATCCAGGAAGAAGCGCTTGCACTGGGCGTGATCGGCCTGTTCTTTGAATGTTTGCCGGACGATCCCGCTCTGTGTAAGGACCCTGAAATGCTCCTGAAAAACAAGGCTCGTCTGAAATTCTACGAAAGACACGGTGCGCGGCCCATCATCAACACCGCTTATGAAACCCCGTTAAGTCCCGGAAGCGACAATCCGCCGTATCTGGTATTTGATAACCTGGGACAAAACCGGCCTCTGAGCCGGAATCTGGCCCGAAAGGTGGTGGCGGCGGTTTTAAACAAGAAATACAAGGACCTGTGCGACCCGGAATATGTGAAGATGGTCGTCGATTCTTTTCAGGATGATCCGGTTCGGCTGCGAGAACCTCGATATGTTAGGAAACAGAGCGCTGTCATTGCCCCTTCCGGCCGTTTGAAGCGCATTGCCCTTGTTGTAACCGACCAGCATCAGATCCATCATGTTCACGAACGGGGTTATGTTCAAAGCCCGATTCGAATCCAATCGATTCTAAAATCCATAGGGAAAGTGGACATCTTTGAGCAGGTCCCCCCGAAGGAATTCTCCGATAAACACGTTCTGGCGGTTCACGACGCCGGCTACGTTAAATACTTCAAGCGGGTGTGCGCGACTATAGAACCTCAGCGTCCGATATATCCATACGTATTTCCGATCCGAAACGTCGCCAAGCCACCTATCGAACTTGCCGTTCGGGCGGGATATTACTGCATCGACACTTTCACCCCTTTGAGCCGCAATGCATTTACCGCCGCCCGAAGAGCGGTGGACTGCGCACTAACGGCCGCAACCAAGCTGATGGAAGGCGCGCATGCAGCTTACGCCCTCGTACGTCCACCGGGTCACCATGCCGAGCATCGAACTTTCGGCGGATTCTGTTATTTCAACAGTGCGGCGATTGCGGCAAACTATCTGAGTCAATACGGCAACATCTCCATGCTGGATCTGGATTACCATCACGGCAACGGCCAGCAGATGATTTTTTATGAGCGAAGCGACGTGCTCACCATTTCGATCCACGGCAAACCGTCCATCGCCTACCCTTACTTCAGCGGATTTTCGGAGGAACGGGGCCGGGATCAGGGGGCCGGGTTCAACATCAATTATCCGCTGCCCGAGCATGTAGACGGCAAAAAGTACCTGGAGACGGTTGATCAGGCTTTGCAACGGATCAGGCGGTTCAAGCCGACTTACCTGCTCGTTTGCCTGGGACTGGACACCGCCAAGGGGGATCCCACGGGCACCTGGTCCCTGACGGGAAATGACTTTGAAGCAGTCGGCCGGCGCATCGGCTTGCTGAAACTGCCGACTCTGGTGATTCAGGAAGGCGGATACAACAACCGTTCCATCGGCGCCAATGCCAGGCGTTTTTTCATTGGACTTTGGCGCGGGATATTTCAGGAAACTTCCAAAATTCAGACAAAAGCCGGGCATCATAAATTGCGAAAAACGATGTACCCGGTGAATAAGGCTACCATAAATTAGCAACGGCGTGAAGTTCTTTTCAGATTTGTGACCATTTGTATCATAGAAAAGCTTTTGACGAGACCCGGATTAGGAGAAGGAGCACGCAAACAAAGAGATGGAAAAACAGGAGGAATACCCATTATGAAACCAAATAACGACCAGTCCAGGGTTACCAAATCAAAGCCCAATGTGAAGGACGATCTAAAATCCCTTTCCATGCCGGAACTGCAGACCAAGTTAGATTCGTCGCCGGAAGGCCTCAGTCAAGCCGAGGCGCAAAAACGGCTGAACCAATATGGCCCTAACGAGATTGAAGAAAAGAGAACCAATCCGTTTCTGAAATTCCTTGCCTATTTTTGGGGTCCCATCCCATGGATGATCGAAGGGGCTGTGATTCTGTCGGGTGTGGTAAGACACTGGCCGGATTTTTTCATCATTCTCATTTTGCTGGTTGCCAATGCCGTAGTTGGATTCTGGGAAGAATATCAGGCGGGCAATGCCATCGCCGCCCTGAAGGCCAAGTTGGCGATCAAGGCACGGGTGAAACGTGATGGGAAATGGATCACACCGGCGGCGCGTGAATTGGTGCCCGGTGACGTCATCCGCGTACGTCTGGGCGACATTGTGCCGGCGGACGCGCGCTTGATGGAGGGCGATCCGGTAGAGGTTGACCAATCCGCGTTGACAGGTGAATCATTGCCCGTCAGTCGAAAAACCAGCGAGACTGTTTTCTCCGGGTCGATTATTCGCCAGGGAGAAATTGATGCCATGGTCTATGGCACGGGTCGGAACACATACTTCGGCAAAACCGCGCAACTGGTGGAGGAGGCACACACCGTCAGCCACTTTCAGCGCGCGGTGCTGAAGATCGGCAATTACCTGATCATCCTCGCAGTGACCCTGGTGGTATTGATTTTGGCTGTTGCACTTTTCCGAGGCGATAAAATGATGACTACATTGCAGTTTGCCTTGGTGCTGACCGTGGCGGCCATTCCCGTGGCAATGCCGACCGTGCTGTCGGTTACCATGGCGGTTGGTGCGCGCCTGCTGGCTAAAAAAGAGGCCATTGTCAGTCGACTGGCGGCAATCGAAGAATTGGCCGGCACGGATGTACTGTGCTCCGACAAGACCGGAACCCTTACCCAGAACAGGCTGATGCTGGGTGATCCGTTCAGCGTAAACGGCATTACCGCCGAGCAGGTTGTTCTCAGCGCCGCGTTGGCGTCACGCGCGGAAAATCAGGACGCGATTGACCTGGCTGTGATCGGTGGCCTGAAAAACGATCAGGCTCTGAAAGATTATCAGGTGGTCCATTTCCAGCCTTTCGACCCGGTGCACAAACGCACCGAGGCTACGATAAAGGCGGCAGACGGAAGCAGCTTCAAAGTCACTAAGGGCGCGCCACAGATGATTCTTGAGTTGGCAGCCAATGCCGGCGAGGTAAAGTCCGTCGTTGATGAAACCATCGACGGATTCGCGAAGCGGGGTTTTCGCTCGTTGGGCGTAGCCCGGACAGACACGCGAGACCAATGGCAGTTTCTTGGCGTGTTACCGCTTTTTGATCCGCCCCGGGAGGACTCTAAAGCGACCGTTTCAACCGCGCGTCAGATGGGCGTAAACGTAAAAATGGTTACCGGCGATCAACTGGCTATCGCCCGCGAAACCGCCGGACAACTGGGGATGGGCACCAATATCCTCGATGCCGGCGGCTTCGGCGACACGAAGCACCATGAAATCGCACAGTTGGCTGAATCCATTGAGAAAGCGGATGGCTTTGCCCAGGTGTTTCCCGAACACAAGTTCCATATCGTAGACGTTCTGCAGCAACGCGGACACATCGTCGGTATGACCGGAGACGGGGTGAACGATGCCCCCGCCTTGAAGAAAGCGGATTGCGGCATCGCCGTTTCGGGTGCCACAGACGCAGCCCGCGCGGCGGCTTCCATTGTGCTGCTGACCCCCGGTCTATCGGTGATCATAGACGCCATCAAAGAGAGCCGTAAAATTTTTCAGCGGATGAACAGCTACGCGATCTACCGCATCGCCGAGACGATCCGTGTATTGCTGTTCATGACACTTTCCATTCTGATCTTCAACTTTTACCCGGTCACGGCGGTGATGATCGTGCTTTTGGCCTTGCTTAACGACGGCGCAATCCTGTCCATTGCGTATGACAGGGTTCACTACTTAAACAAACCTGAGGCCTGGAACATGCCGATGGTACTGGGACTATCCACGGTCCTGGGATTGGTGGGTGTAGTTGCGTCATTCGGGCTTTTTTATCTTGGAGAGCGCGTATTTCATTTCGATCGTAATTTTATTCAGTCACTGATGTATTTAAAGCTGTCCGTGGCAGGGCATCTGACCATTTTTGTCACGCGTACGCGTGGTCCGTTCTGGTCCATCCGTCCTGCGCGGATTTTATGGGTGGCAGTGCTGAGTACGCAAATCTTGGCGACTTTAATAGCGGTTTATGGACTGTTTATGACACCTCTCGGCTGGAGTTGGGCACTGTTTGTTTGGGGATATGCCCTGGTTTGGTTCCTTGTAAATGACCGCGCGAAAGTGATTGCGTATCGCATTTTTGACCCTGCTGAAGCCCCATTGTTGGGCAAGAAGCCACTCAAGGTGCTGGGCGAATTTTAAATAAACAGATACTCACCCAAAATGAAAGAAAAGGTCAGCATGAATTTAACTCTCTATTTTTTGCAACATGGAGAAACCACTGCCAGCCGGTCAGGAACTTACTGCGGGACTCTTGACCCGGACTTGACCCCGGCAGGTTATCAGATGGCTGAGGATGAAGTGGTATAAATAAAGTGGACACCTCGAAAAGTCTAATTATATTGCATAAAACTTTTGGAGGTTACTAATGACAAAACGAAGATTTAACAAAAAATTTAAAATTGATACGGTCAAGCTGGTTACTGAGCAAGGATATAAGCTGTCAGAGGCAGCCCGGAATCTTGGCATAGATCCCAGCGTTCTGCGACGGTGGAAGAAGAAGAATCGGTTTGAGGCCGATGGTTATGCAGCATTTCCAGGAAAAAGTCATTTGAAGGCTGAAAATGAGGAGGTGGTTCGCCTTCGCAAAGAAAACAAGCGTCTTCGGATGGAGCGAGATATCTTAAAAAAAGCGGTGGCCTTCTTTGCCAAAGAGTAAATATAAAATATGGCTTCATTCGGCAGCAACAGGAGGCCTATCCCGTTACCGACCTGTGTCGAGTGATGGAAGTGAGCCGGAGTGGATTCTATCGATATTTAAAAACAGCCGATCAGAAAAGAGTTGATAAGGATTTCGAGCTGATATCGAAAGTAAGAGAAATACATAAACAAAAAAGGGGCAGTTACGGTTTGCGCAGAATGAGCAAGAAGCTTCGGAATCAAGGGTATGATGTGGGCAGGTATCGCGCTCGCAGCTTAATGAAAAAGGCGAAGGTATCCTACAAATGGCGAAGGAAAATTAGGCGGACGACCGATAGCAAACACAGTTTTCCTGTTGCTCCGAACCTGCTCAATCGAGAGTTTACAGTCAAAAGCTCCAATACAGTCTGGTGTTGCGATATAACGTACTTTTGGACCGTTGAAGGCTGGCTTTACCTGGCAGTTGTAATGGACCTGTATTCTCGGAAAATAGTTGGCTGGGCACTGAGCACCAGTCTGAAAAAACCGCTTGTTAAAGAGGCTCTCACGATGGCTTATTGGAAGCGTAAACCCGATAAGGGATTGATTCATCATTCCGATCGAGGCAGCCAATATGCCAGCTATGATTATCAAGAGTTGTTGGATACTTATGGCATGGTATGCAGCATGAGCCGCGAGGGGGATTGTTGGGATAATGCGGTAGTTGAAAGTTTTTTCCGATCCCTTAAAACTGAACGGGCCACTGATGTTGTTTATCAAACAAGAGATGAAGCTCGTCGCGATGTATTTGATTATATCGAGATGTTTTATAACAGCAACCGGCTTCATTCATATCTGAAATATAGGACTCCGAATGAATTTGAAAGAAATTCAAATTTGGTAAAAGCGGCTTAACAGGGTGTCTTTTTTTATTTGACCACACCAAGTGCATGGTGTACGTCCGGCATGGACGTGAATTTGTGGGGTGCAAGTTCCCTATGTGTGAATCCTGTCAATGTCGTGAGACAATGATGAGACCTTTGAATAATTGATGTTTTTAGATAATCTATCTTTGTAACTCATTGTTTTTATTAAATTTGAATTTTGGAAAATTGAAAAATTCAAAACTCTCAATGATATAAACATTAGCCGACGGCAAGGGCGTTTCCGTGAGGAAAGGTCTGAAGGAAGCCTGAGTGCGGTGCGGACCCGCATGCCGGGTGGTATGGGGGCTGCGGGAGAAAAACCCCCGGCCACCCCATTATGTTTTCTTCATTCTTTCTGTATCGGAAGTGCTAAAATTTGTATTTAAATCCAATTTCATAGACTTGATCTTCCTTTGTGTCCAAGGGCAGTTCCCCGGTCGTATAACTAAAATAAAGTCCGTTGGCCTTGGGCATCACTAAGGCAATGGTGAAATAGGTATATGTATCAAGTCCCGAGGCTTTGACTCTATCAGATGGATCTATTTCCTCGTAATGACGAAAGTTTGCCTCTAAGAAAGCGTTGGCATCATTGTAATTTGCTGCCAGAGTACGAAAACTTATCTCAAAACGAATTCGTTCAAAAGCGGAGTTATCGTCTGCTATTGTTTCGCGTGGTGTGCCAGTATCAGACTCAATATGATCGATGCCAACAAGGAATTCTGGAAATGAGGAGCCTCTTGGACGCCAATGTTTATCCGCGCCGCTAATTAAGCGCAGTAAAGCTGTAGGGTAATCGAATATATTAAACTTGGCCCATACCGATTTGTCAGCATTCCAACCTTTAGCTACCAACCCGATATGAAGACCATAGTAATATTGCTTGGCTTCAAAGGACTGATCCGATTCGAGGCCACCTGTCGCGGACAGATCAAAATAGTATTGATCTGTCAATTGACTTTGAATTGTTTCAGATAGTTCGCGCCATTCAGGCAATCTTTCAAGTTCTGTAATGGTCTCAGCTTTTACTGCAGTATCTTCGATTTGGTTCAAAAGTTTAAAATCTGTCTCTTTGGGCAATACTCCGCCCTTAGATCGGTACCAAAGTAAAGAAATATTCGTATCCATAAAGTCGTTGGGATTGACATTTCGGTCGAAAGCCACGTTTCCATTAGCGTCAAAATTCATCACAAGACCAGCATGTCGCTTTTCCTTACCTTCAAATACATAACACGCAAAGTCCTTTGAATATGAATACTCGAACCCTAAGGAAGCAGATTCATCTTTATCGTCACTTTCAAAAACCTTCAGTTTTATATTTGCCCCTTTCATTATTTTTTCAAGAACTGACTGTTGCTTTCCCATCGTTCCAAAAAGCCTTTGGCCTAATTCATGATTGCCCTCCCTCACAGCTGAGTTGATAACAGCTTCCGTTTCCACTGCTTCAGCCGACGTAAAAGCTAAAACCAGCAATATTGGCATCCACAGCATCGCAAATTGTATTCGTGCTTTCATAAGTCCTCCTCCTCGCCATAGAACTTATAATTAACATCGCATTTTTCCGCCAGCAATGCCACCGTCGCATCAGGAGTTGTTAGCACCTCCACCATTGAACCTATAGCCTTATCGCCTGTAATATCATCTTCATATCGAGCACCGCGTAGCTCACGAAAAATATTGTCCAACTGAACCGAAAGCATTCGCGCCATAGATGCGCGCTGGTCTTTGCTGCTAGTTTGATTATAATATGTAAGTTCTTTCATTTTGAGGTCACCTGCTTTCCCGAATACCGCATTGAGCTGGTCTAATATTCGTAAAGTCGACCATGTTGTCTTGCAGGCTCGATTGTTTTTGCTCCAATGTGCCATTGTTTACCTCCTGTCATTGGTTAGAATTTTGTTAAACATACGGGCGTGGGTGAGGAGCACGCCTCCGCGTGTCTGTCTCGACCCATTTGATAGGCTGCGCTTCGTGCCCCTCGGTATTCTCAATCGCTCCCGATAGGACTGGCGCGAATGCCGATCCTATCAATGATTATACAGTCTGTATAAACCGGGTGCAAAGTCCATCGACCGGACTTTGCACCCCGTCGCCTCCTTTGTTGAAAACATGGGTGTAAATCATGGTCGTGCTGAGGTCTTTGTACCCAAGGAGTTCCTGGATAGTACGGATGTCATAGCCCGCCCAAGCAGATGTGTGCCAAAGATTAGGATGATTCACCACGGTTAGAAAAAGGAAACTCTGAAATAGGAGCTTGGTTTTTTTATAATAAAATAAA
This sequence comes from Desulfobacterales bacterium, assembly GCA_016931455.1. GTDB lineage: Bacteria > Desulfobacterota > Desulfobacteria > Desulfobacterales > JAHDSC01 > JAFGES01. The sequence goes on along the minus strand of JAFGES010000089.1, from coordinate 26,844 downwards.
TTACTTGATCGCTTTTGTATATGAGGTAGACACCTTATTTTGATAGGGGGGATACCTTATTTTGGTAGGAGGAAACCGCCGGATTTAGATATATTAGCAAGTGAGGCAAAAAGTCTTACAACAACCCCGCTTACCTATTCTAAGTTTCGATATTCACGAAGATATAACCCCCGGCATTGTCCAGAAAATGACACGTATTTTGTGTTAGGGATACGAAAAAAAGAAAGGAATCACAATTTTTTAACAAAAGTTTAAAATTTTGATAAGTTAGTAACCTACAAAAATATCAATTCGATGAAAACATTTTGATATAATTCGGATATCCTGACTTTTTAGAGTTTTAAAATACTGACCAAGATAGCAGTGATCTTTATCCCCGGACCTGTGGCGAACCAATGGCTTTAAGAGGCGGCCTTGCTTTTCGATCCCACAAGCCAAGGTGCTTGAGAATCTATTTGACTATTTTCTCATATTCTATCACGCTTATGACCTTCATCGCTCCAAAGAACTTCGTTTAAGTCAACAGCTCTGTTTCCTTCTTTATCAATATAGATAAGACACCTACCACTTAAGAAATAAACTAAAAAAGAGCCGGTTGATCAAAAAACTTTCATTTGCGGTACGACTCTCCCAATGAGAGGCAATCATGCAATATTGCGTCGCTAAAATCCATTTGACACACAATTGTTTTCTTCATATATTTTTATTATAAAAAGTAAGCACTTATAAAGAAGCCTGATTGCCCGAAAGGAGTAATACATGCAGGATACGCTCAAACCTGGAGACTCAGCCCCGGCATTTATCCTGAAAAACGCTCAGTCCAAACCTGTCAGGCTGTCAGATTTTGCAGGCCAATGGGTGGTTCTCTACTTTTATCCAAAGGACAACACCAGTGGCTGCACTAAAGAGGCAACGGAGTTCTCGGCGCTGCTGTCGAAATTCAAGAAACAAAAGGCCGTGGTAGTCGGTATCAGCCCAGACTCAGAATCATCCCACGCCAAATTTATCAAAAAGCATGACCTGACCGTAGAACTGCTCAGTGATCCCGACAAACAGGTCTGCAACATTTATGGTGTTTGGCAGAAAAAAAAGATGGCGGGCCGTCACTACATGGGGGTGGTGCGTACGACTTTTCTGATAGACCCTAAAGGTATAATCGTCCGGGTGTGGAAAAAAGTTCGTGTCAAAGGCCACGCGGACGATGTACTTCAGGCCTGCTGCGATACAGTATGATCTCCACGGAAATAATTAGAACTATATCCTCACGAAAGTGTGAGATAATTTTTTACTCATTTATCTGCCTGGCTTTTTTTAGGGCCTTTTCCACACATTTCATAAGGGCTTTCGATGTAACGGTTGCTCCTGAAACTGCATCCACATCAGGAGATTGATCCTCTAGTATGCGCTGTATCACCCCTAGCCCCTTTTCAGCATATTCATTTCCAGTTCCGTTCTCCAATACTTCAATATCCGTTATCCTCCCAGATTCCACTGTAACCCTTACCTGGTAGAGATACTTCTGCCTAAACGGAAATTCACCAATGTATTCGCCATCAGAAACCGTCGCAGGATCAACATAAGAAATATCCATACTCTTTATTTTCTCGATTTCATCAGATATATTTACATTCCTCGACCTTCCGGACTCAGCGGTAGTAGAGCATCCGAAAAGCAAAAATATGCTCAATAATATGACTATAAATTTTGATTGCAATTTATTCACCTCTTTTTTGGATCGGATCTTTTAACTTTTGCTTTGTGATAGCCGCCAAAAAATATAGACATGCATAAATGTAGTAATTGAAATCAGAATAGTTCCGAACAAGGTTCCGCTAAATAAGAAATGGGCTCAAAGCAAGGTTTGACCCGCGGCCTTTTTCACGGTCGGCTGATGATTAGCTTCTGGCCCGGTTGGATAACCGCATTCGGCCCAAGCTTGTTCAAACGGCGCAACTCATTTACCGTCAAGCCGTAACGCATACCGATACGGAAAAGATTCTCACCGGCTCGAACCTTATGATAGCGTACTGTTGAAGTTTTGGTAGAGTCTTTGGAAGACTTTAACGTCTTTGTTTGATTCGACGTTTCTCTAGTTTTGTTCTCTTTCAAATCCGATAAATCCGCAACGAATTGATCCATTCTCGATGAAATCGAAGTCTCCATTTCATCAAACCGGTTTAGAACCGACCCAAACTCTTTGCTTTGCTCATCAAGTTGTTTAACTTGGAGAACAAGTTCTTCAAATTTAGCCAGCTTTTCCTCCAGGACATTCAGCCTATCCTCTATAGTCTTAAGCGCCGGATTATTTTTAGTTTTGTGATTCCTTGGTATAAACGCAACAAAAAGAATAATTAACACCAAAAGGAGCAAACCAATCCAGCCGAAAGGCATCAAAGGCTTACTAAATAGCTTAGAAATAAAACCGGCCTTTTTGTCATTCGTCCAGCCCGGATATTCTTCTGCATCAAAAACACTCTCTTCGGGTATTTCGTTTATCTTATCGGAATTATAGGGCTCTTTTAGGTCCATTATTTTACCTCCGGAATAAGGGCCTCGGCTAAGAGGCTCCAAAAGTAGATATTTTCATTAAAGAATCAATTTCTACCATTTAGTTAATTTTCAGCTAAAACGGATCAAAATATTTTTTTATATAAATCAAACAGGTCTGAACATCAAGTTTTATCCGAATACACTTTTTGAGCATAATCCTATCGAAAGTTAGAACCAAGCCTATATTTTTTTACATAAAGCAATCCAAGGTTTGGTATTTTAAAAAACAGCCGATAATAAAATCAGACGGTAATTTGAAATGGGAAGCATTGGATAAGGAAAAAATAATCATAATGATCCAAAGAATCCTTACACGAAATAAAAAGACTTATATTCGGTACAACAAGTTTAGAAAACAAATTTTTTCCGAACTTTCACCCAAAGAAAGTGAAATGGTTTTATATTTTTTGCCATGGCTTCTAAGTATTAATCATCCGCGATGTCCGGGTTATATACCTGATCTTAAGCATTCCTTTAGAGTATTTAATATTGACAATGAAAAAGAAATCAGAAAACGTGAGGAGATATTTAAACGCATCTTCAGTATCAATATAAAAGGTTCCCTTTTAAAACATGCTGCGAGGCACTATATCATCGAAGGTTTGTACACAATCGGTAGTATCGGTACCGTCAGCCAGACATCGGGATCTGATTGTGATATCTGGGTCTGCTTTGATAAAAAACAATTTGATGAAACCGCCTTTTATCAGCTCAATCAAAAAATTAACCTGATAAAAGACTGGATGGATATGAATCAGAAGATGCCGATTTTCTTCTTTATTTCCGACATAAACGACATAAAGACAAACAATTTCGGCAACGTTGATTCCGAGAGCTGCGGCAGCACGCAAAAAAATATTTTAAAGGAAGAATTTTATCGAACCTGTATTTTAATCTGCGGTAAAATTCCACTTTGGTGGCTTTGTTATGATGAAAATGTAGAGATTGACTATAATGAAGCACTATCTGCGATAGAGGAAGAAAAATACGGTGAATATGATATTATCGATTTGGGAAATCTACAAAAAGTGGAAAGTAATGAATATTTCGGTGCAGCACTCTGGCAATTTCACAAATCACTCACACGTCCCTTAAAATCTATTATCAAGATGGTTCTATTAAAAATGCTCCTCTATGCACCCGAGGAAAGACTTATATGCCATCAGTTTAGAAAGCAGGTCTTGACCAGTAAAGATCATAACCTATTTTTGGACCCGATCGTTTTCACGATAATGACCATTTTTAATTATTATAAAGATAACAGGGAAAACACGTTATCATTTTTAAAAGAATGTTTCTATCTGAGATGTGAAATCAAATCGTATGATCGCAGAAAGATACTCAAAATAAAACTGGCCGAGGATCTTTTTAAACAATATCCTATCAGCAGAGAAAGAAAAAATAAATTAAAAAATTTCAATCAATGGAATTTTTATTCTCAGATTGAACTTGGAAATCGTCTCTTTAGACTGTTACTGGAAATTTACCGAGAGATTGCCGGCGTACCGACCCGAGCAGATAGTGAAGCCGATAAACGGGATTTATTGATTCTCGAGAGAAAAATTTCAGCATATTACTTGGAAAAAAAATATAAAATTCCTGTAATCAAAAAACCCACCGGTATCTTAAATCTATCTACTTTGACATTAACTTTAGATGAGAACATCTGGCATGTTTTTGCTAGCAACGACAAGGCCAATGCTCTCATATCAAATAAAGATCTCATCGGTAACATTACTTTTATTGTCTGGAACAATCTATTTGCGGCAAACCGAATACAGATGAACCCTAATCCTTCGAGTGTGACGATTCAGGAAATCATCAATCTCGGTACTAAAATGAAAGACTTTTTTGGAATTTATGATACTTTAGAGATCCAATATTCGACCTATCTCAAGCCGAAGATTATCACCAAATTGCTTGTGGTTGTCAGTTTTGAAAAATCACCCTGGAATAAAAATATAAATGACTTCGCTATAGTTTATTTAAATAGTTGGGGGGAATTGTTTCAACAAAGGTTTAAATCTCGGCATAAACTTGCTGCATTCTTAAGAAATTATTGCAACGATAACATCTTAACGAGCTATTATGTTCAACGAAATTGTACAGCTTATGAAAAAATAATCGAAAGGACAAAAAAAATCATATTGCCTTCAATCGTAAACTAGAATCTTGGAAAGTTATAAATCCATCCAAGACGGCACTTGATTTCGTTCTGAATTAAAGGTATTCCCTCCGGTGCATACTTTAAAATCAGGGAGTTTATTTTTTTTCGAGACTCTTGGTTCACTTGCACTCAGGAATCGGAGTGCTGAAATTTTAATATTATAATTTAAGATTGCAATTTGCATGGAAAAGATTGTGTTTTAAAAGCATCTGGAAATTATTTCTAAAGATGGCCTGCTATGGTTGAGGTTCCTATAAACAAAGAATATCGTTTAAAGAAAATACAAAACTATATCGCCAGAATGCCTAGTCTTTCTACAACGGTTACAAAGGTACTAGAAATTTGTAATAGTTCGAGAACATCTCCGAATGACCTGAACCAGGTTATATCATTGGATCCGGTACTTACCGGCCAAGTATTAAGGCTCATCAATTCTGCTTATTATTCTTTACTCAGTCAAGCGACCTCATTGACACGGGCCATTATTATGCTCGGTATTAATACCGTAAAAAATCTTGCGTTGAGCCGAGCCATCTTAAACACTTTAAATGGTAAAAACTCCTGTGGTTCCTTTTCGATGGACGAATTTTGGACGCATTCCATTTGTGTAGGGGTAACGGCTAGATTTTTAGCTACAATCAAACGTATCCCGCTTGTAGAAGGTGGTGAATATTTTGTAGCCGGCCTTCTACATGACTTGGGTAAAATTCCCCTTCTCAATCGTTTCCCGGAAGAATACCTGCAGGCCCTAGAATTGTCTAAAGTTGAGCAAATACCGCTACATCAGGCCGAAGATGAGATTCTTGGAATCAATCACTCTTTGGTCGGGGGTATGATTGCTGAAAGATGGCAATTGAGCCAAATCATTTATGATGCGCTTTCCCATCATCATAATATAAGTCAAACCCGGAAAAAAAATCACCAAATCGTCACAATTGTAGCTTTGGCAAATGTTTATACCAATATTAGCCAGATCGGATCATCAGGGGAATTTTACTCTGATGACTCCATATTAAACTATCTTCTCGATCAAGTTGGAGTTGATCGGGATGCACTTTTGGAGCTTCACGAAAGTTTGTTAAAAGAAATAGAAAAAGCAAAATTTTTTTTGCAAATCAATCGAAAAAGATAACCTTATGAAAATCAAATTCTGGGGGGTAAGAGGTTCTATTCCCTGCCCCGGTCTCCACACTGTAAAATATGGCGGCAATACAGCCTGCGTTGAATTACGATTTAAAGATCTGGACCGAATCATCATCATTGACGCGGGATCCGGTATTAGAGAACTTGGCAACTATATGCTGGCTCATGATCTATCGAAAGGTCCGATAAAAACAGAAATTTTCCTGACCCATACGCATTGGGACCATATTATGGGATTCCCTTTTTTTAGCCCGATATATATTCCGGGTATCAAATTAAAAATCTACGGACCGGTTAATTATGAGGATGAAACTCTTGAAGATATTTTAGGCGGTCAACTAACCTATCGTTATTTTCCGGTTCGCCAAGCAGAGTTGGTTTCTGAAATAAAATACATTGAACTTAAAGAAGACAGTTTTGACTTTGGTAATGGTATACGATTAACGACCAAATATCTTAACCATCCTGTCCTCAGTCTAGGGTATCGTTTTGAACATTGCGGAAAAATCTTCTGCACGGTTTATGATACGGAACCCTTTCATAATGTTTTTTGCACGGATATCAAAAACCCGTCTTATGATGAATCAATCGCCCTTGAAGGCGAACAGGTTGCAAAAGAAGAAAACCGGCGTGTGGAAGATTTTTTTGCCGATGCCGACTTAGTGATTCATGATACCCAATACACTCAGAAAGAATACGAATCTTCCAAGATGGGATGGGGACATTCTTCCTTTGAACATGCAATTTCAGCAGCATTACGTGCCAAAGTCAAACGATTGGCACTGTTCCATCATGATCCCCTACGTACCGATTCTCAAATAGATGAACTATCCGAAAAATACTGTAGAAAGAAATATCCTAATAATTTGGAAGTATTTTTTGCTCGTGAAGGGATGCAGATTGACTTATGAATTCGTCAACTTCACTCCAAAAAATGGATTGGATGGAATCCGTTTCCTTGAGAATCTCGTGTAAGGCATGCGGAATGAGAACAAATTTGCAATTTTTAATTTGAGAACAAACCGTCTTCTGAGCTTCAACGGAAACGATCCGGTCTGCACTCCCACCAACAATTAGGATAGGTGTGGTTATTTCGGCCAAATAACCCGGATTCATCAAAATATCTATGGATTCAAAAGTAGCTGCCACCCAACCATATGTTACCCCTCCCAAAGCAAGGTCGGGGTTTTCGGCAATTGCATTTTTCTCATCCATAAACCGCTTAGGGTCCGAGGTCACTTGATTACCCGCAAATTTTTCAGCATGATTTGAATAATAGTTCGACCCAATTGCATAAGCATGTTCCAATCCCAATTTATTCACAAGCCAAGCAATCAATATAGCAACTTTATTATTAAAGGCCGACATATGAATGCCGAACATGGGTGACTCGAATATCGCTTTATCTATTGTGCCGGGATAATCGTGTAGGAAACGCAGAGCAATGTGTGATCCCATTGAATGGGCGAGGATTATTACCGGCGATACGGCATTGGGTTTTACAATTTTTCGATAAAAAAGCTCTAAATCGTTTATATAATCTTCGTAGCTTTTAACAAAGCCTTTACGACGATCTGATAACATTCGCGTAGAAAGCCCCTGGCCCCTCCAGTCAAAACTATATACATCAAAACCGCGATGATTTAGCTGACCGATGGTTTCAAGATACTTTTCGATAAAATCTTTTCTGCCGCCAAGCAGTATAACCGTGCCGCACTTCTTTTCTTGCTTGCAGGGCCGGAACCCATAACGAATTGAAATATGATCTTGTGTTTTTAAATAGGCAAAGTGCATAATACTTCCTCTTCTTCTTCTTCCATTGACAAAGTTGGTTAGGCTTGATGGCCGGCTTGCATGAATACAGCTGACTATACCTTGGATTTCCAATAAATCAATAGTGATAACGAAGCTGAGCTATATAGATGGAATCTGAAGAAGCTTTGTACACAATTCTGTGCTGTTCATCGATTCGTCGTGACCAGTACCCTGATAGAGCGTGTTTGAGTGGCTCAGGTTTTCCAAACCCCTCAAATGGATTCCGTTTAATCTCTTTGATGAGACGATTTATTCGCTGGAGGATTTTCTTGTCGGATTTTTGCCAGTATAGATAATCTTCCCAAGCATGATCTGAAAATATGAGCTTCAATCTAAAAGCTCTCTTTCTGATCCTTGGCCCTCTTCGATCTGAACGATGGATTCAATTAGGCGCCTTGTGTTTTTCGGAGAGCGCAGCAGGTAAGCAGTTTCCTCCAAAGCCTCATAGTCCTCAAGGGACATTATGACTACGGAATCGTTTGTTTTACGTGTGACGATAACCGGTTCATGGTCTTTGCACACGTTTTCCATGGTTTTTGCAAGATTTTGCCGTGCGGCGGTATATGAAATGGCTTTCATGCGACACCTCCTGTACATGTACAATTTAAAGTACAACTAATACTAGTATATGTCAAGAATAAAATTTAAACCCGACACATCTCAGTTTCTCTCACTACCGATCCGTTTTTCCCAGAAACCGCAATAAAGCGTCCAAAATAGTCAACGGATGGGGCGGACACCCCGGCACATATAGATCCACCGGAATCACACCGGAAACTCCATTACATACCTCGGGCAGATCACGATATATTCCGCCGGAAATCGCACACGCACCAACGGCAATGACGATCTTCGGTTTGGGAACGGCATGGTATGTCTTTTCAAGAGCTGTCTTCATATTTTTCGAAACAGGACCGGTAACCAGCAAACCATCGGCATGACGCGGAGATGCCGTAAATTGTATGCCGAATCGGGCTAAATCCCAGACCAGGGTATTAAGAACATGGGTATCGGCTTCACAGGCATTGCAGCCGCCGGCGCTGACCTGGCGAAGTTTCAGAGAGCGCCCGAATATTTTATGTGCCGTCTCATGAAAGGCGGCTGTTTTATGGGCTGTGTGATCAATAATCAGGTCTTCTCGGCAACAGGCGGCGAGCTTAAAATCTCGAGTGAAACGAACGGCACTGTTCGGACACACTGCCTCACAGTTCCGGCAAAATATACACCGCCCCATATCTATACGGATTTTTCCCGATATGGTTTCTCGAAAGATCGCTCCAGCAGGACAGCTTTCCAGACAAAGAACACAGCCGGCCGTACAAATGGAATCGTCAATAGCCGGCTTACCGGAAAATCGTTCCGGAAGATCCGGCGGTGGACCTGCAGGATAAGTCATAGTATGGTATCCCTGCTGAATCCTCGTTTTCAACTCTTTAAGCATTTTTTATCCTATATCAAAAAATTGAAAAACTACTAAAAAAGATAGACAATCAGCAACTTTTATTACTATATCTTTTGCTTTCATGCCTGAGCTATCGGCTGTCGTCCGTTACAAATCATGGCCGCAATAGGACAGATTGAAGCTTTTATTGCATATCGGAAAATCGGAAATCTGTTCATCACGCATAGCCATCTGAAGTCCCATCCAGTTATGAAAGGACGGATCCACCACCTTGTAATGTAAAAAGCGACCCTGTCCATCCGTAAGGGCCACATGACAAATTTCCCCACGCCATCCTTCCACAACCGATACGGCAATACCGTTCGGGGAAAGTTGCCCTGTTTTCGTCCTGATCGGTGCAATCGGAAGGTTTTGTAACTGTTGTCTGATAAACGCCGTTGATCGTTGAATTTCAAGCCAACGAACATAGGCTCGACCCATCACATCTCCTGTATGACAGGTCGCTACCGGAATATGGGCCATTCGATAAACCCCGGTAGGAAATTCAAACCGTGAATCCCGTTCGACCCCGCCGGCACGTGCAACAGGTCCTACAAGGCCCAGATCCAGGCACAATTTTTTGGTAATCTTTCCGGTTTCTTCAAAACGGGCCAATACCGACGGATTTTCCCAGAGTAAACTTACGGTTGATTGGACCTGTTTAAATGTTTTTTCCAGTCGCACAACTATCTGTGTTACCGCCTTATGTGATAGATCAAATGCCACTCCCCCCGGTCGAACCAGTCCCCGTCCGAATCGATTACCACAGATTTCAGCCGTTAAATTAAGAAAATCACCGCGAAGTCTCCCGCAACCGGCAGCTACAGGAAGATATCCGATATCTCCGGCCAGCGCACCCAGGTCACCGGTATGGTTGGCAATGCGTTCAAGCTCGAGTGCAATGCCTCGAAGGGCATATGCTCTTGCTGAAACATTATCGGCCGATAACGCTTCAATCATCTGGCAACCCGCGGTTGCATGACCGATGGACGTATCTCCCGCCAACGTTTCCATAAAACCGATCGTTCGTTGATCGGGTCCGCCTACCAATGCCTGTTCAATACCCCTGTGTTGGTACCCTAAGCAAATCTCCATATGATAAATATGTTCACCGTGGCATTGAAATCTGAAGTGACCCGGTTCAATAATACCGGCATGAACAGGGCCGACTGCCACCTCGTGCATTTCATCGCTCTCGACCTTGATACCGTCAATAACTCCGGGCGGAATCCAATCCGCCGGCAAATGCTTCCATACATCTGCCGGGCCGCCATAGAAGTGATGAAAGCGGATTGGTTTCAGCCAGGGATGTCCCTCGGGACGAATGCTCCACTGCTCGGCTATCTCCCGTTCAAAGCGTTCGGCCTGCGGGCAAGCCGGTGTCAATGACGGATATGCATCTCCAATAATACTTGAAACAATATAAATCCGGCTTTTACCTCCATGACCGAGAACCGCAAACAGACGCATTTGCCGGTCAACCGGGCAAACAAACAGACTGAGAATACGGCTTCCCTCCGTTACCGCATTAATAACGGTATTTCTGAAAATATGGATATCCACCACGGGAATCTCAGCCATACCCGCACAGCCGGCATTATTTAGGCTTAAAAAATCATGTTCAATCAATTGTGGTGCCCTCCAACAATATATGCCGCCCGGTAAAGTATCTCATGCAGCACATCCGGCATCCAAAGCCCCAGCATCAATAAAAGGGCCAAAGCTCCCAATACTAAGACTTTGTCTGTCAACATGCTTTTCAGGCAGACATGATCGGTCGATGGTTTACCCCAGGCAATGGGGATTATATGTTTCAGTGCACCGACAAATACGATGCTGCTGCCGGCAAGAAAAAGTACCATTGCCCAAATAGTATCCGTCTCCAGAGCAGCTTTTACTATCAGAAGCTCGCTCATGAACAATGCAAACGGCGCAAGGCCGATAAGCGCTAAAAGGCTGCCCATTAGCCCACCACCCCATAAGAAAGAAAGATGCATCGAACCTGAAATTTGTCTCATATCATATGTTCCGTAAATCTGACCGAGCCGTCCCGCGCAAAAAAAACCGAGTGACTTGCACACCGAATGGTTGAGCGTATGAAACAATGCCGCAAAGATGCCTGCAGGCCCTAATCCCAAGCCCAATGTTATGATGCCCAGATGCTCCACACTGTGATAAGCCAGCAACCGTTTGAGATCATGCTGAGAAAGAATAAATGCTGCCGAAATGATAATGGTACCGATTCCGAACAAAACCAGAAGTTCTTGGCTAAAAGTCTCTGAAACCAAATCCACCAGGGATATATAGCGCATGATACAGTAAAGCGCGGCATTAAGCATAAATCCCGAAAATATGGCTGATACCGGAGCGGGGGCCTGGCTATGCGCATCAGGCAGCCAAGTATGCATGGGAGCCAGACCGGCCTTTGTCCCATATCCTACAAGAATAAATACAAAGCCTGTTTTTAACAGTGCCGGGTTTAAAACCTCGCCGACTTTTACTAGCTTTGTCCACAACAACACATCAGCCACATGGGTTTCCAGCGTGTAGGCGGATGCGGCTACCAAGAGGGTACCCATGAAAGCAAAGGCAATACCAACCGAACAGATGATCAGGTATTTCCACATGGCTTCCACAGCCGTTTTATTGGAGTACAGATTAATCAGGAAAGCGGTCACCAGGGTGGTAGTCTCCATCCCAACCCACATGATCCCCAGGTTGTTGGATACCAACACCAATGTCATCGCCGTTAGAGACGCAAACCACAGGCTTCCGTATCGTCTGGCCAGACGGGTCGTAAATATGCCTTCGTCGATTTTTTCATCAAAATAATGATAACCGTAAAAGGTACTCATGCAGAACACCAGCATCATGACCACCAGGTGAAATGCAGAAAGCGAATCGATGTAAAACCATTGACCGGCAGAAGATACCGCCCCGTAGTAAAACGTATATACAACCAAAGTCAGTACCGGAACCGTCACTACCAAAACACCCGCACACATGAAAGACAATATTTTTCGGGGAGATCGAAAGATTCGGCAAATGCCGCCGAATGCCACCGAAACAACCAGAATGATCCAAATTAAGTGTCCGGCATTATGCATTAATAATTATCCTTTCAGATTGTCCAGTCTATTCACATCGATGTGATCAAACTCTCGATTGATGTGATATGTTGCAATACCCATGATAAACACCGCCACCAGAGCATCCAGCAAAACACCCAACTCCACGATCACCGGAACTTTATTCAACACAACGGAACCAAATGCGTAAATACCGTTTTCCAGAACCAGATAACCCATTACCATACTCAATGCTTTTTTCCGTGTGGTGAGAAGAAATAAACCCGCCAGAATTGAAAACAACGATAACGGGATGACATCAGCAACAGACTCCGGAGCTGGAAAGTCAAGCTTTGATCCGATATACAGAGAAACAATCAGTCCCGCCAGTCCAATAAAAAGCGATGGAACATATCCGACAAATGGTTCGATTTCTCGACGAATACCAATCCGGCGCAACACTTTAAACAGGAGCCAAGGAAATACAATGCCTTTAATTATCAAAGCACCGATCGATACTAAGGTTGTATGCAGCACAAGATCCTGCCTGTCGATCATCAAGGGCAATATGCCCAGCAATATACCCTGAATCGCAAGCGTACGAATACATACTGCCAGCCGGCTTGATCCCAGCATGACGAAGTTGGACAGGATCAGTAATATAATCAACAGGTCAATCCAGTTATTCATCGTTCACCTCAATTCCATAATCAGGGCCAGTACGGAGAAAATACCGGCTGCCACCAGCAGCTGAGGCACCCGCTTCAGTCTCAGCCGTGCCATGGAAAACTCAATCAAGCCCACTGCTATTGCCGGTCCGGATAGCGAAACAACAATGGATATCGTCTGGTTCAGCCACATGATACCGGTATGCACCGGATTGACAATTCCGATCAAAAGCTGGCCGAGAATCCACATCTTCAGGGCAGCACCGTAGTTTATAAAGGCCAAGTCCGGTCCGCCGTGATCCAGTACCATGACCTCATGAATCATGGTCAGTTCCAGATGAGTTGTGGGATCATCTACGGGAATTCGAGCATTTTCCGTCAGAAAAACGATAAATATCGCAATAAACACCAGCACCATTGCCGGAGACACAAGCGCCCAGGAACCACTTGACAATACCTCATACATTCCGGACAGTGAATTACTGCCCGTCCGACGGGCAACTGCCGTAAGAGCAAGCAGCAGAGCCGGTTCAGACAGCGCTGAAAAATAAGCTTCACGGCTTGCACCCATACCTTGAAAACTTGATCCCGTATCTAAGGCGGCAATAATGGTGAAAAACCGTCCGAGTGCCAGCAGATAAGCAAATAGAACAAAATCCCCTGGAAAGCTCACCAATGCGGGTATATTGCCCATCGGCATTATCATAGCTGCCGTTAAGATAGCCCCTAAACCGACCAACGGCCCGGCACGAAATATCCATGTTGTTGTTCGGCTGTATACCGCACTTTTACGCATCAGCTTCCATAGATCAAAATAGGGCTGCAGCCAGGGTGCACCCCGTCGACCGGATAAAAATGCTTTGATCCAATTGATAACACCAAAAAGAAGCGGCGCTAGAAAAATCGCCGAAATAACCGGCGATATGGATTGATGGGACCAATATGTCATCATCTCACTTTCCATATCAAAAGAATAATCAAAGTTATCACAATATAGGCAATATACAGCTGGATCCGTCCTTGCTGGATCCAGCGCAACCCAAACAATATACGTTTTGTCCCTTCGAACAAGGGTGAATAGAATTTCTTTTCAAAAACATCCGGGGTCTTGGTGGTCAAAGAAACCTTTGTTGGAAAGAGACCATGAGGCGGGGATACTATATTTCGTGTTTGTAATATATTACGAAAAAAGCCTGTTACGGGCTGAACAAAAGACGATGCCGTATACTGCATTCGCGATGTGGGACGAATATAGCCGCAGTCCCAGGTAACGCCTTCCTGCACATAACGTTTTGAAAGCAGCCACTTACGAAAAAATATCAGGCCGGTTAGAATCAGGATCAATCCGGCAAATACCCATGTCACCGACCGCAGTGAATTTGCCGCCTTAATAAGTTCTAATGGTATTGCATCTAAAAAACGGTTCATCGTCACCATGTTTAAAACCGGCGCCGCTGTTTTAAGAATATCAGCTCCGAGCAACCCGCAGAGCAGGCATAAAGCGGATAAAATCAGCATGGGAATTTTCATGGACAACCTGGATTCCCGTACAGATACTCCCTTCTCCCTGCGGGCCGTACCTAGAAAGACAATACCGAATGCTTTTGTAAAACATATGGCGGCAAGCCCTCCAATCAGTGCAAGACCTGCGATAACCGCCGGCATGGCACCCACTGTGGCTCCCTCCAGAAACATACTGCCGTAAACTGATCCTTGGTAAATGAGAAATTCACTGATAAATCCGTTTAAAGGAGGTAAGCCGCATATGGCTGCCGCACCGACCAGAAATGTCATACCGGTTATCGGCATTCGTTTGAGAAGTCCTCCCATATGTTCGATTTCCAGTGTTCCCGAAGCGTGCTGAACCGATCCGGCACCGAGAAAAAGCAAACTCTTGAAAAGCGAATGGTTTAGAACATGAAGCAACGCGCCCCCCATCCCCATGACGACCAGTACGGGATTATCCCAGCTCAGCCCCAGCATTCCAATTCCAATTCCGATGGAAATGATACCGATATTTTCAACACTATGGTATGCCAGCAGCCGTTTCAGGTCATGCTGCGCCAGAGCGAACGTCACACCGGCGATACCCGAAATCAGGCCGATTCCGATGAAAACATATCCCCACCCGACAGAAGGTACCCCCAACAAGACCAACGACCGGAACAAACCATAAATTCCCATTTTAATCATAACGCCGGACATAAGGGCCGATACATGGCTCGGAGCGGCTGGATGGGCTTCCGGCAGCCAGACATGAAACGGTATAAACCCGGATTTTGAGCCAAATCCGATAACAGCCAATAGAAACAGTAGACTCAAGTGATGGTATCCGGATGGATTGAAATGGTCAAAATCCATGCTTCCGGAGTTAACGCCCATCAATAGAAAAAAAACCAACAGAAAAATTGCTCCCAAATGCGTTGCCACCAAATATACCCAACCGGCATGTTGGACTTTTGATTGATCACTGTGAAACGTGACCAGGAAAAAAGGCGCCAGAGACATAACTTCCCATGATATCAGAAATAATACACCGTTCCCGGCCACTGCCACCATTGCCATACCGGCTACCAAAAGATTGAAAAAGAACCAGTGTACACCCAGCAAATGGGTCTGCCGGTAATGCTGAAGGTAGCCCGCACCATAGACTGCGGTCAGGATGGATACACCAAAAACAGGGATAAGAAAAAAGGAGGACAACGGATCAATTTCTACGAAAAATGATCCCCATGCGAAATGCCATGGCAAATGCAGAGATAGTCGGGATCCATGTATGAGAACGTTAAACGTTGGAATCAGACCGATCAGGCTTCCGGCACACACACCACCGACGCCCAAGAAGGTTGAAAGGCTGTTGGATCGCCGAGTCACAAGAGCGGCAAATCCGCTTGCCACGATAATGATTACACTTAAAAGAAATACAATCATAGGGGGCTACTTATCCTCTCTTTAATCGATTTGACGTTTCCAAACCGCTTTCAATCTTGCGGACTTCGTTTAAGATCTCCTCCCGGGTACCCTGTTGTCGAATGATTTCAAGGAATCGATCCTGCCTAAGAGCAAAACTCAGCCTGGACAACATGTGAAGATGACCCCGAATTGTGGGACTTATCAACGTGAACAGAACCTGAACCGGTTTTCCGTCAATGGCATCGAATTCAATCGGCGTTTCCAGGAAGCACAAAGTCATACTGGGACGGGGTACATGGAGAACGACCGGATTTCTAACATGAGGTATCGCAATGCCGTCTCCAATGCTAGTAGAACCCAGTTCTTCCCGAGCCAGAAGAACCTGAAGAAGAAACTCCCGGTCTACCTCGTCAGGCAGCCTCATATGTTCCACAACTGCGCTAAGGACGCTTTTCTTGTCATTGCCTTCGATACGATAGTAAATTCCTCCGGCCTGTAGAGCTTCTTCTATCATCGGCATTGTGTCGGTCGTGTCGTCGGGTTCACGGAAAATATCGGGCGATACGTTCATTTTCCCGGCAGTCGCCCACTCCAGAAGCTCGCTTCGGTTAAATCGATACTGCTCGTTGATTTTAAAGGTAGGCAATTTGCCTTGCTTTATCCATCGGTAAATGGATTTTTCAGATACGTTCAAAAGACGCGCCGCATCCTTGACTGTTATTTCCATTTATATCTCCTATTCTCATCACTTCCTTTTACTTGACAGGATCGCCCATATATCTCTTGGTAGGTATTAATGTCAATAAAAATGAAAGAATTAATGCAGAATACGAGTCCATCAAGTAATAAATCATTCAAAAAAAAATCGGGATAGGGAACTCAGTCATGATTGTCCCTATCCCGAAGGAAATCTATATAGGCCGAGGCAACTATCCGGCTTTATCGCACATATGGATCAAGGCCCCGCGGTGATATGTTTGACCATACCACGCTGGGGTTGACCCTCAAGGCATCGGCCTACGATGATAATTCCCAGCCAATTTTCCGCTTCCGCTTTGATATCGTCAAGAATGGTAGCCAATGTTCCTTTAATCACCTTTTCCTTGTCCGGATATCCTGCATTATACACGACGGCAACAGGAAGATCCGATTCGTAGTACTTTTTAAGCTTAGCAATCAAACTTTCTTTTTGATTCAACGCCATATAAAAAACCATGGTAATCGGATATTTTGAGAGATCTTTCAAAATATCCTCATTTTCGGGCCTTCCGAATAGAAACATTGGAGCAGTCAGCATGACAAAGCGGGTATCGTAAGCGGGAATGGAAGATTTTTTCAACGCAGCCATAGCCGATTGAAAACAACCAAGGCCGGGAATGATTTCCACCTCATCTTCATTCAACCCCTCAATGATCCGGTGCGATGGGCCGAAAACACAGGGGTCTCCGCTATCCAGAAGGGCCACTGTCTTTCCTTTAGCCACCTCGCTTCTGATCTTAGCGGCAGTTTCGTCCCAGAATCGGATTCGTTCATCTTGGTAAGCCTTTTTTTCTTCAGCATTAATCTTTTCAACGTCTTTCGAACTATATTTAAAAGGACCTCGCCAGGGATTGCCCATCAGCGTTTTGCCTTTCAATTGTGTTGAAAACTTTTTGGCGATATCATCGGAGCAAAATATGATTTCTGCCTCTTTAATGCATTCCAGTGCCCTAGTCGTTGCAAGTTCGGGCCCAGCAGGACCCGTGCCGATGAGATAGAATTTACCGGTAACTTTATTTCCATGGGCAAAAGCGGTAATCGCCATGCACAAAATAGAAATACACAATAAAAACCGGGAAAAAACGTTTGGAGTAAATCCGAACCTACGGAAATATTGCATCTATATCCTCCTTTTAAGTCCCGATCGGGACCTTTCCTCGAATAACGTCATGACTTAAAAATTCAATGTACCTGAAATACCCGCGGTAACGCCGGGCATGTCATATCCATATCGCAATTGATATTCCTGATCTGTAATATTGCGTACATACCCTTTAACTGTAAATGTACAATTGCAAGGTAGTTGAAATGTGTGCTCAACACCCACATTCACAACCAGAACGTCTTTCATTAAATCTTCTTTTTTACTAAAACGTCTGCCGTAATATTTTGCATTCAAACTCACGAGACCGCCTTTCCACAGTTTGTAATTCAAACCCAGGACTGCGCTGTGTTCAGGCAGAGCTTGTAAAAAATAGTGAGTGTTTTCGGTATCCATGGGGTGACTCTCTGCGTCCCAGTCCTGAAAAGTGTAGCCCAGATGGCCGCTTAAATCCTTCTTGAAGCTTCTAACCAATTCCAGTTCCAGACCGTAGACAATCATGTCAATGTTATATACCAGGGCCGAGGTTTCGGCACTGATGTAGTTGTGCTGCTGATAATCGCTGATATCCGAATAGAAAACCGCCGCTCTAAAGGTTGTATTCTCGAATATATCTTTTATCCCACCGATTTCATATGTCCATGATGTTTCTGTTTCAAAATTCGGATTTGCCTTTGCGTATTCTTCGTTAGACCCGGACCGGGCCCATCTCCAGAGATCTCAGATTCAAGGCATCCGCATTTCGCGGCTAACCGAAGCATAGAAAGAGGTCGTATCATCAAAATCATAGTCCAGGCGGGCTTTGGGACACCATTCTTTTTCTTTGTGTTTGGCTGGTTCCAAGGTAATCGCGGCATAACCATCACTGATAAATTCATACCACCGAGTGCCGAAGGTCAGGTACACAGCGTTATTAATGGCCCATACATCCTTGATAAAAATGGAGGTAATTTCGTAAAAGTCGCGGTTGTCATCAGTACCCTGATTTCGATAATCACCGCCGATGGAAAAGCAGTGGTTATCAATTAGATTAAAGCCCAAATAGTCCAGTGAAATACCTCCCGTATATTCCTCTTTATAATTGGAGTTGTCTTGGCCTGTGGCTGTGTGGCGATATCGAGAGCGTTCGGATGTCTGTTGATAGATCTGTCCGCGGACTTTTCCAACTCCGAGAGGTTGCTCAATAAGAAGGCTGTGATCGATGACCGTTCTTTCCCATTGGTTTTTTCCGCCGGCATAGGCCGTTCCTTCATAGTCGTGACTGAAAGTATCTACTTCATTGAGGCGGACAATCGGATAATCGGGATCATAGTTGGAAGCCGGATCATCCGGATCATTGATCACCGCATATCCGGTCACTGTGTCTACCCAATCGATACCGTAGGTAACAGTTCCCCCGGTAGGAAGAAAAAAGGAAAAACGACCGTTTAGGTTATCGGTATCGTAGTCGTTGCCCCTCAAGTAGCCGTCACCTTCTCTATGAGCGGCAGCAAGCGAATAACCGATTAAATTAAAAGCTCCGCCTGTTAAATTGGCGCTGTAGCTTTGGTCACCGTAAGGACCAAAACCGGTCTTTACCGTACCGTGAGGTGTGGGGTCATCCGTTTTTTTCCCTTTCTTGGTAATAATATTAATGGCCCCACCCATGGAAAAGGGAAAGAGAAGGCTATGACTTCCCCTTATGATTTCAATGGTTTCAACGTTGCTAAGAGGCATCGTGGTCCAGTCCATCTTAAAATAACCATTACTGCCGTGCAGCCTCATGGGACGACCGTCCATAAAAACCTGATAACGGGATTGGTCCATTCCTCTGATGTAGACCCCCTCGTTCTGAGCAGGCGTTGTTGAGGAATGAAGGACGTTGACACCGAGTACTTCGCCTATCACATCGGTCACATTTTCCATCCGTCCGGGTTTTTTAAATTTATCTATATTAATGATGGTAACATCTGGTGTCACAACCATTGTTTCATCCTTCAAAGGATGATCCCGTACAATGACCTCCTCAAGTCGATAAGCTGTTTCCGTTTTTTTCGAATCCACCACTTCAGTCCCTGAATCCACAGTCTCGGCAATAATGAATTTCGAGGTGGAAAAGAAAAAAAGAAACCCTATCGAGATGAGAAGACCCAATCTCATAATCTTCATCATCTTTTCCTTTTCTTATAGAATTTTATATTGCCCCCGCCAGGTGCGACAAAGTTTGCGGTTTGTGTTAGAGGAATGTTGACAGATGGATGCTTTTCATAGTAACGGAATAAAAAAAGCAGCTCTCACACCGAGGGGGCTTTCCGGGAAAGACGGATTTATGACTCCGGCCTGAGCATGCCGTCTTTCCCAACCCTATCCTTTTCTGTCCGCTTTATTTCAAACCACCCCCTTTCGCCTTTCACAGATCATAAAAAAAGCCACGAAAGCATCTTATCCGTTGTCGGATGAAAGCCTTCGTGGCCTATTGACAATAAACATCGGCACCGCTAAAGCGTTTTCAAATTTCGTATAAGGGCTTCTGCCGCTTAAATGTTGAAAATTCTATAATAGAAAAATTTGGCCTTGTCAATATCTAATTCAGTATAGCGGCAGGGTAACCACATTTGAAACAAGAAAGAAAATTTCAAAGATTTGGTCTCTGATTATCATGAAACAATTGAGGATCATCATTAAAAAGAGCTTAAAATCAAAACGTTTCATGGCTGTATGGGATAATGATTACCTGTTAAAAGTATTAAGTATATAATTTTCAAAACCGGTTACCCGAATTGTTTAGATAAAAGTATTTGATTTTATTGATTCTATATGTTAAAGGTTATTTTTTATTGATTAGAAATAAAATAATAATAAGTAATTATATTTTGTTCTTTTAAATTTATATTATGCGCTCAATAATTTAAGTCTCAATTTATGGCTGAAATATATCATTTCTCGGGATGAGACATAATTAAAAAGCAAATTCACCAAAGAGTCTAAGCTCAAAATCTTAGACGTTTATTTTCACTTGTAATTTCAATAGACCCGGCCACGGGCTAAAATCGAAATCAATTTTAATCAGTCTAAATCAGGGTTTATTGATTATATGTCATCAATAAATTTGCCTTTGTAGCTTTTATCTTATCTTTTAGTTATCTGTTTTTAGTTATCTGGGGCTGTAACATTTAACTCCCTGCTTGATCCCCTTCCAAGCCGGAAATGGCGATCATTGCGTTTTTGATCAAAACCAAACAAACGCAAGTAATCAACTTCTAAAACAAGAGCAACTCCATATCCTGTAACTGCAGTCTGCAATAAGTTGTTTTCGCAACCGACATGAATCTTATTTAAAATTAATAAATAATTATAATCAAAAATAACAATAACTTATTTAATATTATGAAAAAAATTAAAATTGGATCACGGAAAAGTAAACTGGCCCTTTGGCAGTCTGAAACAGTGGCCGCGATGCTCAATCGGCAGGGGCTGTCAACTGAAATCATCACCATGGAAACCCGCGGTGATAAAATCCTCAATACCCCGATTGCCAAAATCGGCAGCAAAGGGGTTTTTACCGAAGAAATAGAAACGATGCTGAAAAAAGGGGAAGTCGACCTTGCCGTTCACAGCGCTAAGGATATGCCGTCTCGACTACCGGCCGGCTTCAGCCTAATTGCTTTTACTAAACGCGAAAAAACCAATGATGTGCTTTTGAGTTTTGACTGTTCCTTATCCTTGGAAAATAAAGACAAACCACAATGCATTGGAACTTCTTCGGTCAGAAGAGTGGCCATGCTCAGGCATTTTTATCCGCACGTCACAACAGTAGACATGAGAGGAAATCTTCAGACTCGGATAAAAAAAATGAAAGCAGGAGAGTGTGATGCATTGATGCTTGCATACGCCGGTGTAAAACGAATGGATTACGACCACTTGATCGTCCGGGAACTGCCTAATACCGACTTCGTTCCGCCTGTCGGCCAAGGGAGCATTGCAATAGAGGTTTTCGATTCCATTGACCCAAACTTGAAAAGAAAAATCCGAGAATGCATTAATCATCCACCGACAGAAGCAGCTTTAACCGCAGAAAGGGCTTACTTGAAAAAACTTCAAGGGGGCTGCAGTATTCCGGCATTTGCCCTGGCCGAATGCACCGGAGAGACGATTCGGTTAACCGCCGGGCTTATCAGTCTCGATGGGCGAATGGTATTGAAAAAAATCCTGATAGGCGAAAAAAAGAATGCGATAGAAATAGGAAAAAAAGTCGGCCTCCAAATTCTGAAAACCGGAGGCAGGGAAATATTAGATAAAATAAACAGATCCTAAAATAATATTTTCAAACGAAAAATTAAAAAAACATGAAAATCGGAGGATAAAATTTTGAGTGCAAAAAACAGCCGGGAAACAAACGGCATTGTTTTTCGAAACCCAAAAACTGAAGATGGTAAATATTTTTGGGAGATTGCGAAGGCATCCAAAATACTGGATGTCAATTCAACATACCATTATCTGATTATGTGCCGTCATTTTAAAAAAACATGCATTGCTGCCGAAAAGCAGGGACGGGTTATCGGATTTGTCATTGCCTATATCCCACCGGACTCACCGGATACGGTTTTTGTCTGGCAGGTGGCGGTTGATGCAAAAGAACGCGGTCAGGGGCTTGGGGTCCGTATGCTGGTTAATGTTTTTAAAAATGTCAAACCATTTGATGTGAAAAATCTGGATGCAACGATTACGCCTTCGAACAAGGCCTCCATCGGGCTTTTTACGGCAGCGGCCAGGGAGCTGAACGCACCTTTTATGTTGGAAGATGATTTTTTTTCAACAGATGATTTTGGGCAAAATGCCCATGAAGCGGAAATGCTTTTTCATATCGGTCCAATTTCAGATTAACTTTTAAATAACAGGAGAAACTCCATGAGAATTTTTGAGCAGATTGAATCACGAGTTAGGGGATATGTAAGGTCCTTCCCCGTCATATTTGAATCCTCGGAGGGAGCGATTATGACCGATGAGTCCGGCAAGGAGTATATTGATTTTTTTGCCGGAGCCGGCACACTCAATTATGGGCATAATAATGAACGCATCAACAATGCGCTGATTGAATATATCAAAACCAAGGGACCGCATCATACTCTGGACATGGCAACAACGGCTAAAAAACGGTTTTTAACCAAACTCAATGACACCATCCTGCAGCCGCGAAATCTGGATTACAAGGTCCAGTTTACCGGCCCGACCGGCACCAATTCGGTGGAGACCGCGATCAAACTGGCCCGGATGATCAAGGGGCGGTCTAACATCGTTGCATTTACCAATGGATTCCATGGGCTGACCATGGGATCCCTTTCCATTACCGGCAACAACTTTTACCGGGATGAGGCTTATATCAGCCGATCCAATGTCAGTTTTATGCCCTATGACAGTTATCTGGGCCCGGACGTCAGCACCATGGATTATTTCCGGAAACTACTGGCGGATAACAGCAGCGGGCTGGACCTGCCGGCAGCCGTTATTGTCGAGGCAATTCAGGCCGAGGGCGGGGTCAATATTGCCAGTTCCGAATGGCTCAAAGAGCTGGCAATGGTGTGCTATGACTATGATATCCTGCTGATTATCGATGATATTCAGGTGGGCAACGGCCGAACAGGTGATTTCTTCAGTTTTGAGGAATCGGGCATTAAGCCGGATATGGTGACCTTGGCCAAGGCCATCGGCGCGGGACTGCCCTTGGCGTTGCTGCTTTTCCGGTCAGACCTGGACCAGTGGAAGCCCGGCGAGCATACCGGAACATTCCGAGGCAACAACCTGGCGTTTGTGGCATCCTATGAAGCTCTTCACTACTGGGACGACATGGACCTGAGCAATGCGGTTAAATACAAGTCCGAAATAATGAAAAATGAAATAAGTACGATTGCTGAAAAATATCCGGAACTCAATGCAGGCGTCCGGGGGCGCGGTATGATATTCGGCCTGGAGATTCCGGAAAGGGGATTTTGTTCACAGATTTCGGAAAGATGCTTTGAAAACGGTTTGATCATTGAGCTGGCCGGGGCTGATGATCAGGTCATTAAATTTCTGCCACCGCTGATTATTGATGAAGAAACTCTTTTAAAGGGCATTTCAATTATTGAACAATCCATCGGCGAACTTCTTGAAGAAAAAAAAGAACGACTCACGGGGGCAATGTAATGATTGTAAAAACACTGGAAGACATTATCGGATCCGAAAATGATATTTCTGCAGAAACCGGAACATGGGTGAGCCGGCGTATGCTCTTGAAAAAAGACGGCATGGGATTTTCATTCCATGACACCACGATATTTGCCGGAACCACAACACTCATCTGGTACAAAAATCACCTGGAGGCTGTCTATTGTGTGGGTGGTGAAGGAGAACTGGAAGTCATTGAAACCGGAAAAATTTTTAAAATCGAAAACGGCACCATGTATGCTTTAAATGGACACGAGAAACACTACCTTCGGGCTTTCTCGGACATGAGGATGATCTGTGTGTTCAATCCGCCGCTTACGGGCAATGAAGTCCATGACAAAAACGGGGTTTACCCGCTGTTGAAAAACTGACCTTAAAGTAAACCGGCTATCCCTTTACCAAGAAAAATAAATTCTACCCAATAGATACTATGCCGGGTTTTTTACCCGGCCCCCCTCGGAATCCTTTTATTCGAATTCAAGGCGCATCAGCGGTTACATACTTTAGTATTCGATTGCCGATGCGACCTATAATTCGGACCAAACAAAAGAGAAGCCGGATGAGATAATTTTGTTTCTTGAAGACTCTTTACTATTTAAGACACGATTTTCAATACCTGCGGCTTATTACGTTCGGGCATATCCGGAATGGATTCGGGATATCCGAGTATCATCGGCGCGACAATAACAAGGTCTTTCGTCAGACCGATTTCTTTTCTCAACTCGGAATTTCTGATATCCGCCCCGAGTCCGATCCAACACGTTCCCAAACCTCTTTCTGCGGCGGAAAACATAAAATAAGCTGCCGCCAGAGCGCAGTCCACATATACGGACTGGTAGTCTTTTGGTCCTGTAATAAATACAAGAACAGGCGCATCATAAAATACATTAAAATCTTCGTTTCGTAGCAATTCCTCGTACCGAGTTAAACGGGGTTCCCGACTTTGCTTGATGATAGATAATAAATTCTCTTTACTTTCGTCGGAAATCTTTTTAATTAAAGCCTTATTGGTTACAATAATAAATTTCCAGGGTTGATCATTTCTCGCGCTGGGGGCTATACAGCTGTCTTGAATGATATCCATGACGGTTGCCGGGGGAACTTCACGTTGCTTATACTTTCGAATCGATCGTCGCTTTTTCAGCAATTCGGAAAAATCCATCTGATAACCTCCTTGACTGATTTTGTCAGCAAATTCTTGACATGATGCCTTTTTTGGGATTGATTAAACCTAATTTTTTATAATTTTATAGTAAAAAGAAGCAAGAAACCAACATTTACTTTCAAATCTTCCAAATTATATTTAAAAAAAATCATTGAATGAAACTCAACCCATTTTTTTATAGTTAACCTAATCATTGTAAGGAATTGAACTGATGCTCACTGAAATACAATTGGAAAAATACGCAGACATACTATTATGGGGACTCAAAACAGCCAGGACAGGCAAATTTAAAAAAAACAATATCGTCCTCATCCGCTATGATAAGCCCGCCCTCCGTCTTGCTGAAATTCTTTACGAAAAAATTCTGGAGATGGGATTAAATCCCGTTCAGCGTATAAATCCAAGCTCAACTATGGAGCAGAAATTTTACGAAATCTCAAACAATAAGCAACTTATCTTTCAGGTGCCCGGTGAAGAAAAACTTATCAGGAATTTAAACGGAAGTATTTTTTTGCTCGCACCGGAATCAATGACGCATCTGAAAGAAATTGATCCTCAAAAAATCGGCAAAGCCATCGTTGCCAAAAAATATTTGCGCGATATTCTCGAAAAACGGGAACAAGATGGAGTTTACAGCTGGACGTTAAGCATTTTCCCCACCAAAGAATTGGCAAAACATGCCCGTCTTTCACTCAAGGATTATACAAGCCAAATTATACAGGCTTGCTTTCTCAATAAAAAATCTCCTGTTGAAGAATGGCAGCGTATTTTCCAAGATGCGCAGTCGATAAAAAACCGACTCAACAACATGGACGTCGACTATTACCATATCGAATCTGAAACGATTGATCTTAAAATAACACCCGGTAAAAATCGCAAATGGATCGGCTTATCCGGACATAATATTCCAAGCTTCGAGATTTTTCTTTCGCCGGATTGGAGAGGTACAAAAGGAATTTACTTTGCCAATCAGCCTTCCTACCGAAGCGGGAATTACGTCAACGGCATAAGGCTTGAGTTTAAAGAAGGCACAGTGATTAAAATAACCGCAGAAGAAGGAGAAGAATTTGTAAAAAAACAGCTCTCAATGGATGAAGGCGCCAATAAACTGGGTGAATTTTCCCTTACGGATAAAAGATTTTCAAGAATCAACAAATATATGGCCAACACGCTGTTTGATGAAAACTATGGCGGACAGTATGGTAATTGTCATGTTGCCTTAGGATCTTCTTATGCAGATTCATATGATGGAGATCCGACGGCATTATCAACGGATCTCAAGAAAAAATTGGGATTTAATGATTCCGCACTTCACTGGGATCTCGTCAACACTGAGCCGAAAAGAGTCCAAGCCCATCTGGCTTCCGGTCAAAAGATTACAATCTATGAAAATGGCAAATTCATAGATTAATTCATTGGGATATCAAAAAAAAATGTGCCCACTTGGATTTATCAGGTGGACACATAATTTCTTAAAGCACTTGAGGATTTGGATAGTTTTTATCAAAACATGAATCGTCCCATCGGTTTTCTATTGAAAAATTAGGCTTTACCTCCCCTACCATCATCGCAGGGTTCATCAGAATCTTCAAATCTTTCATGCTCGGCCCACTCGGGAGCTTTCTGACATGTATCTAATTCTTCTTGTTTGACTTTTTTCTTTGCCTCTTCTTTCTTAACATCTTTCTTTTTTGACATGTGACCCTCCTTTCGATAATTGAATAAAGTCCCAAAACCGGGATGTTCGTTGATGAAATGATAAATATAATTTCATTGCCGGTTCAATTCAACTCAAGGAAAACACATTTCGCTTAATATTAATAAAATAAGTTGAAAAACAATTTTTGTCAAGAAAACTTAAATTCCATTC
>JAFGES010000088.1 GCA_016931455.1 Desulfobacterales bacterium | reverse complement strand
TCAATTAAATTTACCAGAGTTCGAATAAACAAAGGCCCCTTCCAGGGGCCCTCACAAAGCTACCGGCTCTGCCGGTAGATACTTACTCTTTCTTTTTGATTTTCTACAACCCTGCGATAGTAGATAAAAGCTCCAACTCCCAAGCCTTGGTTTTCACATCTTCTACCCTTCAAAAATTCTTCACGATCCGGACCAATTAGCTTGATCAGCTTGGAAGGGATTGGTGGACCATATGTAGGTAATTCACCAAATTTATAACAGCTTCCTTGGGATTTCGTTATGTTTTCCATTTGGGCAGCCAAAGAAAATGTTTTCTCGACTTGCTGACAATTAGAACATCTATAAGTTACATAAAAGAATTTAAAATTGCCGTCTTTAAGATGTTCGCCACCACCAGATACACATCTGAAAAATCGTGTCCCATTACATTGATCATTATCACAGTGTAATTGAATTTCGGGTGTCCGCATTTCACCATATGGGCCATATTGGTTTCTTGTCGGTTTACATAGGTTCGAAATATTAATTAATTGATTTGGTGGGGTACTTTCTAAGAATTCGGAAATTGTTTGATATTCAACCTTTTCTTTGACATTCTCAGTCGCTTGATCAGTCAAATTAATTTCCTCCTTGCAAGTTAACTAGTTATTGTATGGTTTCTTTATAACCTACTACTCGATTTTTGGTTTAACAATAAAAATTTGGATATGCTAATATTTCCTATCCATATATCATTCCGATGAGATAAATATAAGGAAGAGGATATCATTTTATGCTGAGTATACCTCCCGCCCTGATGCGGTCTTACGATTTATTGCTTAATCGAAAGGGTATTAATAACAACCACCAGCCTCATTATAAAAAATGGTTACGTTACTACCTGGATTTTTGCAACAAATATGAATACAATCCAAAAGACATACGAAGTTTCCCAGCTTTCAACGATAAACTCAAGAACAAAAAACAGCCTGAATCGTTGCGTAAGCAGGCATATTTTACAGTGTCTCTTTATTATGAAATTACTACATCCGATTGTGATGCTTAAGGAAGCGAAAAGTCCGCTGGATTTTTAGTATCGGAAATTTACAAACTCATAATACATGAAAAAAAACTGGGCTCAATAATGCTCCTTGCGCATATAATCAGGTTCAAACAAATTTATTTCGAGCAATAATTCCCATTAAATTGTAAATAAGTCTTGCAACGGCAAAGTTCGGGGCATGCATACCCGGAATCGGTGATAGCTCGACCACATCAAATCCTAAAATATTTCGATGGTGAAGCACGGATTCAAGCACCTGCAGGGTCTGGTACCAGCTGAGACCGCCGGGCTCCGGCGTGCCCGTGGCGGGAATGATCGAAGGGTCCAAACTATCCACGTCAATGGTAAGATAAATATTTTCAGGGAAATCCTGAGGAAGAATTTCATCCGGAACCCCATGGGCTGCAATTGAGTTTGCGTCAAGATGTCCGATTTTTTGCCTGCATCGCAGACAATGTTCTTCATAGGAAAGGCTTCTGACACCGATTTGATAAATGGATAATCCAAGGTCGAGTGCACGGTGCATAACGCAGGCATGACTGAAAGAATTGCCTTCATAAGTGTTGCGCAAATCGGCGTGAGCATCAAGCTGAACAACACCGAAATCACCGTAGTGTTGTTTTAATGCCTGAAGTGCTCCAAGCGTTACCGTATGTTCACCGCCCAGCATAATCGGAATTTTCCCGAGCTTTAAAACTTGCGAAAAACAATTTGAAATTTTTTGAAGTATAATTTCAGGCGGGCCTTCGCAATCGAGGGGAGGATGCGTATAAATGCCTTGCTCGGCAGGAATGCTGTAGCCATCGAAGACTTCAAGCTGCAAAGAAGCTTGTAAAATCGCGCTGGGCCCTTCTGCGGTTCCTGTGCCGTATGAAACGCTCTTTTCATAGGGAGCGGAAATCACATGAAAATATGCCTCTTCAGGCGGCGGAGGGATAATCTCGGAGTTTAAAAAATCCGGATATTTTTCTTTCATAAACATCTTTTTAGTTTACGGTTTATGACAATCGGGTTTTATAATCTTCATAGGTAAAAGAGCGAATAATTTCCAATTTATCATTTTCCGGCTTGTAAAGAGCGATGGAGGGCAATTTAACCCCATTAAAAGTCGTTGTTTTAACCATCGTATAATGGGCCATATCCAGAAAGACAATTTTTGTACCGATCTTCAAAGGCTCATCAAACGAATAATCTCCGATTATGTCACCGGCTAAGCAGGAAAGGCCCCCCAAGCGATACGTGTACGCGCGTTGCCCAGGCATGCCGGCGTTGACAACCTCCGGCCGGTAAGGCATTTCAAGCACGTCCGGCATATGGGCGGTTGCAGACGTATCCAGAATGGCAATATGGATATGGTTATCAACAATGTCCAGAACGGAAGCGACCAGAATACCCGCGTTTAATGCTACGGCTTCACCAGGTTCCAGATAAACCGTAAGATCATATTTTTTGCGAAATTGAATAATAAGATTACATAGCAAATCTACATCATAATCGCTGCGGGTAATATGATGCCCTCCGCCGAAATTTACCCATTGCATTTGATATAAAAATTGTCCGAATTTTTCTTCAAATACCTTTAGGGTGCGGTCGAGCGCATCGGAATTTTGTTCACACAGCGTGTGAAAGTGCAGACCGGAAATACCGGGTAGTGCATTTTCATCAAAATCTTTCAACCGTACACCCAATCTCGAACCGGGTGCACAGGGATCATAGATCGATACTTGACCTTCGGAATGCTCCGGGTTAACCCGAATGCCGCAGTTTATTTTACGCCCGCTTTTTTCTATCAACGATCTGAATCGGTTCCATTGGGCAAAAGAATTAAAGACAATATGGTCTGATAAGGGTATAAGTTCTTTGATGTCGGTTTCACTATATGCCGCTGCAAAAGAGTGGACTTCACGGCGAAATTCCTCATAACCTAATCTAGCTTCATGAGGCGAGCTGGCGCAAATCCCTTTTAGGGTTTTTCGCAACAGAGGAAATACGCTGAACATCGCAAATGCTTTGAGAGCTAATAGAATTTTACAGCCGGATCGTTTCTGAACATCATCCAGTATTTTCAAATTGTATTTCAGTTTGCCTTCATCAATCACAAAACAAGGCGTCGGAACACGATTCAGATCTAAGTTTTCAGAATAACCTCGGTCCATGGCAATCCGTGAATCTTAAGTTTTTCCATAAATGGTTGCGGGTCAAATTCTTCCATGTTGAAAACCCCTTTACCATGCCAGGTTTTTGTTACCATAAGCATAGCGCCAATCATGGCGGGTACGCCGGTGGTGTAAGAAACAGCCTGCGACCGCACTTCGGCATAGCATTTCTGATGATCGCAGATATTGTAAATATAATAGGTTTTTTCTTTGTTGTCTTTTAGGCCTTTGATAAGACATCCAATGCAGGTTCGACCTTTTGTCAAAGGCCCCAGAGATGCCGGATCAGGCAGAAGGGCTTTCAGGAATTGAAGCGGAACGATCTTGTGGCCATTATAAATAATCGGCTCAATCCGAGTCATTCCAACATTTTGAAGTACTTCGAGGTGCTTCAAGTAGTTATCGGAGAAAGTCATCCAGAAACGAATTCGTTTCAGGCCTTTGATATGTTTTACAAGTGATTCAAGTTCCTCATGGTATAGCAAATAAATTTTGCGAGCACCGATTCCTTCCGGGAAATCGAATTCTTTTGAGACCGATAGGGGCTCTGTTTCCATCCAATGGCCATTTTCAAAATACCGACCTTTAGCGGTGACTTCCCGAATGTTGATTTCAGGGTTAAAGTTGGTTGCAAAGGGCTGGCCATGTTCGCCCGCGTTACAGTCAATAATATCGATTTCATGGATTTGATCGAAATGATTTTTTTGAGCCCATGCGCAAAATACATTCGTGACTCCGGGATCGAAGCCGCTGCCGAGCAGCGCCATAATGCCCCGCTCTTTGAAACGCCGGTGGTAGTCCCATTGCCATTGATAACAAAACCGAGCTTCATCGGGCGGTTCATAATTAGCTGTATCCAGGTAATCGACACCGGTTTCAAGGCAGGCATCCATAATATGAAGATCCTGATAAGGAAGCGCCACATTGATGACGACATCGGGTTTGAATTTTTGAATCAATTTGACGAGTTCTGCAACATTATCCGCATCGATTTCCGCCGTTTCAATGGGCCTTTTAAGCTGAGATGCGATTTGATTGCATTTTGAAATTCTGCGGCTGGCTAAACAAATATCGGTGAAAATATTTGGTACTTGGGCGCATTTATGGGTGACAACCTGACCCACACCACCGGCGCCGATAATCAGCACTCTTGACATATGAACCCCCTTTTTAACTTTTTACGAGTTCATCAAATTTATTCATCGTTCAAAATAAGTATATCCTCGAAGCCCCGATTCATATGCCTGCATGATTTTGCAACGCTCTTGGGGTGATATTTTGCCCTTACGGATGGCCTGCTCGGCCATTTTTCGAAATTCGACAATCATCGATTTGGGCTCATATTCCACATAGGTCAGTACATCGGCAACCGAGTCCCCTTCAATTTCACGCACAAAATCGTAATCCCCGTTTTCATAGGCGCGTATTGTAACGACATTGGTGTCACCAAAGAGATTATGCAGATCGCCCAGAGTTTCCTGGTAGGCTCCGGCTAGAAAAACACCCATATAATATTCTTCTTCCGCTTTAAGTTCATGGAGAGACAAAGCAAATTGAACTCCATGGGGATTAATGAATTTATCAATTTTACCGTCACAGTCACAAGTGATATCGGCCAGAATTGCTTTGCGGTTGGGCATTTCATTGAGTCGATGCACGGGCATGATCGGGAAGAGATGGTCAATTGCCCATGCATCCGGTAAAGACTGAAATACACTGAAGTTTCCGTAATATATATCCGACAATGCGATATCGATATCTTTTAGGTCACTCGGAACGTATTTAAGGTTTTTAATATCACGAGCAATATTATTAACGATATGCCAGAAAATAGTTTCAGCCAGAGAACGATGCCGCAGCGTTACATCTCCATGTTTAAATAGCTGACGAATTTCATCGCGATAATATATGGCGTCGTTATAGCATTCTTGTACGTTTTTAATGGTCAGTGAATTTAGGACATCCAGAAGATTTAAAATCATTTCCGGTGTATCTTCAGGAAACTTTTCAGGCAGTGGGAGAGCTTCAAATCGGCTCACATCCAAAATATTAAACAGAAGCACGGAATAATACGCCACCGTAGCACGTCCGGACTCCGTGATGATGGTTGGGTGAGAAATATTTTGATCATCAAGAGTGGACATAATGGTTTCGATAATATCGGCGCAATATTCATCCAATGAATAATTACGACTGTTCATAAAATTCGTATGGGAACCGTCGTAATCTACTGCGAGACCGCCGCCGAGATCGATGTATCCCATGGGTGCGCCCTCATTCGCAAGACCGGCATAAATACGGCAGGCTTCCAAAACAGCCGAACGAATGTCTCGTATGTTTGGAATCTGTGAGCCCAAATGATAATGCAATAGCTGTAAGCAATCCAACATATTTTTTTCTTTGAGATGGTCGACCATATCGACGAGTTGGGTCGTGTTCAAGCCGAAAATACTGCGGTCACCTCCGGATTCCGTCCAATGGCCTCCTGCACGCGTTGAAAGTTTAATTCGAACACCGATGAGGGGACGGATGTCTAACCGTTGAGAACGTTCCAGAATCAGATCTAATTCACTGGGTATTTCCATTACAAAAAAGCATTTAAAACCCATTTTGCAAGCATAAAGACCCAAATCGACAAATTCTTCATCTTTGTAACCATTGCAGATAAGACAAGCTTCCTGATCTTTCAACAATGAGAGGGCGGCGATCAGCTCTGCTTTGCTACCGGCTTCCAGGCCATGGTGGTAACGTGAGCCGAACAGGGTAACCTCTTCGACAACCTGTTGTTGCTGGTTGACTTTTATGGGATAGACGCCGCTGAAGATACCTTGATAACCGGAATTTCTGATTGCAGATCGAAAACTCTCATGGATCTGTGTGATCTGGGAATCGAGAATATTTTCGATGCGAAGAAGGACGGGCATGTCAAGTCCTCTATCTTTTATGCCGGAAATAATATCCAAGATACTGATTGCTATTTCTTTATGTTCACTCATCGGGGTGATAACCACTTCACCTTTTTCTGAAATGTCGAAATATCCTGCACCCCAATCCTTGATATTATACAAGTCTTCAGAATCTTGGATTGTCCATCTTTCGAATGCATCTTTTTTGATCACCATTCTATCCTTATATTAAGCTAAATCTTTTTAAAAATGATATTTTTAACTAATTTTTTAAATATATTATATCGCCTATGAGGCTCTTGATTCAATAGATAATTTCCTTGTGGAATAGAAAATTTTTTAACCTGCGCAAATACATTAAGCACCGGAAGTGTATGACCTTTTCCGGTATATTTGTGCTTGCATCAAAATTCCGGCAGTTATATAAAGCCAATCTGTTATTATTTCAAGATGAAAGGAGGATTTTTAATTTTAATATGAAACGATATATTTATCCTTTTACGGCGATCATCGGTCAAGAACCGATGAAGACTGCTTTAATTCTCAATGCTGTGGATCCTTCGATCGGCGGCGTACTGATAACCGGCCACAAGGGTACTGGAAAATCTACTGCTGCACGGGCACTGGCTCAGATTCTTCCGGAAATCGAGGTTGTTGAAGGCTGTCCTTTTCACTGTGCGCCTGATGAACCGAATACAATGGATGATGCCTGTTTAGAACGATATTCTACAGGTGAATCCTTGCCGAAAATTAAACGTCCGATGCCGTTGGTGGAATTGCCCCTTAATGCCACGGAAGATCGTTTGGTCGGCACACTGCATATTGAGCATGCTTTGCATACGGGAAAACGCCGGTTTGAGCCGGGCCTGTTGGCGGATGCCAACCGGGGTATTCTTTATGTTGATGAAGTCAACCTGCTTGATGATCATTTAGTCGATATGCTTTTAGATTCAGCTGCATCCGGTGTAAATGTAGTTGAGCGTGAGGGTATATCCTATACTCATCCGGCTCGGTTTATGTTAATCGGCACCATGAACCCTGAGGAGGGTGATCTACGCCCGCAGTTTCTGGATCGCTTTGGTCTTAGTGTAATGGTCACAGGACTGGATAATCTTAAAGATCGGATGGAAATAATCCGCCGACGCATTGATTTTGAGCAAGATCCGGAAAAATTTCTCAAGACATGGGCGGAATTTGAAAAATTGCTCGCCGGGCAGATTATTTATGCTCGAAAAATACTTTCAAAAGTTATTATACCTGAAGAGATGTTGGATTTGGCGGTTCGTCTGGCAACCGAAGTTAAAGTGCACGGTCATCGGGCTGATATTACTATTCTCAAAGCCGCTCGTGCTTTAGCGGCGTTAATGGAAAGAAACGAGGTTCAGTCTCGCCATATTGCCGAAGTTGCTCGTTTTGTTCTGCCGCACCGTATCAGTGAACCGATGGCGACACCTGATCTTTTACGTGAAAAACTCGATGCTGCCTTAAAACGAGTGATCGATGAAGCTGCGGCACCGGGGGGTGAAGAAGACGGTGATGATATCGGCAATGATAATAGTGTGGATTTCATCGATATGGAAACGCCCGGTCCCACTGCTGCCAGTAATGTATCGCTGTTTTTTTCTTTTTTTAAGGAGAAAGAAAAAAAAAAAAAGATATTTGATGCGGACGAATTCGTTTGTGTCGCCGACATTAATATGGAGGAACTGAAGCTGCAAGGGGCGGCAGGTGGCCGACGGGCAAGGATGAAGACGGTTGCACGTTCAGGGCGCTATGTTCAGGCCGCCCCTGTTCGCAAAGGCGAGCGATCTTTTGATGTTGCTGTGGATGCAACCTTGCGGGCCGCCATATTGCGTCAGGCTCGAAATGATCCGGAAAGTCCACGATCATTTTCGGTCATACCTGATGACTTGCGCAAGAAAGTCCGTAAACGTCTTTGTCATTCTTTGATCATATTTGTCGTGGATGCATCCGACTCAATGGGGGCAGGAACTTTTGCGCGAATGACGGCTTCAAAAGGAGCGGTGCTTGCACTTTTAAAAGGGGCCTATCAAAACAGAGATCGCGTCGGTCTTGTAGCGTTTCGAGATGAATATGCGGATGTTTTGTTGCAACCCACCACGAGTTTAACTTTGGCAAAAGATCGCCTGCGGATGTTGCCTACCGGTGGGGCAACTCCCTTTGCGGATGGTTTGCTGAAAGCC
Organism: Desulfobacterales bacterium; assembly: GCA_016931455.1. Lineage (GTDB taxonomy): Bacteria > Desulfobacterota > Desulfobacteria > Desulfobacterales > JAHDSC01 > JAFGES01. The sequence goes on along the minus strand of JAFGES010000088.1, from coordinate 27,302 downwards.
TGGCAATTGGTCAAGGTAGAACGGACAAAAGATCCTGAAATTAAGCCGCTTTTAGTGGTTATTTCAGACGGAGAGGCGAATGTGCCTCTTGAAAGCACTCGGATTTTAAGTGCTCGAAAGGTTCTCGAAGAAGTTTGTACCCTTGCGCAACATATCCGGCAAGACAAAATTCTATCTGTTGTTATTGATACCAAGCCCCGTTCGGAGAGATCGGACAGTATGACTCGTGTGGCTGAATCATTGGGCGCATCTTACCATCATATTGATCGACTCAAAGCCGCGAATGTCGTTGATGCGATTCAGGCCGCCAAAGAACGATAGTTGAGTTGAATAACAATATTCGGAAAAACACCTCAATATCATGTGTAGCATTTATAGTTGACATACAACCCCCTCTACCTTTATTATTCCTGCCCTGATAATAAAATTCCACTTATTTTGACGATTGTTAAACAGAATAAAATATATAATTTGTTTTAACTTCTATAAATATGGTACGGAGTGAAATCAGTGTATTTAAACTATATTCGTAATTTTATTTGGAGGTTTTTGCCATGAATATAAAACAAAAGGCTCGGGTAGAAAAAAAACAAGGCCAAACCGGCAGTAATACCGTAAAACGTGGTCTGGCCCAAATGCTTAAAGGCGGTGTCATTATGGATGTCGTGACGCCGGAACAGGCTATTATTGCTGAAGAGGCCGGTGCTGTTGCCGTCATGGCTTTGGAACGGGTTCCAGCTGATATCCGTGTTGCCGGCGGTGTTGCCAGAATGTCTGATCCGGGTATGATTCGACGAATCATTGAGGCTGTTACAATACCCGTAATGGCCAAATGTAGAATCGGCCACTTTGTAGAGGCACAAATACTGCAATCGATAGGAGTCGATTATATCGATGAGAGTGAGGTCTTAACTCCGGCCGATGAGATGTATCATGTCAACAAACATGATTTCCAAGTTCCTTTTGTCTGCGGATGCCGCAATTTGGGTGAGGCTTTGCGGCGTATCGGTGAAGGTGCGGCGATGATCCGAACCAAAGGGGAAGCCGGTACCGGTGACGTGGTGGAAGCCGTGCGTCATGCTCGAACCGTTTTGGGAGAAATTCGTCGTTTGCAGCAAATGCCGAACGAGGAACTGATGACCTATGCAAAGGAAATGGGTGCACCTTATCATTTAGTGAAGGAAACCAAAGAATTGGGTCGATTACCGGTTGTTAATTTTGCAGCCGGTGGTATTGCCACTCCGGCCGATGCAGCATTGATGATGCAACTTGGTGTTGATGGAATTTTTGTGGGTTCAGGTATTTTTAAAAGCAGTGATCCGGCACCAAGAGCTAAAGCGATCGTTGAAGCAACAACTCATTATCAAAACCCGGAAATTCTTGCTAAAGTGAGTGAAAATTTGGGTGAGCCGATGGTAGGTATCAGTGTCGGCAGCTTGGCTGAGAATGAGCAGTTGGCGACTCGTGGATGGTAATATGCAATAATATTGAAAAGATAGATTAAAAATGAAGATCGGTGTATTATCCTTACAAGGGGATTTTATCGAGCATGCACAAATGCTATCCGAATTGGGAGTAGATCCTGTTGCCGTAAGACTTCCGGAGGATCTGCGGGAACTGGAAGGATTGATTATTCCCGGCGGTGAGAGTACGACAATCGGCAAGTTGCTGATTGCCTTTCATCTGCTGGAACCTCTACGAAAGTTTGCTATCCAAAAGCCGGTTTGGGGTACCTGTGCCGGTATGATTTTGCTGGCTAAGGATGTTGGTACGGACCAGCCGTTGCTGAGTCTAATGGATATTAAAGTCCAGCGGAATGCATTCGGCCGCCAGGCAGATAGTTTTGAAGCCTATCTGCATGTGCCGGTGTTAAAGAACGGGGAAACCCAACCTTTCCCAGCTGTTTTTATTAGGGCTCCCCGTTTGATTTCAGTAAAAAATGATGCTGTAGTGATTGCCGAACTGGCCGATGGAACTGCCGTTGCAGCTCAGCAAGGAAAATGGCTGGCAACTGCATTTCATCCCGAGCTGACCAGAGATACACGTTTTCACCAGTATTTTTTGAAATTAATCAACGTTTAGATCGTCTTGCCGGGAGATGATGGGAGATCATTATTTTTCGGTTTTCAGACTGCATTCTGAGAAATGGTCGTAAACAAAGCGAAATGCTTTTTACATGTCCGATATTCTTCTTATACAACCTCCGATCAGAGACTTTTACCTTACTACTAAAAGGACAATGCCATACGGGCTGATATGTATTGCCTCGGCCCTGATAAAGGCGGGATTTTCAACTGATATTTTTGATGGACTGGCGACTTCAAAATTCCGCAATATTGCTCTACCACCGGAAATGGCTTACCTTGAAGCGTATTATGGAAAACCTGATCAATCTCCTTTCGGGCTTTTTCACCATTTTAGACATTTTGGATACAGTTTTGAGCATATGGGTAAGGTCGCGGTAAAGTCTAAAGCCTTTCTGATTGGAATTTCTTCTCTTTTTACAGCTTATAGTCATGAGGCCTTAAAAAGCGCACAAATCGTTAAAAAATATCACCCGAACTGCAAAGTCGTACTAGGGGGTCATCACCCTACGAATATGCCGGAAAACGTAATGGAATGCGAAGCGGTAGATTATGTTTTGCGTGGTGAAGGTGAAGTTTCCATGCCTATACTTGCCGAGAAAATCATGCAGGGAGAAGCACTGGAATCGGTACCCGGAATAGTGTTTCGTAAAAAAAAACAAAAGATCCATATAAACAAACCTGCAATAATGGAAAACTTGAACCACTATCCTTTACCGGCTATGCATCTAATTAAACATTCTTTCTATCAAAGGAAGAAAAAAGGCAGTATGGTTATTCTGTCGAGTCGGGGCTGCCCCTTGAAATGCAGCTACTGTTGCCTGGGAGCTTCTTCTTCTTTCACCTACCGGCAAAGAAGCACGGAATCAATTATTCAGGAAATCGAAGCGGCCGTCTCGCATTATAAGGTTGGTTTTATTGATTTTGAAGACGAGAATATCTCATTGGATACCCAATGGTTTCTGAGTTTATTGCGGGAAATAAAAAAACGATTTAAATCGGAACAACTTGAATTCAGAGCAATGAACGGCCTTTTCCCGCCAACACTGAATGAAGAAGTCGTTCAGGAAATGAAAGCTGTCGGTTTCAAAGTCCTTAATCTTTCTCTGGGTTCGGTATCCAAAAAACAGCTTAATAAATTTCACCGACCGGATGTTATTAGCGATTTTGAACATGCGCTTATTCTTGCCGAACGTTACGGTCTTCAATCTATCGGCTATGTGATTGCGGGTGCACCGGACCAAACGGCGGAAGACAGTGTTTTGGATCTTCTTTATCTTGCCCAAAAAAGAGTGCTTGCCGGAGTTTCCATTTTCTATCCAGCCCCGGGCAGCCGGTATTTTGAATTGTCCAAGGACTTAGGTATACTTCCTAAACATCTATCGCTGATGCGATCCAGTGCTTTGCCTGTGTCTCATACGACCAGCCGAACTGAGGCCGTCACGTTGATGCGACTTGGAAGAATACTGAATTTTATTAAATCTCTTCTGGACCAGGGTTTAGAAATTCCCGCTCCCTTACCTTTTTGTGAGATTTCACCTAAAAATATCACGAACAGAATCGATATAGGCATCAAACTGCTCCAATGCTTTTTTCACGACGGTAAGATCAGAGGCATGTTGCCCAATGGAGAAATATTTGAACATAGGATTGCAGAAGAATTGACACGAAAATTTATTCAAGGATTAAGAGTCATTCAGATCAGAGGGACGGGAATCAGAGGGCATTCATGGCGTTATTAAGCATACGGGGGGTAAGTATAGGCTTTGGAGGCCCCTGTGTATTAGATCAAATAAACCTCCTGATCGAACAGGGGGAGCGAGTAGGTTTACTTGGGCGAAACGGTTCCGGGAAGTCTACGCTGATGCGGCTGATCAGCCGTGAGCTACTTCCGGATGAAGGGGATATACAATATCGGAGGGGAGTAAAAATTGCTTTCCTCCAACAGGAAGTGCCTCAAAGATTAAACGGCAAGATTTTTGATGTTATCGCAAAAGAAGTCGGTAAGCAGAGAGAATCATGCGATACTGAAGAAGAATGGAAAGTTTTGCCCCAAATCGATCAGATGATTTCGCGTATGAAATTAGACCCTGATGCAGACTTCGCAAGTTTATCCGCAGGTCTAAAACGGCGGGTTATGATTGCCGGATGTCTGGCAGGTAACCCGGATATTTTACTTTTAGATGAACCGACCAATCATTTGGATATTGAGGCAATGCATTGGTTGGAAGAATTCCTTCTCCGTCATGCCCAAACTTTAATTTTTGTTACCCATGACCGTTTTTTTCTACAAAGACTTTCAACGCGCATTGTCGAATTAGATCGTGGAAACCTTGCCAGTTGGTGCTGTGATTATCAGACCTTTCTGAAACGTAAGGAATTGGAAATTGAATCAGAGACTTCCCGGCAAATAATTTTCGATAAAAAGTTGTCCCGTGAGGAATTCTGGATTCGGCAGGGTATAAAAGCGCGGCGCACCCGAAACAAAGGTCGAATCAAGGCATTGCAGCAGATGCGTGCCCAACGGTTCGCGCGGCGTGAATGTACCGGCAGGGTACGGATGCAATTGCAACATTCCGAAATTTCCGGAAAACTTGTCATTGATGCCCAAGGAATCACTTACGCCTATCAAGACGATCTTTACATCAATAACTTTTCCACTACGATTATGCGTGGCGACAAGGTCGGTATTATTGGATATAATGGGTCGGGTAAAAGTACCTTGCTTCAAATACTTTTGGGCGAGCTATACCCTGATCAAGGGACTGTACGCCATGGCACTCAGTTGAAAACGGCTTATTTTGATCAGCTTCGCTACCAGTTGGATGAACAAAAGACACTTCAGGAAAATGTCGCCGACAGCAGTCATATCATCGACATAAACGGCAAGCAGCGGCATATTGTGAGTTATCTTCAAGATTTTCTATTTACACCTGAAAAATCCCGCAGTCCGGTTCGATATCTTTCCGGAGGGGAGCGCAACCGTCTGATGCTGGCAAAGCTATTTGCTATGCCGTCAAATTTTTTAATCCTGGATGAGCCGACCAACGATTTGGATGTCGAGACGGTGGAACTTTTGGAAGAGGTTTTGCTGAACTATCAGGGTACCTTGCTTTTAGTGAGTCATGATAGAATGTTTATTAATAATGTGGTTACGAGTACTTTGGTTTTTGAAGGCAAAGGAAAGATTTCTGAATATGTAGGCAATTATGATGACTGGTTGAGTCAGGCTGAACCTGTCACACTGAATAATGCGGAAAATAATGTCGGCAAAATAGAGAAAACAAAATTAAAGCCAAAGCGGTCCGACAAGCTGAGTTATAATGAACAACGAGAGCTTGAAACCTTGCCGCAACGGATCGAAAATCTTGAAACACAGCAACGGCAACTCTATCAAATGATGGCTGATCCGGCGTTTTACCAAAGCAATAGTGGTCGGATTGCAAACACTAAGGTTCAGTTGGCGGCATTGGAGAATGAATTGAAAGATGCCTACCAGCGCTGGGAAACCTTGGAAGAAAAGTTGCAATAAAGTAGTTGAGTTGCTACGATATCTTCTTCTGAATTACCATCCAATCCCTTTTGATTATATATAGCCTTTTCTCCCCTCCAAAATTTTGAATGATTCATACTTTCTCCTCCGAAGTATATTGCAGTCTTTATGGAATCGAAGAATATCCTATTGTTGCGATCACTTTCGAGATGACTTGAATATAGAATCCGAACTAAATAATCAGCTAAAATATTTCCTGTTTAAGTTATCAAAATTTAATCCGATTATTATCATTATCAATATTCATCCAACATTTTAGAAATAAATATCCTTTGAAAAGATATTGAAAAAATTTTTTGAAATTGAATCTACAAATAGTTTTAAACATAGCAGCCGAAAAAGAGTCGAATCCAAAAAAGGGGAGACTTCGAAATGATAGGTAGAAACATTTTGGTAATCGAAGACAATGAAGTGAATATGAAGCTAGTCAGAAGTTTGCTCCATTTAAGTAAATACAAAGTCCTTGAGGCCATGGACGCTGAAAGTGGTATTGAGTTAATCGGCCGGAACAAGCCGGACCTCATCCTAATGGATATTCAACTTCCGGGAATGGACGGTTTGTGTGCCACTAGGGAAATAAAGGCGAATCCCATCTTCAAGGATATACCCATTGTTGCTCTTACTGCATATGCTATGGAAGGTGATGATAAAAAAGCTTTAGAAGCAGGTTGTGATGGTTATATATCCAAACCGATTGATACTCGTTCTTTTATAAAATCCGTAAATAAATTTCTAATAAAAGATGAGCGAAAAGATAAAGGTAGTTACAAAACGTCTACTTATAAAAACAAAATTTTGATTGTCGATGATGAGCCGTTGAATATCAAATTATTGGCAGCCATGCTCCCCGAAAGCGATTATGAAATCATCAGGGCCGAAAATGGGTCGGTAGCTTTGGAAAAGGTGGCTAACGAATGTCCGGACTTAATTTTACTTGATATTATGATGCCGAACATGGATGGTTATGAAGTGACCAAGAAACTGAGAAGTGATTCTGCCACGAAAAATATCCCCATCATTTTAGTTACGGCTCTGGACAGTGAAGAGGATAAATTAAAAGGAGCAGAAGCGGGTGCCGATGAGTTTTTGAGCAAACCGGTGAATGCAACAGAGCTTTTGGCGAGAATCAATTCCATACTTCGAATGAAGCAATATCAAGAGCAATTAACGATACGAGTACAATCCGAGGAGCAAATTATGATCAAATCCGGATCGGATATGTCTACTAATAATGAAAAAGATATGTTCCGAGTACTTTTGGTGGAAGATAATGAGACGGATGCAAAACTCATTCAAATCTATTTGAAAGAGCAGCCCTACCAGCTCATTCGTGCTAAAAACGGAGAAGAGGCGATAACTTTGGCCAAAGAGAAAGAACTCGATCTGATTCTACTTGATATTGTTTTGCCGGATATGGACGGTTTTGATCTTTACAGACGTCTAAAAAAAATAGGTGAGATCAGAAACGTTCCGGTTATTTTTATTACCGGTTTGGAAGATATGGATAGCAGAATCAAGGGAATTGAACTCGGCGCGGATGATTTTTTAATCAAACCGGTTGACCGTCGACAGCTAAAAGCAAGGGCAAATATTTTATTAAAGAAAAGAAAATATATAGAGAAGCTTTATTTGCATTATGAGAATGCTTTTAATTCAGTCAATAGCGACAGTTTAACCGGACTGTACAATTATTTATATTTTAAGCGGTTTTTGACTCTTGAGCTAAAAAGATCAATTAGCCAAAAATATTCTGTTGCTGTTATTATGGCTGATATTGATGACTTTAAGCAATACAACGATAGCGCCGGGCACTTGGCAGGTGATTTTTTGTTACGTGAGTTAGCGCAGATTTTAAAAATGAACATTAGAGAGATCGATTTAGCGGCTCGTTATGAAAGTGAGCAATTCGCATTGGTTTTGCCTTATACAGATAGGGAACGAGCATTTAATCTTGCTGAAACAATTCGAAAGTTGGTTGGATCTCACCTTTTTTTGCAAGAAACATCCCCATTGGCCGGCAAAATTACGATCAGTATGGGAATATCCGTTTGTCCTGAAAATGCTTCCGATATTGAAGAATTAATTCAGCAAGCCACTATCATGCTTTCTAGAGCCAAAAAAGATGGAAAAGATAGGGTTTATGTTTATCAATAAATATTTGATAATGAACGTGAAAGGCTGTTTGTTCAATTTTAGGTATAAAAGCGAGCGCTTGCTCGAAAAATTAAAGAGTAATATTTTTTATATATTCTCTGATTATTAAAAGGCCCGCTAAATGCTTGTTAAAGGCTATAAACTTTTTATTAAAGTATCGATAGGTCTTATGCTTCTATTTGAAACCCATGCATATGCGGATTCGGTTTTGTATCGCGAGTATTTGGTTAAGGCGGCTTTTTTGTATAATTTTGCCAAGTTTGTAGATTGGCCTATCGAAGTTTTTGAAGATGAGCACGCACCCATTTATCTTTGTATTCTTGGTAAAAATCCGTTTGATGACGATGTCATTCAGTCTATCGAAAATAAGACGGTCGATGGCCGGAAACTGCTTGTTGAAACATCGAAGCACGCTAAGGATCATTCGAAATGCCATATCCTTTTCATCAGCAGATCTATGGAAAAAGAGGCGAAGCAGATCTTAACGGATATCAAAGATCGGCCGGTTTTAACCGTCAGTGATATAGCTGAATTTACCAGCCTTGGAGGTATCATCGAATTCATTGTTATTAATAATAAGATTCGTTTTGAAATTAATATCGATTCAGCCCGTCACGCCGGCTTGAAAATTAGCTCTCATCTATTAAAAATGGCAAAGATCGTTAAAAGCTAAGTTTAAAGAAAGAAGAACGGATGCAGTTATTTCAAAATATTTCTATTAAGCAAAAGCTTACAATTATCATTATGTTGACAAGCATTATTGTACTGTTTCTCGCTTGTGCATCTTTTGTTATTAATGATCTACTTACATTTCGACAAACCATGGTGGAGAATCTAACGACTTTAGCGGAAGTTATCGGGTCCAACAGTACCGCGGCACTGACCTTCAACGACCAGAAAGCCGCAGAAGAAACGCTTGAAGCATTGAAAGCGGACCCAAACGTGATCGCGGCACAAATTTATACCCGAGCAGGCCAATTGTTTGCGAAATATCACATTGGAAGAGAGAATAGTGAAATATTAATGCCTTCACCTTTAGATAACAAGAATATAAAAGCATCCGATGGGGTTAGAAATGGTTATTACTATGAGAAGGGGTATTTGAATCTGTTTAAAGATATTGTTTTCGATGGTGAATCCATCGGCGTTGTTTATTTGCGATCAAATTTAAATGAGCTATATTCCCGTCTATGTTTGTATGTTTCGGTTAGTGCGACAGTCATGCTGGCTTCCATATGTGTGGCATACATACTTTCGTCCAAGTTCAGAGGTATAATTTTCGAACCCATATTATATCTAACTCAGACGATGAAAATTGTTTCAGATGAGAAAAACTATTCAATCCGGGCTGAAAAGCAAACGAATGATGAGTTGGGAATCCTTATTGATGGCTTTAATGCCATGCTGACTCAAATTCAATTACGCGACCAGAAACTGGAAAATAATCGTGAGCAGTTAGAAAATGAAGTTAATTTAAGGACTTCTGAAATATTGAAGGCCAACAAAGATCTTGGACGCGCAGTAATGGATCTAAAAAAGGCCAAAGAAGTCGCCGAATTTGCGAATCGTTCGAAGTCAATGTTTTTAGCGAATATGAGCCATGAACTGCGTACGCCTTTAAATCACATCATCGGTTTTACCGAATTGGTAGCAGATAAACATTTTGGAGAATTGAATAAAACACAGGAAGAATATTTGGGTGATGTACTACAAAGCAGCCGGCATTTGCTTTCATTGATAAATGACATTCTAGATCTTTCAAAAGTAGAAGCAGGTAAATTGGAAATTAATACCACGGTGGTTAAATTAGAGGCGCTTTTAAAAAATAGCCTGGTCATGATAAAAGAAAAGGCCATGAAACATTCCATCCAAACAAAATGCCATTGCGATAATATTCCCACAACGATAAATGCGGATGAACGTAAGTTGAAGCAAATCCTATACAATCTTCTTGCCAATGCGGTTAAATTTACACCCGATCATGGTTCGATCATTCTTACCGCTCGCCATGCCTTTTTCGATGATAACCAATGTATTATATCGGATGGGAAAAAAATTGATTTGTCTCTGTCAAATAAACCGCCCACAATCGTTCATAACGGTTTTTTAGAAATATCAGTAGAGGATACAGGTATCGGAATTAAACCGGAGGATCAGCGGAGAATTTTTGATCCTTTTGAACAGGCGAATGGTTCTTCGAGTCGAATGTATCAAGGCACAGGTTTGGGTCTTTCGCTTACAAAAAGATTGGTCGAATTGCATGGAGGTAAGATTTGGGCGACTAGCGAAGGAGAAAACAAGGGAAGCAAATTTAACTTTATAATTCCTGTTTAACTGAAGTAAGCGACTGTTTGATTTTGGCAATACCTGCATAGGCCCGTTGATTAAGAATAAAGATGTGTTTTGAAAAGAAAGGGTGAATCATCTGTCATGGCTGATATACAAGCAGAGTTAAATTACGAAAAGGAGGTCGGCGTACCTTTCACCGATACTCTTACCGGCCTATTTAACAATGGTTTTTTCCAAATTGCCCTTGAGCGCGAAATCAGCAGGGCCAAACGTTATGGGGGTAATTTTACCCTATTCATGATCGATATCGATTCATTTTGTTACTATAATAGGCGATATGGCCCTTTAAAAGGGGATCTCACGCTAAAAGAAATTGCAAACGTGATCAATGCTAATATCCGCAACGTGGATTTGGCTGCAAGATATTCCGGTGATGTTTTTGCCGTTATTTTAACAGAATCCGAGCTATCCACCTCACTTCGCGCAGCCGAACGTATTAGGTGTTCGGTTGAGGAATCCGATCGATCGAATTTGACGGTTAGTATCGGCCTTGCCGCTTATCCGATTCACGGTGAAAATAAAGAAAAACTAATTCAGAGGGCGCAGGATGCTTTATGCATGGCCAAACTTAAAGGCAAAAACAGTGTTTATTTCTTTGAAAACGAAATAAAGTATGCTGATTCATCAAGATCAAAAGTTCTGATTGTTGATGATGAACCTCTTAATTTAAAATTACTGGAAGCTTTCCTTATTCCTCTCGAATTTGAAGTCATCAAGGCAACTAACGGCGAAGATGCCCTTGCACTGGTTTCAAAAGTCGATGTGGATTTAGTGTTGCTGGATATTATGATGCCGGGTATGGATGGTTTCGAAGTTTGTCGGAGGATAAAACAAAAAGAGACCACCCGCATGATTCCGGTAATTCTAGTAACTGCTTTAAACGATACTGATGCAAAGGTTGAGGGAATAAAAGCGGGTGCAGACGATTTTATTACGAAGCCACCCAATAAAATGGAATTAATCGCCAGAACGAATTCATTGATCAATTTAAAAAAACTCAACAATAGTCTAACCAGTTTTGAAAATGTTATTTTTTCTCTGGCGCAGGCTGTTGAAGCCAAAGATTCTTACACAAAAGGTCATATTGAGCGGGTGAAAAATTTGGCAATAATGCTGGGTTGGAAGATGGGGCTGTCGCCGAAAGAGATCGAAGCTCTGAAATTTGGAGGTGCTTTGCATGATATCGGTAAAATTGGCGTGCCGGGAGAGATACTAAATAAACCTGGACCGCTTAACCGTCAAGAATGGGAGATTATGCAAGCCCACCCGTATATCGGTTACAAGATTTGTTTACCTTTACAAAAAAATTTAGGCATTGCGCTGGATATTATTCGACATCATCATGAAAAGCTGGATGGCAGTGGCTATCCGGATGGTTTGACGGCGAATGAAATTTCTATGGTAGCTCGGATAATGTCTGTAGCTGATATTTATGATGCCCTCATCACGGATCGTCCCTACCGGAAAGGTATGAACCAGAAAAATGCTTTCAAAATTCTTTCTCAGGAGGCTGAGCAAGGAAAATTAGATAAAAAAGTTGTCAAATATCTATTGGAGAGCCGCTTTTCGGAGTGAGTATAGAAGAGACAGAGAACATATTGAGTTGCTTTAGAAAAGGAAGAAAATAAATACGGAATAAAAAATTAATTAGTCATTAGGGACTTGACAAAATTTTTCACCTCGGGTAACTAAAAACATAATAACAAAGCTTTTATATTTGCTAAGACTTTAAAATGAAAGTTTCAGGGAGCTTTAGATAGATTAAATACAAGATAGATTCAAATATTGAAAAAAAATAGATAGCGTTTGAGGTCATAATGAAACATATATTTTGGTGGTGGTGGTACAAGCCATGAAGCTTGCTCACCCCTGCTGAATAAAAAAATAGAAAATTCAGAGTCGTGAGAAGTTTCAGCGAAAGGCGTGGAAGTTGCTCATGGCTCATTAAGTCCTAAAAAAGCCAGGTCTTCTTCCGGAAGCCGTGGCTTTTTTTATATAAGTTCACTGAAGTTTTAGAATGGATAATCCTCGGAAAGGGGAGAGATAAAGTGGATAAACGAAAATTATTGATGGGTAATGAAGCCATAGCACGAGGGTTGCAGGAAAATAGTTGTGCCATTGCAACGTCATATCCCGGTACGCCTGCTTCTGAAATTCTTTCCTCGCTTGCTTACTTTCAACAGAGTCGTGAAAAGTCAATGCATATTCAATGGGCTGTTAATGAAAAAGTCGCTTTTGAGATTGCTTATGCAGGTAGTATAGCCGGTTTGCGAACCGCAGTCAGTATGAAGCAGGTGGGGTTAAATGTAGCCTCCGATCCTCTTATGAGTGCTGCATATATGGGTTCAAAGGGTGGATTTATAGTGATTAGCGCGGATGATCCCGGACCCCATTCTTCACAAACGGAACAGGACAGTCGATTGATGGCAATGATGGCAATGATCCCTGTTCTTGACCCGGATTCTCCTCGGCAGGCGAAGGATATGGTGACTTTGGCTTATGATCTTTCAGAAAAATTTGAAATACCGGTAATGCTGCGTCCGACTACAAGGGTTTGCCATGCTCGTCAAGATATTCAATTAGAGGACATTCATGACTTTAAAAGGCAAGCCGATTTTAAAAAGAATCCCACCCGCTGGGCGGCTACCCCGAAATTTCGTTACCATTTGCACAAAGAGCTGGGGAAAAAGCTTTCGGCTATTTCTGCTTACCCGGCAACCGCACCGGTTCGGCTTAATTCGAAAACAAATTCACGCAGAGCGATTGTCGTATCCGGCATAGCAGCGTCGCATACAAAAGAAGTCATAAAGGATTTGAACTTGTGGGAAGCTATTCCCATCTATCAGGTTTTGCAACCCTATCCTTTACACAAACAATTTATCTCCCATCTTATAGAAACCTATGATGAAGTTTTAGTCATTGAAGAAACCACCGGTGTAATTGAGATGCAGATAGCTGATCGGCACCGTGTAAAAGGTAAACTTACCCAAACGGTACCTGAAGCGGGTGAGCTGCTGCCGGAAATTATACAGGAGATAGTTTGTGGATTTGTCGGCATCAAATCACAACCGGTTCTTCACCCATCGGCTTCCGACCGTCGCCCTACGCTTTGTGCCGGATGTCCACACAGAGCCAGTTTTTTCGCTATTAAGAAAGTGGTACCAAAAGGCATACTTACAAGCGATATTGGATGTTACACACTTGGATTAAACCTCGGGGCTGTTGATACCGTTCTTTGTATGGGGGCGGCTATCAGCCAGGCTGAAGGGTTTTATCAGGCTTATAAAGATGAACCTAAACCGCCCGATATTGTGGCGACAATTGGTGATTCCACATTTTTTCATGCCGGCATTCCGGCGTTAATTGATGCAGTTGTCCAAAAAGTCCCAATTGTTGTCGTGATTCTTGACAATCGAACAACGGCTATGACGGGGAATCAGCCCACACCTGCGACCGGAATCGGGGTAAAGGGGGAGCCGCTTGAGACCGTTGATATAGAGATGCTTGTTCGAGGATGTGGAGTAAAATTTTGTCATGAGGTGGATCCCTACGAAATGAATAAACTGACATTATTGTTGAAGCAAGCTTTAGCTTACAGCAAGAATAATGGTCCTTCGGTTTTAATAGCAAGACATCCTTGCCTAATTGATGAATTGCAAAAAAATAAACTTAAACGGCCAATACCGGTTGAAGTAACAAATGGTTGTGACGGATGCGGTTATTGTATTGATCATTTTGGTTGCCCGGCACTTCTTCTAGACGAAAATCAAAAACGCATTCATATCGATGCCTTGCTTTGCAATCAGTGTGGTGTTTGCATTCAGGTATGCCCAAAGCATTCCATAAAATCGAGGAATAAGAGCATCGAGAGTAAGGAGGATTTATGAGTCAAGCCATGACACATCAGATTGTTATTAGCGGTGTCGGCGGTCAGGGGATACTCTTTATCACACGCCTTCTGGCGGAAGCGGCTATTCTCAAAGGGATGTCGGTTTTTACTTCAGAAACACACGGAATGGCCCAAAGGGGCGGAACGGTTGTATCACATCTCAAGATTGGTAATTTTTACAGTCCATTGATACGCCCCCTGAGTGCTGATGGCCTGCTGGCATTGAAAGCTGAAAACTTTGATCAGCACGGTTATTTTTTAAGAAAAGGGGCATGGATTGTAGTCAACAGTGATTATGATTTGAAACCCAAATATGACGGCCCTTTATTTTCTGTAAATGCGGATCATCTTGCTCGGAAAATCGGCAATCCAAAGGCGGTTAATCTTATTCTATTAGGTTTTGCTTTAGGCGTAATCCCAAAAATTTCGGAGGCAAAAAGAGGTATGTTTTGTTCAGTAGAGGACATAAAGACTGTTTTGCAAAATCGTCGACCAAAAGAAAACATGACGACTTCAGCAAAAGAAAAGCTGGATGCCTCTTTAAAAGCGATTGAAGCAGGATATAATTTTTTTTGAAAGTGACATCCAAAGGAGTATGTAATGAGTTTTATTGCTTATGATTTGACTGACGATAAATTGCAAAAAATTCAACTCGATGGGCTTAAATGGACAATTGCACATGCCCACAAAAATTCTCCCTTCTATCGGAAAAAATTAAATGAGGCAGGTATCCAGCCACAAGATATTCAGAATTTAAATGACATCCACGCGCTTCCTTTTACAGATAAAGTTGATTTACAGAATGAATATCCCTTTCCTCTGCGTGCGGTACCATTTGACCGGATTACACGAATTCATGCGTCTTCGGGTACCACAGGTAAGCGAAAGGTAATATGTTATACCAAGAAAGATGTCGACTTATGGGCGGAAATGTTTGCCCGCTGCTATGAGCTTGCAGGTGTAACCCCTGAAGATCGTGTGCAGATCGCAGTGGGATATGGTTTGTGGACTGCTGGTGTCGGTTTTCAAGCCGGCTGCGAGAGGTTAGGAGCTATGGCTATACCGATAGGTCCTGCTAATGCGGAAATGCATTGTGAAATGATGGTTGATATGGAAGCCACTGTATTTTGTTCAACTGCATCGATGGCACTGCTGATGGCGGAAGAAATCGATAAACGTAATTTAGTTTCCAAAATAAAGATAAAAAAAATTATTCTGGGTGCCGAACGCTGCAGTGATGCAATGCGCACACGGATAAAGGAACTGATGGGGGTGGAACATATCTTCGATATTTATGGATTAACCGAGCTATATGGGCCGGGTACCGGAATTGATTGCTTGCAGCATAATGGAATTCATTATTGGTCTGATTACTTTATTTTCGAAATAATCGATCCGGTAACATTAAAACCGGTTTCACACGGCAAAGAAGGGGAACTGGTGGTCACCACCTTGCATAAAGAAGCAAGTCCGTTGATTCGTTATCGAACTCACGATTTAACACGTATTTTGGATCACAATTGTCCTTGCGGGGTTCCGTATCCCTTACACGACAGAATCTTAGGACGTACGGATGATATGTTTATTTATAGGGCGGTAAATATTTATCCAAGCCAGATCGATCATGTGCTGAGTCAAATAAAGGGGATCGGAAGCGAATATCAAATCCATCTCAAGCATAAAGAAAATGGTCGTGACATGATGCTTGTCCGGGTGGAAAGGGAAATGGCCGGTCGAAAGGATGATGATGCGAGTTTGTCTGAGCTGATATCCACCGAGATTCGACGCAAGATACTGGTACGGAGTCAGGTTGAAATTGTCGAGCATGGTTTTTTACCGCGTACTCAGCGAAAAATTCAGCGGGTTTTTGATCATAGAAACGGTAATGTATAAGTATTTGGAGAGTGAATCAAATAAAAGAACAACGATAATTTTTAACAAAGGAGGTTTGCAAAATGAAAAAAAAATTAAGGCAGCTTCTTATAGGGTGTATTGCATTTATCGTTTTTATATGGGTCGGGGTGCCGACACCGGTCACGGCAGGACCAATCCAGCTCAATTATGCCAATTTTCCGGCTGCTCCAACTTTTCCCTGTGTGCAGATGGAGCGTTGGAAGAATGAAGTCGAAAAACGTACGAATGGAAAGGTTGTTATTAATACGTTTCCGGGTGGTACGCTGCTTGATGCTAAAAATATGTTCGACGGTGTCATAGCCGGCCAGGCTGATATCGGTTGTTTATGCATGGCCTATCAACCCGGCAGATTCGTGGTCACCAATGCTACCAGCCTGCCGCTGGGAATACCCGATGCCGGAGTCGGCAGTAGGGTGTTATGGGATCTTTATAATAAATATAAACCGGAAGCCTTTGCTAAGGTCAAAGTTTTAACCATGTTCACGACGGCGCCATCAAATATAATGTCTTCCAAGCCTGTAAGAAATATTGATGATATTAAAGGGCTAGATCTCAGAGCGTCGGGGGGTGCCGCGCAGATCCTCAAAGCATGGGGCGCCAATCAAGTAGGAATGCCGATGTCGGCAACACCGGAGGCCTTGCAGAAAGGTGTGGTACAGGGCTTATTTTCTTCGATTGAAGTCATGAAAGATTACAAATTTGCCGAACTTTGCAGATTTGTAACCATGACGAACACGGTTATTTACCCATTTGCGGTGGTGATGAATTTGGAAAGTTGGAATTCTTTGCCGGAAGATGTTCAGAAAGTGTTTGATGGTATGAGCACCGAGCAGGCCGAATGGACGGGAAACTACATGGATAATCATGTAAAAGAATCTATGGATTGGTCCAAAAAAGAATATAATGTTGAATTTATATATCTTACGGCGGAACAAAAAATGCGGTGGGATAATATGCTCAAGCCCATTACGGATAAATGGATTCAAGATGCCCAGAAAAAAGATTTACCCGCAGAGGCGATTGTGCAGGATATCATGGCTCTTGTTAAAAAATATTTTAAATAAATGTGGTGCCTGAGAAACCACGGCGGAACAGCAGAGAATTATTTAGTGTGGAAGTGAGATGGCCTAAGGAAAGCGAGATTAAGGAGGAAATTTTTTGGAAACTCTAGAAAAAATAAGTCTCTATCTAAACAGGGTACTAATTTCTTTAGGTGGTATCTTATTAGTCGGTATGATTATTTTGACTTGTTCCAATATATTTTCGCGTTGGGTTTGGACACCGGTCAGGGGAACTTTTGAATTAATGGGGTTTTTGGGGGCTATGGTAGCTGCATTAGCTCTAGGTCAGACCCAAATGAATCGAGGACATATTGCCGTAAATGTCTTAATAAATAAATTTTCCTATAAAACAAGAAGATTTCTAACAGTCATAAACAGTACGATTTGCTTGTCTTTCTTTTTACTTGCCGCTTGGCAGATCGTAAAATTGGCCGAAACGCTTAGAAAGACCGGAGAAGTTACAGAAACTCTGAGAATTATTTATTATCCTTTCATTTATGCTGTGGCTTTAGGTTGCGCCGTAGTTGCTTTTGTTTTTTTTACGGAATTGTTAAGGTCCCTATTTTCAAACAAGGAGAGGTTGTGATGAGTCTAGCCGCCATTGGAATCATAGGGATCATTGCTCTTTTGCTCGTACTTTTTTTTCTGGGTATGCCGGTTGGATTTGCCATGGGAGTTGTCGGATTTATCGGATTTTGCTCCGTAGTTTCATTCAAAGCCGGGCTCAACATGATCAGTTCGGTTTTATGGTCTACCTTCTCTCAATATGGCCTGACCGTTATTCCTCTTTTTATTTTTATGGGACAAATTGCATTTTATTCGGGTGTGAATGAAAAATTGTATAATGCGGCTTACCAATGGATCGGTCATATCCGTGGTGGAATTGCAATGGCTACTGTTTTGGCTTGCTCAGCTTTTTCAGCGATTTGCGGTTCGAATGCAGCTACTGCTGCGACCATGACAACAGTTGCTCTACCTCAGATGAAAAAGTACAAATATGATGCGATGCTCAGCACCGGTGCTGTGGCCTGCGGATCTACGCTGGGTGTTGTCATTCCACCTAGTGTGGTTCTAATTGTAATCGGCCTTTCAACCGAACAATCTATTGCAAGGCTTTTTTACGGTGGCATCGGTGCCGGTGTAGTTCTATCCGTACTTTTAATGATCAGCATATATGTGTTATGCCGATTCAAGCCTCATTGGGGCCCTGTAGGGCCTAAAACCGGTTTGAAAGATAAGCTGAAATCTCTTTCCGGTGCTTTTGAAATGGGGACTCTTTTTTTGATAGTCATGCTGGGACTTTATTTTGGATTTTTTACACCGGCCGAAGCCGGTGCCGCCGGATCTTTTCTCGCCGTAGCCATCAGTTTAGCGCAAGGCCGGCTGACCTGGAAGGGATTTGTTGCCTCGATAAGAGACACTTTGCAGGTATCATGTATGGTGATAACCATTGTTGCGGGTGCGGTTATATTTGGTCGATTCCTGGCAGTCACACGGATTCCCTTTGATATTGCCTCGTGGGTGGTTGGACTTCCCGTATCGAATTTGGTCATCATGTCCATTATTTTTGGGATTTATATTGTGGGTGGTGCGATTATGGATGCTTTGGCGTTGCTTTTAATTACCATTCCAATTTTTTTCCCCGTAGCCATGCAACTGGGATATGATCCCATTTGGTTTGGGGTCACCATCACAGTTGTAACGACGCTAGGAGCGGTTACCCCCCCGGTAGGGGCAACCACTTATGTAGTAGGAGCCATCGCCAAGGATGTACCTCTGGAGGATGTTTTTAAAGGAGTTGCTTATTTTTTACCGGCTTATATAATTTGCATTTTAATGCTGATGATTTTTCCGAGAATCATAACCTTCCTACCTAGTTTTATGAAATAGTCAAAAACAACGATATTAATTTTGTATGAATTTTATCCTCCAATCGTATGCATTTGGTCCGAAACGCCGATAGAATGATCTTTTGCAATCTTCCGTACAATAGGTTTGTGCCTTATCGCCTTAAAGAATATATCTACCAATTCATTGTCCAGGCATCCTCTTCGTAGCGGTACTTTAAGATCTTCCTGATAGTCTGATAAAAGACAAGGCCTGAGCCCGCCACTAGCGGTTAATCGCAACCGGTTACACTTATGGCAGAAAGGATGGCTGATGGCGCTGATAAATCCGATTTCGCCTTTTGCACCTTCAAACCGATAACGGTTGGCCGGACCGTCGTTGGCATTATTTTCAACCGGAATCAATTTTCCTAATGAGCTGATCCGTTTCATTATTTCTGAAACCGGTAAATGTTGTTCAAAGGTCAGGCAAGAGCTTCCGATCGGCATGTATTCGATAAATCGCATCTGAAAAGGGTAGGTAAAAGATAACCTCGCAATATTTATTAATTCATCGTCATTCAATCCTTTCAGTGCCACGATATTTAACTTTATGGGATCAAATCCCATTTCATGGGCAAGTTCGATTGCACTCCAAACTCGATGAAAATCCTCATGTCCGGTGATTGCCTTGTATTTTTTTTTATCTAACGTATCGATACTAATATTTATTCGGTTGATACCGGCTGCTTTGATTTTTTCGAGGTTATCTTTGATGAGCAAGACTCCATTGGTTGTCAGTGATATATCTTCAAGCCCCTTTATCTTACTTAATTCATTTAAAAAATAGTAAACTCCTTTTCGGACAAGGGGCTCCCCACCTGTTATCCTAACTTTTGAAATTCCAAGGCGCACACTGATTCTTACCAGCCGCAGGATTTCTTCATAACGAAGAATTTCATTGTGATTAAGTTTTGGGAGACGATGACGTGGGACACAATAGATACAGCTCAGGTTGCAGCGATCGGTGATGGAGATACGCAGATAGTTAATACGACGGTGATATGAATCAATTAATTTCAAATTTGAAAAATCTAAAATATTTTTTTTGCGGTGAGCTGCAAAATAGATTAAAGAATACACTGAATTGTCGAATAACGCCAATTTTTTCAAGAAATATCAGATTCTTGAACCAATCAAAAGAAGAGTTAGAGAGAAATTTTCTCTCTAACTCTTCTTTTGATAATATTTTACGATGGCCTTGCATAATTCGGGAATGGTGAAAGATTCAGCCGTGAGATCAATATTAAAACCTAGTTTTCTTGCCGTGTCGGAAGTTATAGGGCCGATACTTGCAATGCTGACATTTTTCAACAGGGATTCAAATTTTTCAGGAGGTAAAAGCGCTTTGAAATTTTTTACGGTGGAAGAACTTGTAAAGGTAATCAAATCAATGGTTCCTTCTTCCAACCGATGCAGTAACGTGTCGGGATCATCATGAACTTTTGCGGTCAGATAAGCCGTTACTTCATCTACGGTAGCGCCCATTTGGGTTAGCTCGATCGGAAGAATGGGCCTGGCTTCTTTTGCACGCGGCAGCAAGATCCGCTTCCCTGCGATGATTTCATTCTTAAATGCCTCTACGACGGATTCGGCCCGATAACTTTCCGGAATAATATCGCTTTTCAAACCGTAATCAAGAAGCCTTTTAGCTGTAGCAGGACCGATAACAGCGGTGCGTACATTTCCCAACGCCCGAACGTCCTTGTCTTTATCAAAAAGTCGCTTAAAAAAGAAATTTACGCCGTTTACGCTGGTAAAAACGATCCAATCATAAGCGGATAGATTTTCAATGGCTCGATCTAAAGGTTCCCAATCATCCGGAGGAATTATTTTAATCGTCGGAATTTCAAGACACTCAGCCCCTAAATCGACGAGAAGTCTGACCAGTTCGCTCGCTTGTTCCCGGGCTCGAGTGACGACAATTCTTTTTCCCATCAAGGGGCGGTTTTCAAACCATTTCATTTTTTCCCTGATCTTGACCACATTACCGACAATAATAATAGCGGGAGCTTTAAGGCCTGCTGATTTTACTCTCTCGACGATATTGCTTAGCGTTCCTTCCACTGTGATCTGGCGAGATGTTGTACCCCATCGGACCAGGGCTATAGGCATTTCCGGCGGCATACCATTGTTTGTAAGTTGCTCAACGATATAAGCTAGATTTTTAACACCCATCAAAAATACAATGGTTCCGATACCCTTTACCAGCGCCGACCAATCAATGCCGGTATCTGTTTTGGTTGGATCTTCATGCCCGGTTACAAACGCAACAGTGGAGGTGTATTGCCTGTGGGTAAGGGGAATACCCGCATATGCCGGTGCTGCTATGGCAGATGTGACACCCGGAACGATTTCAAAAGGAATGCCGGCCTCAATGAGCACTTCCGCCTCTTCACCACCACGGCCGAAAATAAATGGATCTCCTCCCTTAAGCCGGGTCACTGTTACGCCTTTTTTTGCTTTTTCTACGATCAGTGCATTGATTCCATCTTGCGATAGGGTATGATTTCCTCCTTTTTTACCGACATAAATCTGTTCGGCATGATTGGAGGCGTATTTCAAAAGTGCCGGAGATGCAAGATAATCATAGATCAACACATCCGCCTGCTGAATACATTCCAAGCCCTTCACCGTAATGAGTCCCGGATCACCCGGTCCTGCTCCGACTAAATAAACTTTACCTTTAATTGTTTTCATGGATGGTATCTTTAAGGTTTTCTAATATTTCTTTCGCCCCCATGGAAAGCAGACGATCCGCAAGTTGTATTCCAATTTTTTTGGATAAGTCTTTTGATCCGGAAATGGAATCCTTTATAATTGTTTTTCCATCTAAACCCGCTACGAGTCCGCAAAGGGTAAAAATATCTTTTTCTATTTTTCCGTGAGCGGCGATGGGAACTTGGCATCCCCCTTCCAAGCGATTTAAAAAGGCACGTTCACCCATCACTATGGAACGAGTTGCCGGATGATCTAAAAAACTTACAATTGACCCAATTTCAGGATCATTCTTCCGGATTTCAATGCAAAGCGCTCCTTGGCCGACTGCCGGCAAAATGACGTTATCATCTATGTATTCTGTTATTTTACTTTCAAGGTTAAGACGTTTTACACCTGCAGCCGCTAAAATCACCGCATCTAAATTTTTTTTTTCAAGTTTTTTGATACGAGTATCAAGGTTCCCTCTTAACGGCGAAATAACCAGATCGGGGCGTACATGAAGGATTTGTGCCGCCCGGCGCAGACTACTGGTACCGATGTGGGCACCGGGTTGAAGCTCGCAAAGCAAGCGGCCCTCTTTTGAGATTAAAACATCTCTCGGATTTTCCCGTTCAGGAATTGCGCCGATACATAAACCGTCCGGTATTTCAGCAGGCATATCTTTCATGCTATGGACCGCAAGATCGATTCGGCCATCTAAGATAGCTTCTTCTATTTCCTTGACAAAAAGCCCTTTACCACCGACTTTGGCAAGGGGGACATCTAATATTTTATCCCCTTTGGTTTTTATTTTGACCAGTTCAATCGACAAGGAAGGATATTTGAGTTCAAGAGTTGATTTTACCCAATTTGATTGCCAAAGAGCGAGTTGGCTTCCTCTGGTTCCGATTTTAATTGTCGATGCCATTAGTGCCCACAACCTTTACAACTGGTAGTTGAACATCCCGCGCAAGATGAACCGGAAGATCTGACGGTTTCACCACCGGACTCTTTACTGATAAAACCACATGCAGAAATCATACGGCTGATTTCTTTACTATGGCATGCCGGGCACTCCGGCTTTGATTTTCCAATGACCAGATATTCAAAGTTCCGGTCGCATTGACTACAATGATATTCATAGATAGGCATCTTAAGTTTTCCTTAAGTGATTAAACACCTTTTATATACCATATTCTTTCGCATAAATTACAAGTAAAATTAAACATCCCTACCGTTAAAATCAACGTTCAGCTTGTTTTTTATTTTTAGGGGGTATGCCTGTTGCACAGAGCTTCAATCTTTTCGATGGACTCTGTGAAATCATACCCTAATCTTTTTGCTTTTTTAAATTCTTCCAAAGCCTCCTCAAACCGATTTTGTTGAAGATAGATTCTACCCAACCGGTATCGGAAAAGTCCGTTATCCGGCTCATATTCTAAACTTTGCCGACAAAATAATTCAGCAATCTCAAGATTTTCGCCTTGAATACTAAAAAGATATCCAAGGGCGGAAAGTGAGTCGGCATCATTCGGATTTTGTTTAATCGCCTTCTTATATGCAGATACTGCTTCATCTGTCAAGCCGATGGCGGCATAACATTGCCCAAGATATCGGGAAGCGGCGGCGGAAGGTTTTAACTTGACTGCGCGTTCAAAAAACTCTTTTGCCTTTTCAGGCTTTTTCATTTCCAGGTAGAGCCCGCCGGTTTGAAATGCCGCTTCAAAACAAGCACCATCTTTGCTTTCTGCTTCGAGGAAATACTTAAGAGCCTTGTCTTTATTTTTCATCAACATATTGACAAGGCCTAAGTTATAAATGACCATAATTTCATTAGGATCAAGTTGAAAAGCAGTTTCAAATTCAATCAGTGCTTTTTCAAAAATTCCCAACACTCCGTAACAAACTCCCAGACTGTTGTGGATATTTACATTCAATGGATCTATTTGAAGCCCGGCTTTAAATTCTTCAATGGCCCCCTTGATATTTCCGTTCTCATAGAATTGGTCTCCGCTGATATTTAAGCTGACGGCGTCAAAGGCAACTATACTGCCGGGTCCGAAAAATGCCGCATGATTCAGAGCCTTGTAAGCGTTTTCAAAAATTTGATTTTTTTGATAATCAAGGGTTGGAAAAGCGGCAATTCCGATCGTAAGTGTTTCCTTTCGAACGGTTGCAAGTTTTGCCTGAATATTTTTTCCAATTTGCAAACATGCGGATTGGTTTTTTCCAGGGAAAAAACATCCAAATGTATGACCGTCAAGTTGTCCCCGGATTCCATTTTCGTTTTTGCAAATCATATCGATGAGTTTAACGACATCAACTTTTACGGCGGTGGCAATGTTTTCGATGAATTGCTCATTTTTTTGTTTGAAATTATCAACTTGGAGCACTAAGACTCCAAATTTTAAACAATCATTCAACTGCACCATAGCAGTTTCGATAAATGAATTTCCAGTCATGACATGCGGAAATTCATTTTTGCATTCATTCGGTACGACCGAGGATTCCTTGGGATAATACCGATCCTTTAAATTTGTTTTGTGGAATAAAAATTCGGGTGTGAAACTGCAGTGCTGATTTGATTTTTGCTGTTTTTGATTCACGATCAAGCCTTTTTCAAAAGATTATCAAATGCGGTTACAATCATTTTCAGCTCGTCATCCAGTATGGTTCTTAGGTCCATAATAAAAAGATTTTCTTCTATTCTTCCAATGATCGGCGGTATATTTTCTCGTAGATACAATTCAATGCGGTTTGCAGAGATCCCTTGCACCTGTGTGCCGATACATTTGCTGGGTAGATCCAAAAGCGGGAATGCGCCTCCGCCGACCCGTGAAGATCGATTGATGAGCCGAAGATTCAAGCGAGGGTCATCTATATTTTTTAACATTTTATGCAGCTTTTGTGCTTTTTCTGCAATGCAGTCAAACGGCATCGTCAACAGACGCAGCGTTGGGATGGCCTTGATAGCAGTTTCTTCGTCTCTATATAAGCGTAAGGTGCTTTCAAGCGCCGCCAGTGTCAGTTTGTCAATACGAAGTGCACGGGTGAGAGGATTTTTTTTGATTGAATCAATGATATTTTTTTTCCCGACGATAATACCTGCTTGGGGACCACCTAGAAGTTTGTCGCCGCTGAAGGTGATCATATCCACACCGGTTGCAACGGATTCCATCACCGTAGGCTCTTTGGATAAGCCGTATTTGGAAAAGTCGATAAAGCTTCCACTGCCCAGGTCTTCCATAACCGGAATGTGATATTTTTTACCCAATGCGACTAGGTCTTTTAAGGAAACCTCGGCTGTAAATCCGACGATACGATAGTTACTGGTATGAACTTTCAAGATAAGGCCGGTACCATCATCAATGGCATTTTCATAGTCTTTAATGTGCGTACGATTTGTCGTGCCGACTTCTTTTAAAATACAGCCGCTTTTTTGCATGACATCGGGGATTCTAAATGATCCTCCGATTTCAACGAGTTCTCCTCTGGATACAAGCACCGATTTTCCTTTGGAAATGGTGTCTAGACAGAGCAAAACGGCTCCGGCATTATTGTTGACGACCATGGCTGCTTCAGCCGTGCTGATTTCACAAAGAACATTTTCAACAATGTCGTATCTGGAACCTCGTTTTCCCGTTGATAGATTAAATTCCAGATTTGAATACTTGCCGGCAATGATTGCAAGATTTCCAATCGCAGATGATGCCAGCAACGAGCGTCCAAGATTTGTATGCAGCACAACGCCGGTAGCGTTGATGGTATGCAATAGATTTGGGGTTAAGGCTGTTTCGACCTTGTTTTTTACCTTTTCAAGAATCAATTGTTCAGAGAGATCATTTTTAGTTATCTCTGTGTGATCGGAAATTATTGATTCTCTTAAATTTTCAACAACTGATCGAATGGATTGGACTAGAACGGATTTTGTTATATTTTTAAGATAATGATCTGTTTTTGCAATCTCGAGAATATGATCTACGCCCGGAAGCATCCGCAAAAGAGCCTGCTGAGCATTACTTAATTTCATTAAAAATTGCCTCGTCCATTGGCCGGCTCCAGCGAAGATTCAAAAACAGAGCTTGGTATCAAATCTACAATATTCGGAAATTGGGAAGTCGAAAGGCCGATTTTCTCCAATTGTGTAGTCAGGATGGTTGTATCCATACGCTCTATTTCCAGGTTTGTATGAAATCTGGACATAATCAGATCAGCCAGATATACGATTGCTGTAAGTTCGGAGTGCTGGATTTCATTTTTCGGGTTATGATGGTGGTTGATCGTTTCAATCAATGAATCCGGAAAAGACCATTTTCGGGCCAATTGACTTCCAATTTCCGTGTGATCGATTCCCAAAATTTTTTTTTCAACTTCTAAACTATTTTTTTCTCCATCTTGCAGTCTGCGATAAAATAACGGATAGGTTGAAGTGATGAATTGATCCAGCACTACTTTTCCGATATCATGCAAAAGTCCTGCTGTATAAGCGAGGATAGGTCTTACCAGTCCGGTGAAGTGTGCCAGTTTTTCAGCGACAATCGCTGTGCCGACAGCATGATGATAGAGGCCGCCCCGGCAAAGAGAATATCCCATTGTATCCGTGTTGAAAAAACTTTTCACGGAAGCCGACAGAATCATTTTCATTAAAAGATTTTGACCTAATAAGATGAGGGCGTTTTTAATTGAATCGATTTTTTCCAACCTTTTAAAAAAAATTGAGTTACATAGTTTCAACGTTTTCGCACTGATAACCTGGTCCTTTTGAACCTCTTGAGCGACTTTGTCGATGTCAAAAAGGTCTTCCTCCATGATCCGTAATATTTTTAATGCTACCTGAGGAATCGGCTGTAATTCATTCATAGTGCGTTTTATATGTTGAGTTGATGGTGGATGGCTGTCAAAATTTAAAAAAGATTTTTCATATCCCGAAGGTTCGATACGGCTTTGCCAATTTTGCATATCTAGGCTGAGACGGCAGGTAAAAAACCCACCTGTTTCGGATTTTTGGCATCGAATACGGGAATTTTCAAGGAAATTCATGACAACTTCTGTTGTGCGTCCTCCAATATCAAGATCCAGGTCTTGTTGATTTAAAGGGCCGAGTAAGGCACCACCTGCAACGCAGGCTTTCAATTTTTTCAAAGAAGCGCCTGCTTCCATGAGGGCCTGAATAAAAAGCGGCATTCCGGTCGATGCATATTTTTTCGGATCACTGACACTTTCATAAAAAATCGGTTCCGGTAACAATAAATGAATTAAACCACCGACACCGGCATCGGAATCGTATATGGTGACGCCCACGCAAGTACCTAAAAAGGCCTGCATCAGCACGGCTCTTGTTTTACCGACGCTGTAACTGCCGGCGGCTATATGATACCGAAATAAATTGGACATTGTTTAAGTCAATTTGCTGAGGAGCAATTTAAAGGTAAGTAGATACTATTAAATTTATTTCTTATAACATCTTAGATTGAATAATTTCAATAGATTTGTTAAACTAGAAAAAATAGAAAGAGGGGAAAATGGCTCGTTTATAGATATGGCTCCAACACTGCCCCAATTTTTTTACGTAGCGGCCCAATAGTTCATGGTGAGACGATTTAGCTCTTCCAGAGTGGTGATCCCTTTAATTAATTACATTAAACCACCAGCTCCGCTGGTGTGATCCTAATAGGCTTTGCCGGTCAAACGAGATATACCTCCTTCTTGAGG